>JAZKXL010000095.1:0-18371 GCA_045611635.1 Candidatus Fimenecus sp. | reverse complement strand
CTTTATAAACAACACAAAAATTGCATTGCTTTTAACGCTGATGATAATATTGATGGTTATTGTAACCACAATCTTCTTGTTATGGGCGAAGATGGCAAACCAAAACTCAATGTGCTTTTAATTGATAGTCTTTCAATGAGTTTAAATGGTCGTTGTAGTCCTGTTTCAAAAGGACAAATTGAATGGTATAAAGGTCTTCGTGACGACCTTAAAGAGAAGAATGGTGATTATATTCCAACAATTCTTTTTCAGCATATTCCTGTGCCTGAAATTTGGAATCTTCTTATGGAAGTGCCAAAGAAAAAAGGCGTGGCAACAGGTTATCGTGACCACGCAGGTAAATTCTTTGATTTGAACCCTGAATGTTGCGTAATCAATGACCACTCTTTTGTGTGGGAAACTCCTGCAACACCTGAAGTAAATAGTGGTGAGTTTGATGCCCTTAATGAAAAAGGCGATGTATTCGCAATGTTCTTCGGTCATGACCATAACAACTCATTTATGGGCGAATATAAGGGTATGAAATTGGGTTACACCCAAGGTTGTGGATTCAATGTTTATGGCCCTGCACATAAAAGGGGAGTGCGTATTTTCGACTTCCAAGAAAATGACGTAAAGAACTTTGAAACCTCAACTCTTGAAATAGCAGATTTACCTGATTTTAAGGTAGAAAAGAAGATTCGTTATAATGCTTACACCTATGCACCAAATAGCTTTGACGCTGCAATGCCACTTATTAAAGGTGCAGTGGCAGGTATCGTAGCAACAGTAGGACTTGTGACAGCAAGAAAAATAATTAAGAAAAGAAAATGAAACACGAAAAAACAACCACCCTGTTCAATTGAACGGGGTGGTTGTTTTTATCTACACAAGAGAAAAATCAATTACTTTTGTATATACTTTATATTCACTATGAGTATTCTTGTCAACAATATATGCACGGAATTCAAATCTTGCAACATCTATACCAGATTGTAGCATTTCGGGTGTGATAATAAATTCAGGTGTAGAACTTTTAATGGTTTTGTATACTGTTCCGTATTGTCCTTTTCCTGTAGGATAACTTAAATAAAATTTCATTGTTCCGTTTTCAGGATAATAAGGACAATCGGCAGTAATCTTAATGCTACCGTCTTCAAGCTTTTCTGCCTTGAAGTTTTCACATCTGCCCACAGCATTTTCAATATCCACAAAGTATGTTTCCTGATAACTTGGATTATAAGGGTTTTTCACATAAACAGTTATTGTTGAATTATTGTTGTATGAAACCATATAATCGGTTATTTCGTGAGCTTTACCTACTCTGTCTGTATAAATCACTTTGTAAGTGTCTTTAACAAGTCCATATCTTATATCATAAACAACGCCTTCATTGAAAACTATCGTGCATGTAGGTTCAAGATATTCAGGAATAACAATATATTTATATGTAGTTTTCAAATCACCGATAGGGCTATGATAAATAATTGTAGCTTCCTTTTCGCCAGGTGTTGATGTGTCCCAACCCTCAATGTCCCATTTTTCAAGGATGTGTGTAGCGGTTTCAGTTGTGTAGAAGGAGTCTAAATCTTCCTTATTTGCAGAAGAGAATACAACATCAACAGCAGGGACCTTTTCACCAACTGCATAATAATTTTCCTTTTCCTTACGATAATCACTTACCGTAATAAAGAAAGAGTCCTCATAACCATCACTGTAAATATAAACCTGTCTATATTGACCATTACCTGAAGGATAACGAATGAAAATATCTAATCGTGATGAAGTGGTTTCCATTGATGGCGAATATCTCTTGACAGTATAATTAAAGATTTCTTCTTTTCTGCCATCTTCGTAAATCGCATATACATGAAGTTTGTCATAAAATTCAGAGTAAATGTCCTGGATATTTATTTTAATATTATTAGGAGCATCAACCTCATAATAGCTTGGTTTTTCTTTAATGGTCATGGTGTAAGAAAGGTCTTGTGCGATACCATCTCTTTGATAAGACCAGCCATTGTCATTAGTTTTAGTGTTATAAAGATAAACGTGTGCAGTATGTGTACCAATTTCAGTGATTTTCTGGTCTGCACGGATTTTGTATTCAACAATTGCATGGTCAATGCATCTTACACTATAACTTGTAATGCCCATAGCTTTTAATTCGCCAGCGGTTGTGCTTTGATAATATTGATTAGGGTCATCAACAACTCCGCCTTTAAGCTGGTCTTTAATATCCGCATAGGTTTCAAAATTACCGTCACCTGTGCATTTGTTAGCAATAACATAAGGTGTATGGTTTAACTTGCTTGGTAATGCTTCAGCGTCAGTAATTGGACGTGAAGTTACCGCAAAGCCTGTGTCACCATAAATAAATCCGCTTATATAATCGCAAAGCTTTTCACCGTTATAATAGATTTCTAATTCAATATAACCAATCTTATTTGGGTCGTAGCCCTTAACCTCAACATCAAGATAAATTCTTTCGTTTGAGTCTGTCATATTTGCAGTAACAAGGGTAGAGGCATTGTATTCTTGTGGTGCTTCGTTTACATAATAAACATCCCATCTTGTTTCATCAACAAACCACGCTTGAATTTCAGGTTTGATAAGTACATCATACTTAAAATCAACAGTTGCATCACCATAGGCAAAGGTAATTGTATAGCCTTTACTTGAAGACGGTCTGTCAGTTGTCATTGTACCGTAAGTCTGAATTTCACTGTATTCAAGTGTTTTGTGCTTGAAAGAGCCATCTTCATAAGTAACCTTAATTTCAAATTGTGAAAAGTCAACCTTTTCACCAACATAAGTATAACATTTATAAAGATTTGTAGGGTAATATTTCATAGCATCAGGTATTCTAGATACTTCAAGTCTGATTACTTCCAATTCTTCAGCCACAGTGTTGTCATAAACTATAACATTTATAGTGAAAGTCATTCCATTAGGTGCTTGGTAAGTTAGCACTTGTGGAGTGTCTAAAAGTTGGCTGTCATACGCTGAAACTAATTCTGCATCCTTGCATATCGTCCAAGGTGAAAATGTACCATCAGAATACACATAACGATATTTTACATTTTTGAATACAGCAGGGTTTTGAGTACCCTTTGGCACAATAATATCTTTATTTGTGGAGTTGCATTCCACATTTGTAATCTTTCTTGTTGCTTCGTTATTCTGTTCAGTTTTTGAAACAGTTACTTTGAATTGTGCTGAAAGTCCTTTATATTTTACTGTGACAGTTTGTTCACCGATTTTAAGTGAGTTGAATCCTGAAATTTCGCAATCGCTTACAGGAATTGTTTTTTCAGTATCGTCAGAATAAACTGCAACAACTTTAAGACCGGTAAGGTCAAGCTCTTCTTTCCACAAATAAGATGTTTTGAATTTGCTATAAGTTATAAGGTTAATACTGACCATTTGAATTGGCGTTTCAGGATTTGTGTTGTTATTTTGCTCTTGGATTTCTTCGTCGGGTTGTGTTGTTGTTTCTTCAATTTCAGGTGTTACAGGTGGTTCTTCTTTTTCAAGAAGTGTTTCAATACCTAAAACCTTACCAATACTATCTAAAATTTCGTCAACTGCATAGACAAGTACACTCTTGCCTTCAGTTGTTGGAATCTGATTAGCCCCTGAAAGAATCATAGCAAATGCAGCTGCCAACGCAGTAATTCTTACAAGTGTTTTTCTACCGTTTACTTTATTGCGAATTCGATTTGAAAGAAGTGTGCCATCTGCGAAGATTAAAGGTAATACAATTGCAGGATTTTCGTTTTCGCATTGTTCTAATGCTTCAATAGCGTTTACAAGTTCGTCAACAAGGTCGCAATCCATTTCAGTATCTTTTGCTAACTCTTCGTCAATAAGTGAATACAGTTCATTTTTAAGAATATCTATAAAATTATTCTGGTTTATAAGCTCTGATACTCTTGTGCTTGTCATTCAAAAATCCCCCTTTCTGAAAGTTCTCGTTTTACTATATCTTCGGCTTTTTGTCTTATTCGATATAACCTTGTGGTGACTGTTGAAACTGAAATATTATATTCATTCGCTATGTCACGCACATTGCATTTTTCTATGTAGCGTTTTCGGTAAATTACTTTTTCTTTATCGCTCATTTCTTTGAATACAGCTTTAATAATTTCATTTTCGGTCTGCTCATCAAGATTATCAAAAACTGGCATTTCAAAAAACATATTTTCAGTAGCTGTTGCGTCCTGAACTTTCTTTCGTTTTTCAATATCTTTTAAGTGTTCTTTAACAAAATTATCAACTGTTCTATAAAGGAATGCTTTGGGGTGTGAAAACTCTTCACCTTTGCATAATCGCTTGTAAATAACCATAAAAGCTTCCTGAATACAGTCTTCTGCCGCATCTTTGTCATGTCCCGTTCTCAAATACGCGTATTTGTATAAGCAAGTCTTATAATTCTGACAGTATTCTTCTAATAACTTGTCAGCTTTCTTTTTTATATCTATTTTGGACAAGACAAAAACCTCCTTCCTTTCCGTATAAAAACCGGTCTTTGTAAGGTAGTGGCAAAAATACCAAAATGTCACAAAATTTTATAATAAAAAAGCCACACAGGGTTATTTCCTGCGTGGCTTAAGTTGTTTATACATTATTCAAAACAAGTTTTGTAACAAATTTGCTTTGATTTTGTTTAGCCCATTGAAGAGTTCCGCTGTTAAGTTTAACTGTCTTCATAAGAGCAAGAATAACATCATCAGTTACTTTAGCATATCTTTCTACAAAGATTTCATTTTTAACGTTTGTGTACCAAGAGTCGCCATTGCCCTCAACATAATACATAACGTGGAAACCATATTCGGTTTGAACAATGCCAGTGTCACCTGGTTTACGTGAACTATCAACTGCCCACTTTGCAAATGGTTCTACATATTGTCCATCATCTGCAACATTTTCATAAAGACCACCACCGTTTGGCTTGCCAGTAGAATCAACGTCTTCAGTATATTTATTTGTGAGCGCTATAAAGTTTTCTTCTGTTTTGTTTTTGTTATATTCATCAAGAATTAACTGAGCGTCTGCTTTGTATTTTGCAACTTCAGTATCAGTAAGTGGACGTGATTTACCATCTTCATCTTTCATGTCTTCAAACTTAACAAGAATGTGTCTTACGTCACTTGAACTTACGCGAGTATCTTTATGTGCAACTGCAGTAATTAAAATCATTGTGTATGAGCCATCTTCATTCTTCATACATGTTTTGTCGCCAACCTTGCGAGCGTCATCAAATGCCCACTCAGCAAGTTTTGTGCTTACACCTTCAAGGTCTGCAAAGCGAACATTTTCTGCCTTTGTGCTTTCTTCAGCTTTTACAGTACTCTTATTATCTTCAGTAAGAATTGCTTTTTGTGCTTCTTTTACGAATGATTCTTCATCAGTAATAGCGTTGAAAATTTTGTCTGCCTTTGCTTTTGTTTCTTTAGCAGCAGTTTCTTCGGCAGTTTTCTTTTGCTCTTCAGTAGCGTCAGACTTAACTTTTGCTTCAACAGGTAATACTGTGTAAACTCTTGCACTTAAGACATCATAAAGGTCAGGATTCTTTTCGTATGCTGCTTTAATATCTTCGCTAGTAATACCATCTGTTACATCTTTTTCAAGTTTTTCATAGTATGCAGTTGCAAGGTATGTTTCAGTTTGAATTTGACGAACAAGTTTTTCTGAAACACCCTTACCAATTTGTGTGTGGAGCCATCTATCAAGAGAATAGTCGCTTTGCTTTGCTGTATTACGAGCTTGTTCAAGATAATTTGTAATTTCTAATTCTTGAGCTTCACTAAGAACAATGCCAGCTTCTTTTGCTTTAGCAGCGCCATACTTAATTTGAATAATATTGCTAATTGCAGCATATGCAAAAGCGTCAGACCAAGTTGCTTTTGCAGGGTTACCAAGGTCTTCAAGAGTAACACCAGTCATAGCAGCAACATCATTTGTGTATTCTTGTTCAGCAGGACCTTTTGTGTAGTCATAACCAGTAAGACTTACACCCATGCCTTGGCCGTAATATGATTCGTATTGATATGCCTGGCTTTGATAATTGTACCAAGTGTTGTAGTAATAATAATTGAATTCAGCAGTTGTGAAACTATATTCAGTATTATCAATTGAAACCTTGAGTACCTTTTGTGGAACACCAAAGAAATTGAGAATACCACCAAATGCACCAAAAGCTACAACAACTGCAAGAAGAATAGCAATAACTTTTCCTGCAACTTTTTTTGATTTTGAAAGCTTAGGAGACTTTTTAGCTTGCTTAGCAGCTGCTTTAGCAAGTCTTTCCTTACGCTCTTCGCGGTAAATTTCCGCTTGAGTCTTGTTGTTTTCCATTGGGAAAAACCACCTTTACAAACATTTTTACAATAAAATGAAAAAGAACATATACTTTTTCACATTAACATGCCTATTTTATACTATTTTAAAGAAATATACAAGTCTAATTTAAAAAATTAACAGTTTATACAAAAAAAATATTGCTTTTTTTGTTGTGTAAATAAAAATCAGTTTTAACTTTTTTACATTTTTTATTGTAAAACATAAAAAAATACTATATAATTAACTTAATTATGTATAGCGTATTATTTCAATTAAGCGGTAAGGAGTTTTAGATTATGAAATTTATAGTTTTTGATGTTGGTGGCACAGCAATTAAATTTGGTATTGTTGATGAAAATTTCCAAGTGCTTTTTTCAGAGGAATTCCCAACTGACACTTATAAAGATACTGACAATATGGTAATGCGTGCTATGGAAGCAAAGTTAGAAGAATACAAGGGTCAATACGATGCTATTGGTATTTCAACTGCAGGTCAGGTTGACTTTGAGAATGGTGTTATTAACGATGGTGTTGGCAATATTCCAAACTATAACCATTCAAATCTTCGTGGTACATTTGAAAAACAGTTTGGTGTGCCTGTTGCAGTTGATAACGATGTTAACTGTGCAGCAATTGGTGAAGCACACTTTGGTGCTGCTCGTGGCGAAAGCGATTTCCTTTGCCTTACTTACGGTACAGGCGTTGGAGGATGCATCTATATTAATGGTGATGTTTATCGTGGCTCAAAATTTGCAGGTGGTGAATTTGGTCATATGGCAACTCATAAAGACGGAAGACCTTGTACTTGTGGTAGAATAGGTTGCTATGAGGCTTATGCCGCTTGTCGCGTTTTCACAACATCAGTTTCAGAACGTATGGGCAAGCCAATGAATGGCCGACAAATTTTTGAACCTGAAAATCTTAAAAATCCTATTATCATTGATGAAATTGATAAGTGGGAAGATGAAATTGCATTAGGTCTTCGTAATCTTTGTTACATCTTTAACCCTTCACTTATAGTGCTTGGTGGTGGCATTATGTCAGAAGATATGCTTATTAAAGATATTCGTGAAAAAGTTGATGCACAAATTGAACCAAACTATAAGCATGTAAGAATTGAAAAAGCACAACTTGGTAATAAAGCAGGTATGCTTGGTGCTGCTTACCTTGCAAGTGAAAGACTTAAGACTTGGAATAAATAATTATGCTTTTTAGAAAAAAACCAATTCCTAAAAAATATGGGTATTATAAAATTCCTCAGGTGGATTTAAGTGTCGAGCCACAAGATACACCTGAAGAATTAAAATATCTTTTTAATAATACAATTGTTGACAATAGCACAGGGTATTTGGGGCATCCAGACTCTGTGCTTCTTAATAATGGTGATATTTTAACATTTTACCCAAAAGGTCACGGCAAGGGTGCAGTGCTATCAAAAATTAGTGATAATGGCGGACTCTCTTACGATAAAGAAATTGAAAATCAACCTGCATCTTGGGAAAAATCACTTGAAACACCAACAGTTTATCGTTTGCAGTTTACAAATGGTGAAGAAAAACTGATTTTAATTTCAGCAAATTCAAAATGGCCTGGAATGTCAACTCCAGGGGGCTTTAATAGTTCAATTTCTCTTGATGAGGGTAAAACTTGGACTGAATTTAAACGCTTTTGGGATAATGATAGTGATTTGCCTTTAATCCCTATCGTTGCAATGGCGTCACTTACTCGTCTTAAAGAGAATGGTGAGTTTGTTGATAAATGGATGGGCATTTTTCACGACCATAATTTTATTAATTATAAAACTATTCTTACTTTTCAAGAAAATGGCGACTACACTTGGTCAAAGCCGGAGGCATATCTTAAAGAGTATCGCGAAATTGAAACCTATGCAGGTGTGTGTGAGGTTGAGTGTATTCGTTCAAATGGTGGCAAGGGTGACGAGCTTTGTCTTATTGCTCGTTGTAACAAGAAAACATGCACATCACTTTTGTTTTTTTCAACTGATGAGGGTGAAACTTGGTCAAGACCTAAAGAAGCACCTTTTTCATTAAATGGTGAGCGTCATAAAGCGGAATATACAAATGATGGGCGACTTTTTATAACATTCCGTTCTATAGAACGTGACCATAAGCGGGTTAAAAAGATGCGCAAACTCGGCGGTGAAAAGAAGTGGTATTCTGAAGGTTGGGTTGCTTGGGTAGGCACCTATGATGACCTTAAAAATGGTACCGAGGGGCAATATAGAATTAAAATTGCCCATACATATCTTCCAAAGCAAAACGAGCCATCAATTGTAGCAAATGCTGATACAGGCTACTGTGGTAATGTGGTGTTAGATGATGGTACAATTGTAACCTCATCTTATGGAATTTTTTCAACCGAAGAAAAAGAAAATGGCAAATATGATACTGATAAAGGTAAGCAAAAGCGAAAGACCTATATAGTATCAAAACGCATAAAACTGAGTGATGTTGAAAAGTTAATTTAAATTTTAAAGAATATTGCTAATTAAAACCCTTTCATTTTTTACAACATGGTGAAGGCGGTTTATTGCAATTTCTGATTTTTCACACAGTCTTTCCGTGTTGCCTAATCGGGCATATACGGGAAGACTTTTTATTAACTCTTCAAGCTCATCCGTTTCAGCGTGATTAACAAGCGCCTCAATTCGCCTGTGTATATCTTCCCATTGTTTTGTGGCTTCCTCCGCTTTTTTCAGTGCGTTTTTCTCATCACCATTTTCCGCAAAATATACAACTTCATCAAGAGTGCTTTCTAATTTATTACAGGTATCAATTAAAACAAGATTTCCTATGGTGCATATTAAAATTGCCAAGATTAGCGAACCGATAGCAAAAAATATTCTTTTCATTTTTCGTCCTTCCCTATAATTGTCTTGTTACCGTTTTTATCAATAGTCATTAAAAGAGTGTTTTTTATATTTATTTTATCTTTCTTAATAATCTTTTTAAGCTTTTCCATTGTCATATTACAGCTATCAAAATCAGTTTTTATAATTCTTCCATCAACAATAACAGCACAGGGTATTCCATTATCGTTAATCTCTAAATTTAAATCTTCACGAGTAACGGGCTCATATTGTGGCTTTAGCATAACGCTTATAGTTCCGTTGGTTTCAACAACCGCGTATTGCACCTTACTTATATCAAAAATATCTTTTTGTCTAAGAGCTTCTAGTATGTCATCAATGGTGAAACGAAGCTCTTTTATTTTTTTCAAATCAAGTTTACCGTCGCGTATTATAATTATTGAGTTTCCTTGCATAATACTACGGACTTTCACACTTTTAAGACTTATTACAGATATTAAAATCTCAAAACCTACAAGCACTAAAACAGGGATTATTGCACTAACAAGTGAAATGTCGTTATCTTGCATAGGAATAGCAATAATTTCAGAAAGCAAAAGGGTAACAACAAGCTCGGTGGGTTGTAATTCACCGATTTGTCTTTTGCCCATTAGTCGCATAATAGCAATTACAAAAATATAAAGCACAGCAGTTCTTATAAGCGTTATAAACATAAAATCACCACTTTTATCTTTTGCCATTTTATGTAGAATATTACTTTGTTTTAAGGCAAATATAAAAATGGTGATAATTATGAAAAATTGGTTTCAACAAAAGGTTGATGAGATAACAACCGACAGTGTTTCAAACAGCAAAAAAGTCAACGTAAGCACTGATTTGAATTTTAACATGAGATATTTCAAGTCACAACTTGGCAATAGTTTTGATGTGAAATATAGAAACTACACAGTGAATGATAAGGATTTTGCATTTATTATGCTTGACGGAATGTGTGACAGTTTGCTTATAACTGAGCAAATTATGAATCCTATTATCAATGCGGATTTTGAAAATGTAAAAAACAACAAAATCATATATGATGCTGCTGATCGTGTGTCCGCAAGTATTGATAAGTCCATTACAAATGATTTAGACAAGGCAATAGCCGAGTTGATTTCAGGCAACCTTGTAATGTTTTGCAGTGGTTCACAATTTGCGGTGCTTTTCGGAGTGCAAAGTTTCCCTAAACGCACACCTCTTGAGCCAAATACTGAAATGCAAGAGCGTGGCTCTCGCGAGGGCTTTGTTGAAAGCTTTAAAGATAATATTACAATGATTCGTCGTCGTGTACGAAATCCCGTATTTAAAATTGAAATGGTAGAGGTAGGCGTGACATCAAAAACTCGCGCTTGCGTGTGTTATATGTCTGATAGAGTCAACCCAAAAATTCTTGAGAAAGTAATTGCAAATCTTAAGCATGCGAAAATTGATACTGTACTTGGTTCGGGTTATTTGCAGTCTTTTCTTGATACTCGCCATCCGTCAATTTTTAGTGGCGTTGGGTTTACCGAGCGCCCAGATGTGGTTACCGCAAAAATGGCGGAGGGTAAAATTTGCATAATTGTTGATGGTACTCCAAATGCATTAATTGTACCATATCTTTTTATTGAGCATTTTCATTCTCTTGATGATTATCTTAAAAGACCATACTATGCAACGTTTATACGATTATTAAAAATAGCGTCATTTTTATTCAGTGTGTTTTTGCCAGGACTTTATGTTGCAATTTGCACTTTTCATCAAGAAATCATACCCGAAACAATGATTTTTGGCATAACAGGGCAAGAGAGTCGTACACCATTTCCCATAATGCTAGAGGCAATTTTTATTCATCTTGTTTATGAAATTGTTCGCGAGGCAGGACTTCGTATGCCTAAAACAGTAGGGCACGCTATTTCTATTGTAGGTGCACTTGTAATTGGTGAATCCGCAGTTACGGCTGGAATAGTTTCTGCGCCTATGATAATTGTTGTGGGTCTTACAGCAGTAAGCTCCTTTGTAGTTTCAACTCTTTATGAGCCGGTAGCGGTGCTTCGTTTTGCATTTATAGTTATCGGTGGACTTTCAGGACTTTACGGCATAATGCTAAGCTTTGCGGTTGTGCTTATAAACGCTTGTGCAATAAATCCGTATGGAATCCCATTCACTTCACCAATGTCACCTACAAAGCTTGGTGCATGGCGTGATTTTATTATTCGTACTGACTGGAGGAAGATGGGTAAACGAAAAATGCTTATAGATAAAATGGAGAAATAAAATGATAACTAAAGGAAAAATCAGTGCATTTCAGTTTTATGTAATGTTGTTTTTAAGTCGTACACTTACAACGGTCACATATGTTTCATCTTACACAAAAGATGTGCGACTTTCCGATATGCTAGTGCAACCTATTTTTAGAATAACTATTGGGATTTTAATTATGCTCCCTATATATTTGTTTTACAGAAAATATAGAAATAAAAATATTTTGGATTTAGCACGTGAACGGTCAACAAAACTTTCAAAAGCAATTTCAATTTTTTATATAGTGGCATTTTTCTATTTTACAGTAGTAACCATTGCCCGACTTGATGTGTTTACAGGCACAGTAGTATTTCCTGAAACCAATGTTAATTTTATGCTTGTGTTTGTAATAATATTTTGTTGCTATGGTGCATATTTAGGATTTGAAGCGTTAGGAAGAAGCGCAGTTTTAACCGCAACACTTGTAATTCCTGCAATTATTTTCATTTTGTGTGCCTTGTTTGATAAGGTGGATTTGCTAAATCTTTCACCCGTATTCTATAACGGCATTACACCTGTAATTAAAACGGCAATAGATTCGGTAGGGCAAACAGTAGAATATGCAATGATTGCAATAGCACTACCAAAGGTCAGCGGTAAAGTTACAAAAGGATTTTTTATATGGCTATTTTCCCAAACCTTGTTAATGGCGGTGCTTTTCTTTTTCGCAGGTGCAGTTATGGGGAATTTTGCAAGCACGCAACTTTTCCCTTTTCACACCCTTGCATCGCTTTCGAAATTTGCAATGTTTGACCGCCTTGATGCAATCTTTACAAGTGTGTGGATTATGTGTGCATTTATAAAAGCAGCTTTGCTTATTTTCTTGCAAGTAGATATTTTGCAAAAGGAGTTTACAAAACTTAAAAGAAGTAACTGCTTCGTAATAATCGGCATACTTTCTATAATTTCGAATTTAATTATTGCAGGTGAAATTGAAAGATTTTTTGTGATTGATAGTTCAATAATTAAAGTAATAATTACAGGAATAACGACTTTTCTAATTCCGCTTACTGTATTGCTTTTAGCAAGAAAGGGGAGTAAAAAATGCGAAGAGGTATAATTATTGCACTTGCTATAATTCTTGTAATTTTTACATTTAGTGAAAATGAAATCTATAAAAAGGACATTAGCAATCGCCTTGTAATTCAAGGTATCGGCATTGATTTAGAAAGTGACGGCACCTATACAGTAACACTTCAGGCAATTGATACAAACTCATCACAAGCGTCGTCAGCAGAGGGTGCGTCGCAACCACCATTAAAAGCATATAAATTAAAGGGAGACACAGTCTATACCGCAATAAAAACAGTAACTGAAAAAGAGGGCAAAATTCCACTTTATTCGCAAAATCGTATTATTCTTATAGGCAAAAGTATTACGAAAGAAAAAATGGATGACGTAATTGACTTTTTTGTCCGTAACGTTGAAAACGGCGGCACGGTATATATTGCCGCCGCTGAAAAAACTGCATCTGAAATTTTAACGGCTCAAAGTAATAATGAATATATAAGCGCACAAAATCTTGAAAACAGTATAAAGGCGTATGAGTATGATGCACGAATTTTTGCAACACAAATTTATGAGTTAATTAATCGATATAACTCAGGTACAAAGGATTTTGCTTTGCCACTTTTTTCACTAAAAGAAAAAGGTAAAGAAAAAACAGTAGAGATAATAGGTACTGCACTTTTTAATAATACAAAATATAGAGAAGTTATTTCAAAAAAAGAAACAGTTTATCTTAATATGCTTTACAATAAACTTCATAATACTGCCATTTCTTTCGATGGTGGAAAAGGCACAAATGTTGCACTTAATATTGTAAAGTCAAAAATTAAAAGAAGTGTAAAACTTAAAAATAATACTCCAACTTTTCAAATAGAGGTTTATATTGATGCGGATATTGCGGAAATCAGTGGTGGTGTTTCGAACGCTATGACAACAACTGAAATGAATGAAATTAAAGAGAAAGGCGAGCAATATATTGAAAAAAACATAAAGGAGACACTTAACTCTTTATACCAAAAATACGACAGTGATGCATGTGGACTTGCTCGACTTTTATATATTTTTGAGAAAGACTTTTATCGTAAGAATGAAAAAAATATTGACTCCGTACTAAAACAAAGTTTGTACGAAGTCAATGTTAACTTAAATATTAGGCGTGTGGGACACGAATATATTAGCGGTCCTTGGCAATAACCTTGCAAAAATCGTCATATTCTAATGGATAACTGAAATGGAAACCTTGAACAAAATCACAGTCTTGTGTTTTTATGTATTCATATTGTGCAGCGGTTTCAACGCCTTCAGCAACAAGAGTAAGTTCAAGTTTCTTTGTCATTTCAATAACACATTCAATAATATTGCGACCGCGAGGGTGTTCATAGTCATCAATGAAAGTTTTATCAAGCTTAAGTGCATCAATAGGCATTGATTTAAGAAGCATAAGTGAAGAATAACCTGTGCCAAAATCATCAAGTAAAATTTTGAAGCCGGTTTTATGAAGTTTTCTCAAAAGTTTAACAAAATTCTTGTTATTATTGAAAAGTGTAGTTTCAGTAATTTCAAGATGTAAAAGTGAAATATCTGCGCCAGTTTCTTCAATAATATTCAAATATGTTTCAATAAAGTTTTTGTCATAAAGTGATTGTTGTGACACGTTTACTGAAATGCTGATTGGGTCAAAGCCCTTTCTTATTAAATCTTGTTGGTATTCACATGCCTTGCGGAAAGCAAAACGGTCAATATCTTTTATAAAGCCCTTTTCTTCAGCGATAGGAATAAAATCTATTGGTGGTACAGACGTACCATCTTGTTTTGTCCATCTTGCAAGCACCTCTGCTGCACAAAATTTACCTTCACGAATATTGAATTGAGGTTGCAAAACAACTGAAAGTTCATTATTTTTAATAGCATGTTCAAGTTCATCAGAGAAAAGTTTCTTTTGTGTCATTTCTTTCTTGATTTTGCTGTTGTAAATAGAAATCATAGAGTCATGGTCGCCCTTAACAAGTGATTTCGCCATAACTGCACAGTTTTGCATTTTTTGAATGTCAGTGTTCTTTTCTTGAATAAAATACACACCAATACTTGGTGTCAAAATGTAGTTAGACATATTTCTATCATTATAGATTCTACATTCCGTACAGAATTTTTCAAGACGTGCAACAAGTTCTTCTTCGTTTGAGTAACAAAGATATACTGCGAATCTATCGGCCGCAATTCTACCAACAAACTCATCTTTTTGAATAAGCTTTTGCCACAATGAGTTAATAAATTTAATGGTGCGGTTACCCATTTCATAACCATAATAGTCATTAACAAGTTTAAAGTTGTCCACGTCCATTACTATGTATGCTGCTTTTTGATTTTTAGTTAATTGTTTTTTTACGTCAATGCAAAATTTTGCATAAGAGTCGCCACCGGTAAGAATGTCGGTATAAAGAATTTTATCAAGTTCTTCTTTCTTGCGACGTTCAGATGAAACTGCGTAAATAGTGAATAAGATAAATACAGTAACAAGGAAGAAGCTCATTAATCCAACATAAGAGAGAGCAGTGTTTCTATTTTCAATAACTGCGCTTGTTGGAACAATACTGAATAAGTACCAGTCATTGAAATTAAGTGGTGCGTAGTAAAGATAGAAATCAGTATTCAAACTTGATAAAAGAACACCGCTTTCACCAT
Organism: Candidatus Fimenecus sp.; assembly: GCA_045611635.1. Classification (GTDB taxonomy): domain Bacteria; phylum Bacillota; class Clostridia; order Oscillospirales; family Acutalibacteraceae; genus Fimenecus. The sequence continues at coordinate 3,205 of JAZKXL010000095.1, read as the reverse complement.
TTTTCATGTCCTTTTGAATATCAATAATTCGGCTTCCGCCATATTTTTCATCTACAGGCAAAGAATGAAAAACATTTTCAATATTGCGATAATACTCCGCCTTATGTGTGCTTATAATGTTGTTACCATCATAGTCAACGACAAAGAAAAATTCATTTTGGTCAAAAGCGTTTGATTCAAAATTCTCTAAAATTTGGTCAATGGTAAAAACAAAAAAGAGAACTGCTTTTATTTCACCTTCGTGACTTAATGGCGCATGCATAACAAAAACTTCATCACCATCAATAGTTTCTTTAGCGGTCATACGGCAAACGGTAAATTTATTATTTTCAATACATTCTTTTATATAGCGATTATGTGCAAGTTTGGTTGATTTTCCGTCAGATGTATATGTTTCTCCGTCAATGGTAGCAATACCATATCGTTTAAAAGTATTGTTATCTGGAATATCATTAAGACTTTTAAGTGCTGCTTTGGGGTCATCAAGCAAGGAAGTGTCAACATTTTCCGCATAATAGAAAAGTAAAGATGCTTGTTCTTGGAACTTAAAACCTACGGTCTCACCGTTCTTTTTAGAAATTTCTTCTAAGAAGGCCTGGTTTTGGTTGTCAAGTTCATTGACTAAAAACATAGGGAAAGCAACAAGAATTGCAATTGCAAAAATTCCTAAAAAAGTAAGAACAAAATAGCGAGCTATAGTTGCGTCCTTTTTCATATCTCCACTCCTCAATCAAAAATAATAAACCTTATGTCCATTATAACAATATTTGTAAAAAAAAGGAATAGTAAATGTTAATAAATTCTTATAATTTTTTATTGCATATTTCATAATGATAAATTGACAGTAACTCCATTTTGGTGTACTATTATTATATAAAAATGTGCCTGAAAAGAGGTAAAAAACATGACAATAAAAGAAAAATTTGAATTATGGTGTTCTTTTGATGAAGAAACCAAAAATGAACTTCTTGGGATTTTCGATGAAAAGGAAATTGAAGATAGATTTTATAAGGATTTAGAATTCGGTACAGGCGGACTTCGTGGCATTATGGGTGCAGGTCCTAACCGAATGAATAGATACACAATCGCAAAGGCAACAAAGGGCTATGCAGATTACCTTAGCAGTCGTTTTAGTGGTGAAATTAGTGTTGCAATTGCTTATGATTCGCGAAACAATTCACAATATTTTTCACAAGTTGCGGCAGGCGTATTAGCTGCAAACGGAATTAAAGTTTATATTTACGATACACTTATGCCAACACCTGTGCTTTCATTTACTGCAAAGTATTTAGGATGTAATGGTGGTATTGTGCTTACAGCAAGCCATAATCCAAAAGAGTATAATGGTTACAAAATTTATGATGAAAAGGGCTGCCAGTTAGTACCTGAATTTGCAAATCAGGTTATAGGTTTTGTAAATGCCATTGAAGATTTGCAATCAGTTGAAATTATGGATTTTAATGAGGGTGTAAACAACGGAAAAATTGTTGTAATTGGTGATGATGTGCTAGAGGCATTCTTAAAAGAGGTTAAAAAGCAATCACTCTATGAAGAAAAATCCCACATTAAAATCGTTTATACTGCACTTCACGGCACCGGCAATATTCCTGTAAGAAAAGCTCTTGAGGGTATGAATGTTTCAATAGTAAAATCACAAGAATTGCCTGATGGTAATTTCAGTACAGTACGTTCACCAAATCCTGAAGAAAAAGATGCTTTAACTATTGCCATAGAGCAAGCAAAGGCAGAAGGGGCAGATTTAGTTTTAGGTACTGACCCTGACTGTGACCGTGTAGGTATTGCAGTTTTGCATAATGGCGAATATGTATTGATGACTGGCAATCAGGTTGGTGCATTGCTTGTTGATTTTGTACTTTCAAATAGAAAAGATATGCTTAACTCAAAATCAACACTTGTAAAAACAATAGTTACAAGTGAAGTCGGGGCTGATATTGCAAGAAGCTATGGACTTAATATTGTTGATACTCTTACGGGGTTTAAATATATCGGTGACCAAATTGGTAAATATGAAGTTAATGGTGACCGTGAATTTGTAATCGGCTATGAAGAGTCTTATGGTTATCTTGTAGGCACTCACGCAAGAGATAAAGATGCAGTTGTTTCATCAATGCTTATTTGTCAAATGGCAGCATTCCACAAAAATAATGGCAGAACACTTGTTGATGCATTAAATAATATCTATGCAAAATTCGGTTTTTATCTTGACGCACTTGACACTTTTGTGCTTAAAGGCAAAGATGGTGCTGAAAAAATCCAAAGTATTATGACAAATATGCGTGAAAATGGTAAATCACTTTTTGATAATATTAAAGATGTGCTTGATTATTCAAAGGGCATTAATGATTTACCAAAAGAAAATGTGCTTAAATACACATTTGTTGATGGAAGTTGGATTGCAGTAAGACCATCTGGCACTGAACCAAAACTTAAGGTTTATTACTCAATGTGTGGCGAAACAAAAGAAATCGCAACTGAAAAGTTAGAAGAAATTCGTGTAATTCTCAAAAAAGAAATTGAGGGCTGATTTATGAAAAATTATATCAACACAATTATAAAACCAAAACTTCAGGGCGATGGTGGCGAAATTGATTTTGTTTCATACGAAAATGGTATTTTGACTGTGCTTTTACAAGGCGAATGTTCAAAATGCTTGATTGTTGACCGTTGTCTTTCTTGGATTGAAACTGAAATTATGCGAGATATGGGCGAAAGTGTAAAAGTGGTTGCGCAAAAGAAAAAACCATTCTTTTGGGATAAGGATTAAGGTGAGTTTATGGCACATATTAAAGTTGTAAGAAGAAGTATGCGACCTGAAGAGTGGACAGATTTACGCTTCGGTTGGCTTAAAAGATACATATATGAAGAAAAATATGAAATAGAAGATTTAAGAGTTCGTGATGCTCGCCAAGTGGCTGAAATGCAATACGAGTATTACCCTGAGGGTTGGAGAACCCTTCGCAAAGGTGATATGTATTTTACACCCGATGGCACTGCGTTTTTTGAAGCGGATGTAGTAGTTCCTGAGAAATTTCGTGGGAAAGAACTTTGGTTTTCACTTAAAACTGCGGCTGAAATTATTGTAAAAGTAAATGGCAAATATGTTGGTGGTGTTGACCCTAATCGCGACCGTATTCTTTTAACACCTTATATTAATAGTGATCTTCAACATATTGAAATGGCGGGC
>JAZKXL010000094.1:0-4263 GCA_045611635.1 Candidatus Fimenecus sp. | reverse complement strand
GGTAAACGATGGTGAAAACATTACACTCATAAGTGTTATTATGGGTATTATAAATGGTGGTTTTAATTTTTCTAATCCGTCATATTTATTCCCATTTATCACAATGGTTTGTATTATTCTTTTCTCACTTATGGTGATTATCTCGTCACTTTTTTCAGTTGGGGAAAAATCATTAAAAAGAACAAACGCTTTTGTAGTAATCAACTATCTTGCACTTTTAATTTGTATTATACTTTGTTACATAAATAATGCGGATTTAACTTATGGAGTTTTCGCAACTATTCTTACATATAGTATCACAAGTGTATTACACGTTAAGATTGACATAAAACTTAATAAATAAAAAATAAAGGAGCAAAAATTTGCTCCTTTTTTCTTGCATTTTTTGAATATTATGGTAAAATAAAATCTCAAAAGTTTAAGAGAAGGTGTAAAAAATGAATTTACATATTTATGATAATGCTGAACAAATTGCAGTTGCAGTTGGTAATATGCTTATTGAACAGGTTAACGAGAAACCTGACAGTGTTTTAGGTTTTGCAACAGGTGCTTCACCAGTGCCCACATACGAATACCTTATAAAATGTTTCAAAGAAGGTAAAGTTAGCTTTAAGAATATTACAACTTTTAACCTTGATGAATATTGCAACCTTCCTGTTGAAGATAAAAATAGTTATTTCACATTTATGCATGAAAATCTTTTTAATCACATTGATGTAAATGAAGATAATGTTAATTTCTTGAATGGTAATGCGGTTGATGCTGAAGCAGAATGTGAGCGTTATGACAATCTTATTCTTTCAAAGAAAATTGATGTTCAACTTTTAGGTGTTGGTAGAAATGGTCATATCGGATTTAACGAACCATCAAATAAATTCACAAAGGGCTCATTTAAAGTTCAACTTACACAAAGCACTATTGATGCTAACTCAATTTATTTTGATGAAAATCCAATGCCACACTATGCACTTACAATGGGTACTGTTTCAATTATGAAATCAAAAAAGATTATTCTTATTGCAACAGGCAAAAGCAAATCTGATGCTGTTTATGGACTTGTTAATGGTGATATTTCACCTGCTTGCCCTGCATCAGTTTTACAACTTCACCCTGATGTGCATATCTTTATGGATAAAGATGCTGCATCTAGACTTTAATTTAATGCAAAAAGACCGAGTAGTTTTCTACCCGGTCTTTTTTTATTTGGTTTCAATGCCTATTGTGACAATTTCAAATGGCTTATATTCAACAACCTTTGTTTCTTCTATAACATCTTCAAGGAAGTTAAGAAGTTTAACCTTACCGCTAAGTTTAATTTTTCCGCGTTTGCCATTTTGCTCGGAGAGTCTTACCACAATCATATTGCCATCTTCACTCATTTTCATTGTTTGCATAAACAAGTCACCAAATGAGTTTTCACAAGTAAGGTCCGCCTTACCAAGTGGAATATTATATTCATAAGCAATATTGTTAATTTCAGCTTTTACAAAATCATCACCATGTGGGTAAATCATATAGCTGAATTCGTGATGTCCCAAATCACTTGTTACATCAGGGCGGATTGTAGCACGAAGAAGTGACAAACTCATTGAATTCTCTAAAAGTCCTACACCATATTTTGAGTCATTGATAAGCGCAATACCACCATCAGTTTCACCCATATCAACCCATTTATGATGGCAAACTTCAAAACGTGCTTGTTGCCACGTAGTGTTGCGGTGAGTGTCTCTTTCAATGAAACCTGCACTTGTGTCACAAACTGCTTTTCTTGTTAATACATTACAATCAAACTGTGCCTTTGCAAGTACGTGTTTTTCATTCCAATCAACCACATTTTCAACCTCAATACCACGAGATTGACGGAAAACTCTTATAATACGTTTCCAAGTGCTAGTTTCAGTGCCAAGAACACATTCAAAAGATGCCACTTCTGAATTTCTTTCAATGGTTTTTAGTGGTGAAAGAATTTTAACCTCAACTTCACGGTCTTTATAATTAGGAAGAATATCCCAAGCATCATAAACACCAGGATTATCTTTATAAAGTTTAAGTTTATTAAACTCGCCACCTACCCATTCACGGTCTAACTCTTTATCATAGATACTTTCAATGCTACCATCAGTATTGAAAACAATTTCATAGAATGGAGTTTCAACTGTTTCACCAATGGTAATCCACTGTGCATTTGTTTCGTTATATGTGATTTCACCACTAGTAAGAGCAGGAAGATTTGGAATTGCCCAATAACCTCTTTTTCCGTAACGAATACTGTTACCCATTTCATTTTCAATAAAGGTTAAGTGTGTGCGTGGGAAGTTAAGTGAGTTAAAGTAATCCTCACCATTATCAAGAAGTTTATCAAGTCGCTCATTAATTTCTTTGTAGTCAGCCATTGCATCACGATAAACAGGCGTAATATGACTACCAGGAAGAATATCGTGGAATTGATTTATAAGAAGTTTTTTGTAAATGTCACGAATTTCCTCGTGTGGATACTTTGCACCCTTTAAATAACGAAGAGTTGAAAGAATTTCTACCTCACGAAGTTTATATTCAAGTTGGCGGTTATAACGCTTCATTTGTGACTTTGTTGTAAATGTACCACGATGCATTTCAAGGTACAATTCACCATCCCACTTTGCAAGATTTTTATTATCTTTAAGATTCTTCTCTAAAAATTCTTGACCGCTGACATGCTCAGTTTTAGGCATAATTGAAAGTTTGGGGAAGCGGTGCATAACTTCAATCATTTCTTCAGTACAACCACTACCACCATCACCATAACCAAACATAGACATTGTTTGTCCGCCTTGGTTTTTATCTTGATATGCTTCCCAGTTTTCTTGAATTTGTGAAGGCATATTCCAGGTTATAAAGTGAGTTGGTGGCACACAAGCGTAAACCTCACTACCATCAATACCCTTCCAAATAAAGTTGTTGTGTGGAAAACGGTTTGTATCATTCCATGTTGACATTTTATTAGAAACGAAATAATCAACGCCACTCTTTTTAAGAATTTGTGGCAAAATCCAAGAGTTACCGAAAACATCAGGCATCCAACAATTCTTTATTGTTTTGCCGAATTTTTCACGGAAATAGTGCTGACCATACATAAATTGGCGAATAAGACTTTCGGCACAAGGAATATTACAGTCCGGCTCAACATACATAGCACCAACTGGCTCAAACTGACCGTTTGCAATTTTCTCTTTAAGCTCTTCAAACACATCAGGATAATACTTTTCAAGCATTTCATAAGTATATGCTTGTGTGTGAGTGTACTTAAAATCAGGATATCTATCCATAAGTCTTAACTGTATAAGAATTGTTCTTAAATTCTTTTGCACTGAATGAATACGGCGCCAATAATATGCAATATCTAAGTGTGAATGTGCAACAAGTGCCACATCACCATTACCCTTGTAGTCATCATTTGCATAAATTACATCATCAACATATTGCTTTGCTTTTGCTACATCTTCAGTTTGCAAGTCATTAAAATCAATAAGATTAAGCGCATTGTTGATTTCACGATTTAAGAAATTGCGATAATCTTCATTAAAAAGTTCACTTTTTGCAATATCTAAAAGCAATTCAAGGTCATAAACCAAGTCAAGTACTGTATGGTTGATTGTTGCAAGATAAGCACCTTCAAAAATCTGGCGACAACCACGGACAGACAAAGATTCGGGATTTCTTTCATCATCGGGTTTCGAACGATTATAGCCCTCCATTTCAAAATGAAGAAAATCAGAATCAATATAAGGAGTTAAAAGAATACGGTCACGATTAGGGTCAACACCGCCAACATATTTGCCGTTGACTTTAACAATAATTTCAGCGGCAGTTTTAAGTGAAAACCAAAGTTCTTTACCACGAAGTTTTTCAGGGATTACTACATCTGCATCAAAAAATGCAGTGCCGTCCGGAGTGAAATACATATCCCCTTTATGAAGATTACGCCAACCCTCAGGGTAATAATCATATTGCATTTCAGCTGTTTGACGAGCATCACGGACTTTGATGTTTTCTATTTCAAACTTTTCTTCATATATGTATCTTTTGAGCCATCCGAAGCGTAAATCTGTCCATTCTTCAGGACGCATACTTCTTCTAACTACTTTAATATGTGCCATTTTATGCGTCCCCCTTTAATCTTTGTCCCAGAAGAAAGGCTTTTTCTTCTGCGCCACAACTTTTACACTTTCGCCCAAATCACGCATAACTTCGCTTTCAATCCATGAAAGACAACGGTCAACGATT
>JAZKXL010000093.1:0-7625 GCA_045611635.1 Candidatus Fimenecus sp. | reverse complement strand
ACTATAATATATAAAAAATAACGAATGAGAAGTACTCTTGATAGCAATGTTTACAAAAAATATTTTTTTGAAAAAATTATAATTTTTTAATGACAAAATTAACGTTTTATAGTATAATAAATTGATATTATGCATTATTATGCGCAAATATACTTTTTGGAGGGAAAAATATATGGCATTGGTTAGAAAAGAAGCGTATTTTAACTCATCAAATGGGTTAAATAAAATAAGAACTTTAATTTGGGAAGATGATGAATTAACACCTGTTGGTATTGTTCAACTTACTCATGGTATGGCTGAACATATTGCTCGTTATGATGCTTTTGCAAGTTACTTAGCATCTAACGGATTTGTAGTTTGCGGTAATGACCATTTGGGTCACGGTAAAAGTATTGAAAGCCGTGCCGAAATTGGTTTTATGGGTGAAGAAAATGGTGATAAGCGACTTGTTGATGATATGCACATTCTCACCAAAATTATGAAGAAAAGAAATCCCCAAATTCCATATTTCCTTTTTGGCCATTCAATGGGCTCATTTTGTGCAAGAATTTATGCAACTCATTTTGGTGATGAACTTGATGGTGTAATACTTTGCGGTACAGGTGATATGCCGGACCTCATCAATGCTGGCGTTGACCTTATTGATATGCTTGTTGCAAAATATGGCGTTATGAGAAGAGTTGACAAGGTTGCCGAAATTATGAATAAAGGATTTTCAATGATGGCGCCAAAGAAAGAAGAAAGCGCTCTTGCTTGGCTTTCAGAAAATGCTGATAATCGTCTTGCATATTCAAACGACGAACTTTGCGGATTTACATACACGCTTGCAGGATATCGTGATATCTATAACATTATGCGTGAGGCATGTGATTCAGCGTGGGCTTATAGAATGCCAAAAGATTTGCCGATTATGATTATTTCAGGTGCAAATGACCCTGTTGGTATGAATGGTAAAGGTGTTTTAACAGTTGCTGATTCACTTGCGGGTGCAGGCATTGACCCAACAACAATTCTTTACCCTGGAATGCGCCATGAAATTCTCAATGAAACTGATAATGATGTTGTATTTAATGACGTCTTAAAATTTTTATTATCAATCTATACTAAGGAAGTATAATCTTGACAAATTTTGTAAGTACAGAGCAAATAGAAAAACAAAAGAATATTGCTGATGAAGTGAGTGAACTTCTTCTTACCCGCCATGGGACAAGCCCTAAAGCATATGTACACACATACGGTTGCCAGGGCAATGTTGCTGACAGTGAGCGTATTAAAGGTCAGCTTGCCTTAATGGGTTATGTTATGACCGAAGAAAAAGAAGAAGCCGATTTAATTCTTTACAATACTTGTGCAATCCGTGAACACGCTGAAGATAGAGTTTTCGGTAATGTAGGAGCAATCAAGAAGCTAAAACAGTCTAATTCAAATCTTATTATTGCACTTTGTGGTTGTATGATGCAACAAACTCATATTCGTGAAAAAATCCAAAAAAGTTATCCGTTTGTTGATATTGTTTTTGGCACACATAATCAATATAAAGTGCCTGAAATTTTCAAGTCATACCTAACTCGTGGTAAACGATTTTTTGCAGATATGACCGAAACTAATCCGGTAGCTGAGGGAATTCCTGCACTTCGTGATAATTCCGCAAAAGCGTGGTTGCCAATTATGTATGGATGTGATAACTTTTGCACCTACTGCGTTGTGCCTTATGTAAGAGGAAGAGAGAGAAGTCGTAAATCAGCGGATATTATAGCGGAAGCAAAACAAATTATTGCTGAGGGTTATAAAGATATTACTTTGCTTGGTCAAAATGTAAACTCATACGGTAAAGGATTAGATGAAGATATTAACTTCTCAAAACTCATTCGTGAAATTAACGCTTTAGAAGGTGAGTTTACAATTCGTTTTATGACCTCGCATCCTAAAGACTGTACAAAAGAACTCATTGATACTATTGCGGAGTGTGAAAAAGCATCAAAGCATATTCATCTTCCTGTGCAGTCAGGTAATAATAGAATTCTTAGTGAGATGAATCGTAAATACACTCGTGAAAAGTACCTTGAACTTATAAATTACGCTAAAGAGAAAATTGAAGGTCTTTCACTTACAAGTGATATAATTGTTGGTTTTCCGGGTGAAACTTATGAAGAGTTTTGCGATACACTGTCACTTGTAAAAGAGGTTGGTTATACATCATTGTTCACATTTATTTTCTCATCAAGAAAAGGCACGAAAGCATCACTTATGGATGACCCAGTACCTTATGATGAAAAAAATAAATGGTTTAAGGAACTTTGTGACTTGCAAGAAGAAATTGCAAGTACGCATAGTGCAGGTATGAAAGGCAAAACCTATCGTGTACTTTGTGAGGGTAAAAGTAAAACATTAGATGGTTATTTGGCAGGTCGTACTGATGGTAATGTTATTATTGAATTCCCATCAGACAACGAAACCTTAATCGGCAAATTTTGTCACGTAAAAGTAACCGAGCCACTTAATTGGCTTGTGCGTGGCGAATTAGTATAATTTAGTCAAAATTTTATTTAACATAAAGGAGAACAAAACTATGTCACTTGAAAAACTTACAAGAGAGCTTGGCAAAGCAATTCAACAAGATGAAAGATATCTTGCAATGCAAAAAGCTATTGAAGCAAACGAGAAAGATACTGCTCTTAACGAACTTATGAGCAAAATCCAACTCATTCAAGTATCTTATCAACACGAAGCATCTAAAGAAGAACCTGATGAAGGTAAGATGCAAGCATATGATGAAGAATTCCGTAGCGTATATACTGAAATCATGATGAACGAAAATATGCGCAATTACGAAATGGCAAGAAAAGATATTGATGACCTTATGAATTACATTACAGGTATTCTTGCTATGTGCGTAAACGGTGATGACCCTGATACATGTGACCCAACTGCACACTCATGCGGTGGTGACTGCTCAGGTTGTCATTGTGACTGTGGCGATGAAGGTTGCTCACACTAATTGAAACACCAATCTGCCTCCCTCTAGCGAGGGAGGTGGCAACGCGTTAGCGTTAACGAAGGGAGAGATAAAAACCTCTCGCAAATTTATTTTCTAAGAAGGTAACAAAAATATGGCACTTTCACCTATGATGCAACAATACTTTCAAATAAAAAAGAATTACGAAGACACCATATTGATGTTCCGACTTGGTGATTTTTACGAGATGTTCTTTGATGATGCTAAAACTGCATCAAAAGAACTTGAACTTGTACTTACAGGTCGTGATTGTGGCGAGGAAGAGCGTGCTCCAATGTGTGGCGTACCATTCCATAGTGCTGACGGCTATATTGCAAAACTCGTATCTAAGGGCTATAAAGTTGCAATTTGTGAGCAAATGGAAGACCCTGCAACCGCAAAAGGAATCGTAAAGCGTGACGTTATTCGCGTTATTACACCTGGCACAGTTATTGAAAGCTCAATGCTTGACGAGTCAAAGAACAATTATCTTGCATCAGTTTGTGCATCTAACGGTAGTGTTGGTATGTGCTTTATTGATATTTCAACAGGCGAGGTCAATTTAACTGAATTTTCAGAAAATGTTGAACAACGCGTAATTAACGAAATGGGTCGCTATAACCCAACTGAAATAATTGTTAACAAAGAGGTTGTGTCATTCTCATCTCTTAAAGATTTTATTTCAAAAAAACTTGAAGCGTCTGTTGAACTATTAATTGAAGAATTTGAATTTGCAAATGCTGAAAATATTTGTAAAGAGCATTTTAATACAACCGATTTAACAACAATTTCACTTAACCAAAGACATACAGCGGTTTGTGCATTGGGTGCAGCACTTGCATATTTAAAATCAACACAAAAGCGTGATTTAGAAAATATCAAGAATATTAACTTCTATACTGATGCTAAATTTATGAATCTTGGTATTTCAGCAATTCGTAATCTTGAACTTTTAGAAACAATGCGCGACCGTGACCGTAAGGGTTCACTTCTTTGGGTGTTAGATAAAACTAAAACCGCAATGGGTAAGCGTATGCTTCGTTCATTTATTGAACGCCCATTATATGATTGTGCTGAAATTTCAAAGCGTCTTAATGCAGTTGATGAACTTTATGGCGATGCAGAACTTCGTGAGCGTGAAACTGAACTTATGGTAAATGTTTACGATATGGAACGTCTTATGACTCGTATTGTTTATAACACTGCAAATGCAAAAGAATTGCTTTCACTTTGCACAACCTTGGAAAACTTGCCTGAACTTAAAGAAAACCTTAAAAATGCAAATAGCAATATGCTTAAATACATTTATAACGAACTTGATGTTTTGGCTGATGTTTGCTCACTTATAAAAGTATCTATAAAAGATGATGCACCATTCTCAGTTCGTGAGGGCGGAATGATTAAAGATGGCTTTAATAAAGAACTTGATGAACTTCGCGACATTGTAAATGGTGGTAAAACAATTCTTGCAAAACTTGAAGCGGATGAGCAAGAAAAAACAGGTATTAAAAAACTTAAAATCGGCTATAATAAAGTTTTCGGTTATTACTTTGAAGTTCTTAACTCATATAAAGAATTAGTACCGGATACATATATTCGTAAACAAACACTTTCAAACTGTGAAAGATATATTACTGAAGAACTTAAAGTTCTTGAAACAAAAGTACTTGGTGCACAAGAACGAATTGTTGGTCTTGAATATGAAATTTTCAATTCAATCCGTAAAAAGATTGCGGGTGAGTATTTGAGAACTCAGCGTACAGCTCATGCAGTTGCACTTTTAGACGTTCTTTGCTCTTTTGCAACAGTATCACTTAAGAACAACTATACACGCCCTGATGTTAACGATAAAGGTGTAATCCGTATTTATGAGGGAAGACATCCAGTTGTTGAAGCATTGCAAAAACAAACAATGTTTGTACCAAATGATACATTACTTGATTGTGATGGCAATAGAATGGCGGTAATTACAGGTCCAAATATGGCAGGTAAATCTACATATATGCGACAAATCGCCATTATAACCGTTATGGCACAAATGGGTTGTTTTGTACCTGCAAAGTCAGCGGATATTGGCATTGTTGACAGTATTTTTACTCGTGTTGGTGCATCTGATGATTTAGCATCAGGTCAATCAACATTTATGGTTGAGATGAATGAAGTTGCCGAAATTTTGAAATTCGCAACAAAAGATTCACTTATAATTCTTGATGAAATTGGTCGTGGCACATCAACCTTTGATGGTATGAGCATTGCTCGTTCAGTTGTTGAATACATTGCTGATAAAAAGAAAATCGGTGCTAAGACTCTTTTTGCAACTCATTATCATGAATTGTCTGAATTAGAAGGCACAGTTGATGGCGTAATGAATTACAATATCGCAGTTAAGAAACGCGGTGATGACATTACATTCTTGAGAAGAATTGTTCGTGGCGGTGCTGATGGCTCTTATGGTATTGAGGTTGCTAAACTTGCAGGTGTACCTGATAATGTAATCAAACGAGCAAAAGCGATTCTTAAAACTCTTGAAGATAACGACTTAATGAAACCTAAAATGGTTGCAGATATACCTAAAGAAAAAGAGCCTGAAATCCAGATGTCTTTTGAATCAAATTCAAGAGAATATATTATGGACCGACTCCGCACAGTTGATATAAACACATTAACCCCAATCGAAGCAATGGGACTTCTCTACGAACTCATCGACAAAGCAAAGAACTAATTGAATGCAGAATTCTAAATTTGAAATGCAGAATTGAATTTACGGAGGTGCTTAAAAGTGAGTACACGAAATAGTTGCTATACTTATTTTAAGATAGTAGGAAATTTCAATCCTGATTATGTGTCAGATTTATTAGATATAGAACCTGAGAAATCGTGGAAAATCGGCGATACAGGGTGTACTGGTAAAAAGTACGATTTTGCACTTTGGGAAATCGGACGATGTGAAGATTATGATGTAGAAGTTGCAAATCAAATGAGAAAGACTATATCTGTTCTTATTGATAAAGTTGATTTGCTTAACAAGATACGTGAAGAAAATGATGTATCTTTTTGCTTGGAAATTGTTCCAACTATTTGTATAGATGATATTAATCCTTGTCTTGCACCAACACTTGATGTAATTGATTTTTGCTACGCAACAAGAACAGAGATAGACATTGATATGTATATCATTAATTCTGATGACGAATAAATATAGCAAAATTCAAAGGCAGGTGGTAGTACATGGCAAAAATTAATAAACTCCCAAAACACATGGCTGATTTAATCGCGGCGGGTGAGGTGGTTGAAAGACCTGCATCCGTTGTTAAAGAACTTATGGAAAATGCCGTTGATGCCGGTGCTACTTCCATAACAGTTGAAATTCAACGCGGTGGTATTTCATACATTCGCGTTACTGATGACGGTTGCGGTATTGAACGTGAAGATGTTAAAACTGCATTCGTCAGCCACGCTACAAGTAAAGTTAAAACTGCCGAGGATTTAAACACGATTCTTACTCTCGGTTTCCGTGGCGAAGCGTTGCCATCAATCGCAGCAGTTTCAAAAGTGAATATGATTACCAAAACTGCAACTGAAGAAATGGGTACATCTCTCACTATTGAGGGTGGAATTATTACTGATTTCTCTGATGCAGGTTGTGCTGTAGGTACAACTATGATTGTTCGTGAGCTTTTCTATAACACTCCTGCAAGAATGAAATTCTTGAAAAAAGATGTCAGTGAGGGAAACTTCGTTGCATCTGCAGTTGAAAAACTTGCACTTTCACACCCTGAAATAAGCATCCGTTTTATTCGTGACGGTAAACAAGTATTCACAACTAATGGTGATGGTAATCTTCAAAATGTATGCTTCTCCGCTTTCGGTAAAGATTTTGCAAACGGTCTTTTAAATGTAGATGGCACTGTTGGTAATGTGTCGGTCAGCGGTCTTATAACACCACCATTTAATTGTCGTGGCTCTCGCGGAATGCAATATTTCTTTGTAAATGGGCGAAGTGTAAAAAACGCAACAATTATGGCGGCGTTTGAAAACGCTTATAAAAACAGCGTTATGGTCGGCAAATTCCCAGGCGGTGTATTGTTTATTACTTTACCACCTGAACTTGTTGATGTTAACGTGCACCCATCAAAAATTGAAGTTCGTTTTTCTGATGAAAAAGCAATTTTTGATGCGGTTTATCACAGTGTTAAATCTGCTTTAAGTGAAAGCACATCACTTAAACAAGCAAATCTTCCTGAAAAGAAACAAACTTTTAATGAAATTTTTGCAAAGCCACAACAAGATTTTAAGCAAACAACAGTACAAGAAAATATTGTATATACTGAAAAAGTCTTAAAACCGTTATCATCATATGACGCGGTTAGTGATGTTAAAACTAACTACGAGCCGGATTTTGATGACGACCCATTTAATATTGAATTTCCTGTTTCAATCCCTGAAACAAAAGTTACAGTACAACAAAAAACTACAACAATTACCGAAACACCAAAAGAAGAAAATTCAATTCGTTTTATTGGTGAGGCATATAAAACATACATATTTATTGAACTTAATGGCAAACTTTGTGTAATTGATAAACACGCTGCACATGAGCGTATTTTGTTCAATAAACTCAAAGCGAGTG
>JAZKXL010000092.1:0-13800 GCA_045611635.1 Candidatus Fimenecus sp. | reverse complement strand
GGTAAAACTGCAAGACACGGCACATATTTCGAGATGCTCGGTAACTTCTCATTCGGTGATTATTTCAAACACGAAGCAACTGCATGGGCATGGGAATTCTTCACAAAAGTTCTTGAAATTCCTGAAGAACTTCTTTATGTCAGCGTTTATCTTGTAGATGACGAGGCGTTTGATATCTGGACAAAAGAAGTAGGCGTTGACCCATCACACATGGTTCGTTTCGGTAAAGAAGATAACTTCTGGGAACATGGTGCAGGTCCTTGTGGTCCTTGTTCAGAAATCTACTTTGACCGTGGTCCTGATAAGGGTTGCGGCAGTCCTGACTGTAAAGTAGGTTGCGAATGTGACAGATTTATTGAAGTTTGGAACCTTGTTTTCACACAGTTTGAAAATGATGGTAACAACAACTATACCCGTCTTGCAAATCCTAATATTGATACAGGTATGGGTCTTGAACGCCTTGCTACAATTATGCAGGATGTTGACAACCTTTTTGAAGTTGACACAGTTCAGAATATTATGAAGCACATTATTGATATTTCAGGCATTGAGTATCATAAGGATGCTAAAAAAGATATTTCACTTCGCGTTATTACTGACCATATCCGCAGTACAACATTTATGGTAGGTGACGGTGTTCTTCCGTCAAACTCTGGTCGTGGTTATGTTCTTCGCCGTCTTCTTCGTCGCGCTGCTCGTCATGGTCGCCTTATCGGTATTGATAGACCATTCCTCGCTGAAGTTTGCGAGACAGTAATTAAGGAAAATGCAAATGCATATCCAAATCTTGTTGAAAAGCAGGATTATATCAAGAAAGTTATCGCAATGGAAGAAGAAAGCTTCTATAAGACAATTGACTCTGGTCTTGGTCTTCTTAATGAGATGATGGCAAATTCTAAAGATGGTGTTCTTTCTGGTGAGGATGCTTTCAAACTTCAGGATACTTTCGGTTTCCCAATTGACTTAACAAAAGAAATCGTTGCTGAAAATAATATGACAGTTGATGAAGATGCTTTCAAAACTCTTGTTGAAGAAGCAAGAATGAAAGCAAAGTCAGTTAAGCGTGACGGTGCTGAAACTGACTGGAGAAATAGTGGCGTGTCATTTAAAGATATCAATAAAACCGAGTTTACAGGTTATGAAGAAAACAATACTTCTGCTACTGTTGTGGCACTTGTGAGTGATGGTGAAAGAAAAGATTTCGTTGAAGCAGGTGACGTTATCCTTGTACTTGACAAAACATCTTTCTATGCTGAAAGTGGTGGTCAAGTTGGTGATACAGGTATTATCACAATCGGTGACAGCACATTCAATGTAACTAATACAACAAAGGATGCTGATGGTGTTGTTCTTCATCACGGTGTTCTCAGTGGTGACGCTGTTAAGATTGGCGACACAGTTGTAACTGTATATAATGAAGAAAATAGAAAAGCAATTATGCGTAACCATACTGCAGCTCATCTTCTTCAAGCAGCGCTTCGTGAAGTTTTAGGTACTCACGTTGAACAGGCAGGTCAGCTTGTAGATGCTAATGAAGTTCGTTTTGACTTTACTCACTTTACAGGTATGACAAGTGAAGAACTTAAAAAAGTTGAAGACCTTGTAAATGAAGAAATTCTTAATGCAACAGAAATGCTTATCAAAGAAATGCCTATTGATGAAGCAAAGGCAATGGGTGCTATGGCACTTTTTGGTGAAAAGTACGGTGATGTTGTTCGTGTTGTTAAAGCAGGCGATTTTTCAACTGAACTTTGTGGTGGTACACACGTTGATAATACAGGCAAAATCGGTCTTTTCAAGATTGTAAGTGAATCATCAGTTGCTGCAGGTGTTCGTAGAATTCAAGCAGTAACAGGTAAAAATGTTCTTAAATATATTAATGAAAAGAATGAACTTCTTTATACAACGGCTGAAACTTTTAAGGTTGGTAATGTGTCTGCACTTCCTCAAAAAGCACAGTCAATTGCAAATGACCTTAAAGCAAAAGACAAAGAAATTGCAGCACTTAAAGCGGAAATCAACTCATTCAAGACTGCTGATATTATGTCAAATGCGGTTGATGTAAATGGTGTTAAACTTGTTGTATTCTATGCAGGTGAGCTTGATGCAAACGGTCTTCGTTCTATGGCTGAAACTGCAAGAGATTCAGCACCAAACGCGGTTGCTGTTATTGCAGGTTCAAATCAGGAAAAAGGTACAGCTTCATTTGCTTGTGCTTGTAGCAAAGACGCTATTGCAAGTGGTGCTCACGCAGGTAACATTGTTCGTGAAGTTGCTAAAATAGCAGGCGGTAGCGGTGGCGGTAAACCTGATATGGCTATGGCTGGTGGTAAGGATATTTCAAAGATTGATGATGCTCTTGCAACAGCAAAAGATATTCTTGCATCAATGATTAAATAAGAGGTAAAAATTATGGATTGTCTTTTTTGTAAAATAGCAAATGGCGATATTCCTTCAAACAAGGTTTATGAGGATGATAAAATCCTCGCATTCCGTGATATTGCTCCTCAAGCTGAGACTCATGTGTTAGTAATTCCAAAAGAGCATATTGCAAGCAGTGCAAATGATATTAACGCTGAAAATTGCGAAACAATCGGTTATGTCTTTGCGAAAATTCCTGAAATCGCAAAACTTAGTGGTGTTGAAAGTTATAGAATTATCAACAACTGTGGCGATAAAGCAGGACAAACAGTAAAACATATTCATTTCCACATTTTAAGCGGAGATAATCTTTCGGAAAAACTTGTGTAAGGAGTGTTGACGTTGAAAAGACCTTTTGCAGTAATTGGCTTTTCAATGCTTGCGACATCACTTCTTGTAACAAATATTAATTTTTATATAACCGTTGCGCTGTTAATTGGTGCAACGGTTGTTTTATGCGCTTTTTTAATAGTCAAAAAATTGCGAAAAAATTTAATGGTGATTTTTAGCGCTTTGGCTGTGGTACTATACATCATATCCCTTGCTTTTACTCAAAATATTCATATTAATGCTACAAAGCAATTTGAAAATAAAGTTGAAATCAGCGGTGTAGTTTGTGAAACACCACAAGAAACTGACTACTCGTTTATATATGTAATTAAACTGCACAATGAAAACTATAAAATCCGTTATATTGCTGAAGAGAATAAAATGTTTCATGAGGGAGATATTGTTTCAGGTGTTGTAACTAAAACTGATGGTGACTTTAACGAAGATTTTTTTGAAAATTCACTGTCATCAAAAATCTATTTTACAATTTTTGAGGGTGAAAATGCTTTTCTTCAAAAAACTGGAGAAAATGAATTTTATAAAGTTTTAGGAAAAGTAAAAAACTGGTTTACAAGTATTGTTGATATGTATCTCCCAGGTGAAAATGGTGCAATGGCAAAGGCGATGACAATAGGTGATAAATCTGAAATAACAAGTAAAACTATCGACAATTTTAACTATGCAGGCACGTCTCATTTGTTGGTAATTTCTGGGCTACACTTAACATTGTGGTCGGTGGGGCTTGTACGCCTTGCTGAAAAGTTTACGTTTTTAAGAAAACGTATTGCAATAGTAGGCGTTTTGTGTTTGCTTGGGTATTCAGCACTAACGGGATTTAGTGTGTCAGTAATTCGTGCAGGCACTATGGTGGGAGTAATGCTTTTGGGTAAAATTGTTGGTCGTGGGTCTGATAGTATCAACTCTATAGGAGTTGCGCTAGTGGCTATTCTTACAATGAATCCTTATGCAACACTTTCAGTATCTTTGTGGTTTACTGTACTTTCAACATTTGGTATTCTTATAGTCTCACAAAACCTTATATTCAAGATTAAAAGTACATATAAGGGTAGAAGAATAATGGAAAATTGGTTGTTATCATTACTCATAACTACTGTTATAGTAAGCGTATCAACTACAATTTTTACACTACCTGTTTTTATAGTAAATGTCGGTATGCTACCGGTGGGGTCAATTATTGCAAACATTGTTATGGTTGATTTAGCACTTGTGCTTATGATTTTAACTATGTTAGGTGTATTTTTTCATGCAATAGGACTTATGCTTTTTGCCAATTTATCATTTATCGTTACGGGTGCAATCAGTAATTTCTTGAAAAATTTTGCCGAAAGAATAGGGTCGGCACAGTGGTCAACAATATCACTTTCACATGAATATTTTTACTATTTTTTTATTGTTGCACTTGTTTGTATTTCAGTAGCATTTGTGGCGAAAAAATATAGGAGAATTCTTGTTAAAACTTCGGCGGTTGTGATTTCTATTGCATTTATTTTACTTACAACTTATTGCACTGCTTATGATTATAATAATCCATCAGTTGATGTTGTTTTTACCGACGAAGCACCAATATTAATTGTAAATTTGAAAGGTGAAAGTGTGGTAATAAACCTACCAACATCAAAGAACAAAAATCAAATTAAGAAAGTGTTAAATAGCCACAACGAAAAGGTTGTTGATAATATTATCATAGCTGAAAATGGAGAGCATATACCATCACATCTTACGAGTTTATACAGTGACTTTACTGTTGAAAATACTATGTTTTGTAATGCTTCATACCAACTTTTTGAAAGTCAGTCCCAAAATGATGTTTCAAAGCTGACCATAGGCGAAGATTTGCAAATTGATTTAAAAAATCATTCAAAATATATTAGTATAACTTGCAAGAATAAACAACTGATTGTAATTGATTGTAAAAATGCTCAAAACCTATTTGAAAAAGTAAAAGATTATGATATAATTATTTTGTATGGTGATAATGCTTTGAAAATCAAAGAAAGCATTGAAAAACAAAACCCTGACACAGTAATTTTACTGTCAGAAGAGATGCAAATTCATTCAGTATATTTTGATTGATAGGAAGAAAAGTATGGCATTGATTTATGAAGCCGAGTTGAAAAGGCAAATAAGAGAAAAGAATATGTCAAACTGCTATCTTTTTTACGGTAGTGAAGAGTATTTAAAGCAATTTTATGCAAATAAAATTTGTTCAAAATTCGTAACCCCTGGTAGTGAAACCTTCTCTCTTCGTAAATATGATGGTAAAGAAAACACTCTCGATGAAATTTTTGAGGGTGCTATGTCTATGCCTTTTATGAGTGAATACTGTGTGGTTGTTGCTCATGATTTTCCACTTGATGCCCCAAACGAAGAGCAAAAAGAGCAAATAACTGAATTTTTGCAAAATATTCCTGACACATCAATCACAATTTTTTGGATGGATGGTATTGAACTTACAACTAAAAAAGGTAAGTGGGCAATTGATATTTTCACAAAATACGCCACTGCAGTTAATTTTGTAAAGGCAGAGGGTAGGGAACTTCGTAAAATCCTTTGCGCTTATGCTTCGAAAAACGGCTGCACAATGAGTGATGCTACAGCGTCATATTTAATTGAGCTTGTAGGCGACTCTCTTAATGTGCTTTTCAATGAAATTCAAAAGGTTTGTAACTTTGCAGGGCAAGGTAACGAAATTACTCGTGAGCATATTGACAGCACTGCAGTCCGCTCGCTTGAAGCCAAAGTTTTTGATTTGTCAAAATTTATACTTAATCAAAACGCTCAAGGGGCATTAGAGTTATTGCATACGCTTATGCTTCAAAAAGCCGAGCCAATTGATATTTTTGGTGCTATACTTACATCTTTTGTTGATGTTTATAGAGTTAAAACGGCAGTTACCGCAGGCGAAAGTGTTTCATATCCAGCACAAATCTTTGATTACAAGAATAAAGATTTTAGATTAACAAGCGGTAATCGTTACGCTAAAAAACTTACTGACGAGCAAATTCGCGAATGCTTTGACTGTTTTGTAGAGGCCGATAAAGCATTAAAAAGCACTGCTCAAAGTGGTGAACTAATTTTAGAAAAACTTATTGTGCGTCTTTCACTTATAATAGCAAGGTAAAGTTATGATTAAAATTAAAGAAGCAGTTATAGTTGAAGGTAAATACGATAAAATTAAACTGTCGGGAATCATTGATACAGTAATCATTGAGACCGACGGTTTTGCTGTGTTTAAAGATAAAGAAAAACAAAAGTTAATACGGTTTTTAGCTGAAAAGCGTGGCATTATTATAATGACTGACTCGGATTCTGCAGGGTTTAAAATCCGCAACTTTATAAATGGAATTACAAAAAGTGAAAATATAAAAAATGTGTATATTCCTGATGTTTATGGCAAAGAAAAACGCAAAACTGAAGTATCAAAAGAGGGTAAACTTGGTGTTGAGGGCATGAAAACTGAAATTATTATGTCTGCCTTACAAAAAGCCGGTGTGCTTTGTGATGAAAATGATAAAAAACAAAGTCGTGAGATTACACATACTGACTTTTTTGAAGACGGTATTTCAGGTGGAGAAAATAGTAGTGAAATTCGAAAAAATCTTGCAAAAGAGTTAGAACTGCCTGAAAAGATAAGCACATCAGCACTTTTGAAAATAATTAATGTTTATATGACATACGATGAATATAAGGAAACAGTTAATATAGTTAAAAATAAATTGTCGTAATTTGTGTATAATATGTAAATTTTTATTAAATTCTTTGAATTTTTGAAATTGTATGATATAATGAATTAAATATGTTTATCAAAACCAAAAGATTGAGGTAAGTAAGATGAGTCATCAAAGCCGATTCCCAATAAACGAACCATTTTATGATGTTCGTTATGTCAAAGATTTTAAGGACTTAATTGACCAAAGTGAGCAACTTTTTTCAGAGCGTCCTGCATATAAACTTAAGAATAAAGACGGTGTTTATTATGAGGTAACTTATAAGAATTTCCGTCATGCTGTTTATTATCTTGCAAATACTCTTATCAAAGAAGAATGCTCAAGACAACATATTGCAGTTGTAGGTGCAAACACATATAAATGGTGTGTAACATATTTGGCAGTTACTTGTAGTAACAATGTTATTGTGCCTGTTGACAAGGAACTCACTACTGATAATATTATTGATGTTTTGAAAGATTCCGACGCAACAATGCTTTTTGGTGACAAAAAATTCATTAAAGCACTTGCTGAAAGAAAAGATGAACTTCCTGATGGCTTTAAGTTTGTTTGTTTTGATGAAGTTGAGATTGATGGCGTAATTGACTATGAAGAATACATTGATATAGGTCGCAAGCTTTATAGAAGCGGTAAAAAGCTTCTTAATGAAGTTACAGTTGACCCTGAGGCAATGACTGCACTTCTTTTTACATCTGGTACAACAGGTGTTTCAAAAGGTGTTTGTTTAAGCCAAAAGAATATTTGCTCAGTTGTTCATGGTGCAGCAGGTTGCATTAAAATTACCGAAGAAGACCAACTTCTTTCAATTCTTCCAATCCATCATACTTATGAATGTTCAATCGGTTTCCTTTACATTATTTATTGCGGTGCTTGTATCGCATTTTGTGATGGCCTTCGTTATATTACAAAGAATTTTAAGGAAGTAAAACCTACTGCATTCATTACAGTTCCACTTCTTATTGAAAAAGTACATGGTAAAATTATGAAGAAGATGGAAGAAAAAACAGCAGGTAAGTTAATTTTTAAGGTTGGTAAATACGCTTCTATTTTGAGTAAAGCGGTTGGCATTAAAGACCTTGACCGTAAACTTTTCGCAGAAGTTATTGAAACTTTCGGCGGTCGTCTTCGCCTTATAGTAACAGGTGCTGCAGCACTTGACCCACGAGTTGCAGAAGATATGATGCATATGGGTATTGACCTTTATATTGGTTACGGACTTACTGAATGTGCACCACTTGTAATGTGTAATAACGATAGACTCATGTTACCTGACTCAATTGGTACACCAATTCCTGGTGTTGAGGCGTTTATTCATGACCCTGACGATTTAGGCGTTGGTGAAATTTGGGTGCGTGGTCCAATGGTTATGTCTGGATATTACAAAAATCCTGAAGCAACAGCACAGGTAATCACTTCTGACGGCTGGTTTAGAACAGGTGACCTTGGTACTTGTGACCGTCATAATTGTTATAAAATTACAGGTAGAAGTAAGAATGTTATTGTTACTAAGAATGGTAAAAACATTTTCCCTGAAGAGGTTGAACATTACCTTAATACAAATCCTGTTATTGAAGAAAGTCTTGTTTTTGGTGATGACATTGACGATGAAACTTATGTTAGTGCCTCAATTTATCCTAACTATGAGCAAATTAAGAACAACTTAAAGCGTCAAGATATTACTAAAGAAGATGTTCAAAAATCAGTTGAAGAAGCAGTTAAAGATGTAAACAAAAAGCTTCCAAAGTACAAGAAAATTAGAAACATTGAAATTCGTGACGAAGAATTTGAAAAAACAACAACAAAGAAGATTAAGCGTCACGCAAATGTAAAGAAAAACAAAAATAATACTGAAACTGAAGAAACTACAGAGGAATAATAAAATGATTTTAGGTCAAGGTAATAACGAAAGTTTTTCTAATGGAACAAAGGTATTAGCACTTATAGCATCACCGCGAAAAAGTGGTTATACCGCAAAACTTTTAGGAACACTTCTTCGTGAATTCCCAAAAGGTACAAATATTGAAATTGTAAATCTTTATGAGTTGAATCCTGTGCCTTGTAATGCTTGCGGTTACTGTAAGGCGGGTAATGGATGCTCAAAAAAAGATTTAGAAGATTTTTTGAAAAAATTTGAAACAGCTGATGTAATAGTGTTTGCAACACCAATATATTTTATGGGTGTACCAGCACCGTTTAAAGCACTTCTTGATAGATTTCAACGTTATTATGAGGCGCGTTTCCGTCGCAATATAAGACATCCTATTGAGAAAAATCGCAAAGCATTACTTATTGTTACAAGTGGTAGTGATGGTGAAATTGGTTACGAAGTAATTAAACACCAATTATTACAAGCATTTACAGTACTTAACCTTGAACTGAAGGGCTCAATGCTTGCAAGAAATACTGATAAATGTGGTGTTGACCAAGCCGATATTGAAAAAGCTGCAGCATTGTATAGGAGTGTTAGATAATGGCAGTAATTAAAGTTGATTTAAATAATTTTGCGGAAGAAGTTTTAAAGTCAAAAAAACCTGTTCTTCTTGATATGTATGCTGATTGGTGTGGCCCATGTATGATGATGGCGCCAGAGATTGAAGCATTTTCGGAAGAAACTGATAAGGTTAAGGTTTGCAAACTCAATGTTGATGAGGCAACCGATTTGGCACTTACTTTTGGAGTTATGAGTATTCCAACAGTAATTCTTTTTGAAAACGGACAAGAAACAAAACGATTTGTAGGCGCAAAAGAAAAACATCAAATTGCTGAATTTGTAGAAGAATAAAAATTAGAAAATGGTAAGTTTATCTTACCATTTTTTTATTACGATAAATTTTAGTTTGTTTAACAAAATGATTAAAGGAATAGGTCATTCTGAGCGTAGCGAAGAATCTCTCCAACGGTAACATATCAACCAATAGAGATTCTTCGTCACTTCGTTCCTCAGAATGACACATAACTCCAAACAGCCCGACAAACTCTAATTTGCCAAACAAAA
The DNA here is from genome assembly GCA_045611635.1 of Candidatus Fimenecus sp. GTDB lineage: Bacteria > Bacillota > Clostridia > Oscillospirales > Acutalibacteraceae > Fimenecus. The sequence goes on along the minus strand of JAZKXL010000092.1, from coordinate 4,305 downwards.
AAGGTGGAGAAATTTCTCCACCTTTAATTCTACATTTATTAATCTACTACAATTACCTTAACAATCTCTCCAACATAAACTCTATGAAAATCGTTGTTAGCGTAGTTGTTCATTATTGTTTCATCAACAAACCCGTCAGGTTTCATATCTTGATATGCAAGTTTTTTAAGTACAATGTTTACTTTTGCTTGCTCAAAACCAACTGTTTCACCTAAATTAATAGGCGAAAATCCTGTTTCTACCATTTTATCAATATCACGACCTGATTTGCTACCGCAAATGCCTAACTCTTTTTTGTATTCTCCACCAAAAAATGAAAGTGAAAAATAGTCATTCTTTTCCATAAATTCATAGGTGTAGCGTTGTGGCCTTACAAAAACAAAGCAAACATCTTTATTCCAAAGTTCACCAATTCCGCCCCAACTTACTGTCATAGTGTTGAAATTGTCGTTTTTGCCTGCTGTAAGTAATGCCCAGTCGTTGCTAATCATTTTAACGAAATTATCTTTTAACTCTCTAATATTAATCTCTTTTTGCATACAAAAAAACTCCTTTATAAGTTGTATTTATTATATACTTTTAACGTGCGAAAAACAAGGCAAATATGGTAGATAGTTTATAACTTTGTTCAAATGTTGAAAAAGTTTGTAGAACTTACCAAAAATACACAAGAATTTTTGTGTAGTTATTTTCAAACTACATCTTTTATTAAGACAAATTTTGTGATATTATATTCCCACGCCTCTAGCCAATGGTTATTAGGCGATTATTTTTGAGGGTGTAGAAATGCAATTTAACGATAGATTAAAATATTTAAGATGTGCAAAAATTCCAACAATAACTCAAAAGGATTTGGCGAATGCTCTTGGCATTACTCAGCGTAAAGTTTCGTTTTTAGAAACAGGCACAACTGAGCCATCTCTTAAAGATATTGTTGCTCTTTGCAAATATTTCAATGTGTCAGCCGATTATCTTTTAGGGCTTCCTAATAATATGAATTATCCGGAGTAATATATGACTAAAAAAGAACGTGCAAAACTTCTTATAGAGGGACTTAAAAAGGAATACCCAGATGCCATATGCTCTTTGGTGGCAGGTAACCCTTTTGAACTTCTTGTTGCAACTCGTCTTTCGGCGCAGTGTACAGATGCGAGGGTGAATTTAGTAACCCCCGCACTTTTTAATAAGTATAAAACGCTTGATGATTATGTGAATGCTGATGTTAAAGATGTTGAAAATATTATCCGCTCTTGCGGGTTTTATCAGGTTAAAGCTCGTGATATTATTGAAATGGCAAGGGGCGTGCGTGACCGTTTTGGCGGAGTAGTGCCTGATAATATTGAAGATTTAACAACACTTTCAGGTGTTGGTAGAAAAACTGCAAATTTAATTGTGGGTGATGTTTACGGCAAACCTGCAGTGGTGGCAGATACTCATTTAATCCGCCTTACAAATAGAATGGGACTTGTAGCAACAAAAGACCCTAAAAAAGTTGAGTTGGAATTGAAGAAAATCTTGCCGCCTGAAGAAAGTAATGACTTTTGTCATCGTGCAGTATTACACGGTAGGGCAGTTTGTACAGCTCGTAAAGCCGACTGTGAAATTTGTTGTTTGAATGATGTTTGTAAGAAGATAATATAGTGATTGTAGGGCGGGGGATTGCTCCCGCCGTTTTTGTTGCTTAATGAACAATAAATAATTTTGAATTTTGCACTTTTCATTTTGCACTTAATTGTTGTATTTTTACAACAAACTGTGCTATACTATTAACATATTATGGAAACGAGGTATTTTTATGGACCCAATTAATGTTGATTTTGGCGGAAAAAATGTTGTCCAACAAACTCCAGAAGGCAGTACGGCTAAAAGGGTAGTTATTTCATTGTTGCTTACTTTAGTTGTAGGTGCAATTACTTATTATGCAATGCTTCCTGCCCTCAACTTTAAGGCGATTGAATTTTATATTTATATTGGCATACTTTTAGTTGCTTATATTGGATTTTTTGGTCTTTTGTCAAAAGCATATTTCCGCCCAGAATATACTGAATATGCAAAAAACAAGGCGAAAGTTCCAGTTATACTTATTCTTGTACTTGTAGCAGTTGTAGCTATTGGTTATGCAACCGGTGCTGAAATTTTCCGTGCAAAAGATTATGCTGCACTTATTAAAGTTGAAGAGGGCGATTTTGCAAAAGATATTGCTGAAATTGATTTCAGTAGTGTTCCAAGACTTGATAAAGAGTCATCAAATATGCTTGCAGCTCGTGCTCTTGGTAAACTTTCTGACTATGTTTCACAGTTTGTAGTAAATGACTATTATTCAACACAAATTAACTATAAAGGTACTCCTGTTCGCGTTCAACCTCTTGATTATGGTGATGTTTTCAAATGGCTTAAACATACAAAGAACGGTATTCCTGCATATATTATTGTTGACATGACAACTGAAAAGGCAGAAACTGTTCGTTTAGAAGAGGGTATGAAATATTCACCAGCAGAGCATTTTAATAGATATTTAATTCGTCATGTGCGCTTTGAATATCCAACACTTATGTTTGGCGAACCTGCTTTTGAAATTGATGAAACAGGCAGACCATTTTGGATTGTTCCTGTGCTTGATAAGACAATTGGTCTTTTCGGTGGTACTGATGTTACTGGTGCAGTTATTGTTGATGCAATTAATGGTGATACAACACTTGTTTCAACAAGTCTTGATGGTGAAACAAAACTTAATACTGACAAATTTGTAAAAGATGAAGAATTTCAATGGATTGATAGAGTTTATTCTTCATCAATTGTAAATCAACAGTACAATTACTATGGTAAGTACAACAATGGTTTTTGGAACTCAATTATTGGTCAAGAAAATGTTAAAGTAACATCTGATGGCTATAACTATATAGCACTTAATGATGATGTTTATATGTACACGGGTGTAACTTCAATCACATCTGACCAATCAGTTATTGGATTTGTTCTTATTAACCAAAGAACAAAAGAGGCGGTTTACTACAAACAAGCCGGTGCATTAGAAGAAACCGCAAGATTATCAGCGCAAGATAGAGTTCGTGAAAAACAATATGTTGCAACATTCCCAATTCTTCTTAATGTAAGTGGTCAACCAACCTACTTTATGGCACTTAAAGACTCAAGTCAGCTTGTAAAGATGTATGCAATGGTTAATGTGGAGCAGTCAACAATTGTTGGTGCTGCTACAACTCTTAGCGAGTGTATAAAAATCTATGCGCAAGCACTTGAAGATAATGGTGTGAACGTAGATGTTAATGTTGATTTAATGGAAGAACCTGACCAACCAAAGGTTGAAACAGTAGAGATAACGGGTAAAGTAGAAGAAATTCGTAGCGTTATTACAGGCGGAGAAACTTATTTCTATATTAAGTTAGTTGATAATGCAACGTACTATAAGGTTGCAGTCAAAGATGTTGAAAAGATTGTTATTCTCAATGTAGGCGATACAATTACATTTACAGTTGAAAAAGATGCAACAGGCGAGATTATTCCGGTTGATACAGTTAAATAAAGTAAGGCGGAGGGTTTTCCTCCGCTTTATTTTTGCAATTTTATGCATTATATTATGTATAAATGTATAAAACGTAAAAATATGTAATCAAAATGCATAAATTGAGCATAAATATTCATAAAATATGCAAATAATTGAATAAAAATACAAAAAAGTATGAAAAAATATGCGAAAAACTCTTGATTTATAAAAAATTGGGTGTATAATATTACCATACTACAAATTGCACAAGAAAAACGCAATTTTTTCGGAGGAATACACAATGGAAAAGAAAGATATCAAAAAGGTAGTTTTAGCTTATTCAGGTGGTCTTGATACATCAATTATCATCCCTTGGTTAAAAGAAAATTATAACAACTGTGAGGTTATTGCAGTATCAGGTGACGTTGGTCAGGGTACTGAGCTTGACGGTCTTGAAGAAAAGGCAAACGCAACAGGCGCATCAAAACTTTATGTTCTTGACCTTAAAGAAGAATATGTTGAAGAATACATTTGGCCTTGCCTTAAAGCAGGTGCTGAATACGAGCAATATCTTCTTGGCACATCTCACGCTCGTCCTTGTATTGCAAAGGGACTTGCTGAAATCGCAATTAAAGAGGGTGCTGACGCTATTTGCCACGGTTGTACAGGTAAAGGTAACGACCAAGTTCGTTTTGAATTAACTCTTAAGGCTTTTGCTCCTGAAATGGCAATTATTGCTCCTTGGCGTGAGTGGGATATTAAATCTCGTGAAGAAGAAATCGCTTATGCTGAGGCACACAACA
>JAZKXL010000091.1:0-2002 GCA_045611635.1 Candidatus Fimenecus sp. | reverse complement strand
GAACCTTGAATTTTCATTATTCTACCTCCTCAGGAGTACAAATGTATCCTGTAATAGCACTTGCAGCAGCAACATATGGGCTTGCAAGGTAAACTTCACTTGTTGGGTGTCCCATTCTGCCTACAAAGTTACGATTTGTTGTTGAGATTGCTTTTTCTTCTGCGGCGAGAATACCCATATGACCGCCTAAGCAAGGGCCACAAGTAGAAGTTGAGAATACTGCACCTGCTTCAACAAAGATTTCAGCAAGACCTTCTCTTACACACTGAAGATATACGTTCTGTGTTGCAGGAATAACTATGCAACGAACGTTTTCGTTAACCTTTTTGCCTTTAAGCACCTCAGCGGCAGCGCGCATATCTTCAATACGACCATTTGTGCAAGAGCCAATAACTGACTGGTCAACATAGATTTTTTGGAACTCACCAACAATATGAGCATTTTCAGGAAGGTGAGGGAATGCAACTGTTGACTTAAGTTCACCTAAATCAATGTTAATTACCTCGTCATAAACTGCATCTTCATCAGCGGTGAAAATAACAGGAGTACGGTCAGTGCGACCATTCATATATTCAAGTGTTTTCTCATCAACTGGGAAAATACCATTCTTTGCGCCACATTCAATAGCCATATTTGCAATACAAAAACGGTCATCCATACTAAGATTTGCAATTCCGTCACCGCAAAATTCAAGTGAACGATATAAAGCACCGTCAACACCGATTTTGCCGATAAGGTGAAGAATTAAATCCTTACCGCTAACCCATTTATTGAATTTGCCAGTAACATTAACCTTAATTGCGGATGGAACTTTAAACCAAGCCATACCTGAAATCATACCAGCCGCCATATCAGTTGAGCCAACACCTGTAGAAAATGCACCGAGAGCACCATAAGTACAAGTATGTGAGTCAGCACCGATAACAGTATCACCACTGATTACAATACCTTTTTCAGGAAGTAATGCGTGTTCAATACCCATTTGACCTACATCAAAGAAATTCTTAATTTTATATTCTCTTGCAAATTGACGAACTTGTTTACAATGTTCAGCGGATTTAATGTCCTTGTTAGGTGTAAAATGGTCCATAACAAGAGCAATTTTTTCGCGGTCAAAAACATCAGTAAAGCCTTTTGCTTTCATTTCGTTAATGGCAACAGGACTTGTAACGTCATTACCCATTACTAAATCAAGACGAACATTTATAAGTTGACCTGCTTCAACGCTATCTAACCCTGCATGTGCTGCAAGGATTTTTTGTGTCATTGTCATTCCCATATTATTCAACTCCTTTAATGTTACGGTCGCCACTTTCCAACGCTGTAAGACCTGAACGAGAAAGTTCACAAATTCCGTATTTTTCCATTTTATCAATGAATTTATCAATAAGTGATGGAAGACCTGTAAGTTCAGCGGTAATTGTTGTATGGCCAATGTCCATAACACGAGCACCAAAAGAGTTAATAGTTTTAAGAACTCTCTTACGGTCTTTGTTAAGAGCATGTACTTTAATAAGAAGAATTTCCGACTGAATAGTATTGCCCTCATCAAGATTAATAACCTTAATAACCTCTTCTAAACGAGAAAGCTGTTGCATAACCATTGTAACCTTGTATTCTTCAACGTCGGAAACAATAGTCATTCTTGAAAATTCAGGACTTTCAGTTTCGGAAACTGTAAGTGATACAACGTTGTAGCCACGACGAGCAAAAAGTCCTGCAATTCGTAAAAGTACACCTGTGCGGTTATGAACAAGTGCTGATATGTAAATTCGTTTAATATTTTCCATAAATATGTACCTCGTATCAGTGTTTATTGCCTCCCTTTGACGAGGGAAACATAGTTTTGCGCTTACAAAATTATACTGTAACCTTATAAATCGTTGTAGTTTTTACAACTTCATCCTTATCAAACACACAATTATAGAAAGAAGGTGTGTTTGTAGCGTTAGGGTAATACTGTGTTTCAAGACAAAAACCTGAGCGGAAATCCATTGGAGTG
>JAZKXL010000090.1:0-9479 GCA_045611635.1 Candidatus Fimenecus sp. | reverse complement strand
ACACCTCTCTTTTGTGGAGAATTGTTATTTGTCATAACATTCTTCTTTGAATTGAGACCCTTACCAAGTGCTGGTGCCTTAGACTTTTTAACGAGAGTTTCTCTTCCGTTACGAACGAGCTGGTTAAAGGTTGGCATTTTTTGGATTCACCCCCATACATATTTATTTGCATAACAAATGAACGGACACATGTCCGCATGCTCGAATATTTTACACTATTGCACATATTTTGTCAAGGGAATTTTTGCAAAATAACTAAAATAAATGCAAAAAGTAAAGCGCAAAGTGCAAAATGCAAAGTGCTAAGTGATATTTCTATAATCGCGTCGCAGACCCTAAATTATTCATTCTTCATTTAGCCGAGCAAAGTTTACTTTGCGAACGCCAACGTTCTGCCGTTAGGCAGGTTGTTATTCATCATTCATTATTCATTAAAAAGAAAGAGAGTTGATTACTCAACTCTCTCTTTTCTACGATTCATCATCATTTCTACAATTTTAATATCATCAGGATATGTAACCTTATAGTTATCGTTATAATCAAAGTAACGATATTCAGTAGCGGTTAATGGCAACTGATGTGCAGGGTGACAAAGTTCGGAATCTTTATCAAAATGCTTATAAAGTAATGGGAAACGATAAGCATCAGGTGCTTGAATAAGATAGAAATCTTCACGATTTGCAATTCTATCTTTATATGAGCCCAATGCATCAGTGATTTTGTATGCTGTGTTTACATAGTCATACTCATCAAGAAGTGCCATAAACTCATCAATAAGTTCAGGTGTTATCATTGGACACGCAGCGTTATTTTCAATAATTTTTTCACAGTCAGGAAAAGTTTTATTGATATAATCTAACGCATTTTTAAATGATTCGTTTCTAGTACTTCCGCCTTGAACAAGTGTTACACCGTAATCTTTTGCAAGACGACCGCTTTGCATTTCATTAGCGTCAACAACTACAATGAAATCATCAATGCTTTTTGCCTGACGGAAAGCGTTAATTGAATACCAAATCATTTCTTTATCAAAAATTTTGCAATACTGTTTTGGCTTATCGGCACCAAAACGAGAGCCGATTCCGCCTGCAAGTATAATTCCTATAGATGACATATTTTTACCCCGCCTTATTTATATACAACACAATTTCTTGGTTTTTTGTTTTCTAACCAGTCCTCAAGAGTGTCGCATACCATTTGTGTACCACAAACCTGCACATCATAAGCGGAGCCCGCAATATGAGGTGTTATAATCAAGTTTTCGGCTGTAAGTAATGGGCAATCTGAAGCAATTGGCTCTACAACTGTAACATCTATTGCTGCACCTGCAAGATGATGAGAATTGAGTGCTTCAATCAAATCTTCTTCAACAACAAGCTCACCACGAGCAGTATTGATAAAATATGAGCCCTTTTTCATTTTTGCAAAGGTTTCTTTATTAAACATTTTCTTTGTTTGTGGTGAAACAATACAGTGAAGGCTGACAATATCAGCACTGCTTAAAAATTCCTCATAACCTACAAGTTCAACAAAATCAGGCACTTTTGCAGGGTCAATGTATGGGTCGTATGCAATTACTTTCATACCAAATGCTTTTGCTTTTTCAGCAACAAGGCGACCTGCACAACCGCAACCAACAAGACCTAAGGTCATATAGTTGATACTTCTACCTCTATATTTAATGAACGGAGAGTTATTGTCAAGTCCCCATACAGTATCTTGATACTCATCAGGTTTTGATTTCACATCAGTTGTAATTACACGGTTAAAAATAAGGTTATTTGTAAGTGTAATATTTCTTGTTAAGTCAAGAATATAACCCATTGTTAAATCAGAAACTGCATTTGCATTTCTACCACCATTGTTACAAATGATAATTCCCTTTTCCATAGCGGCTTCAATGTCAATAACTGACTTAACACCACCACGACAGCAAATAATGATTTTTACATTTTTTGCATTTTCAAGGACTTCTCTATCAATAGTGTCATACTCACAAATGAGAATATCATAATCACCAATTTTTTCAATTAAATCCTTATGAGGCATAACCTCATGGTCAATGCAATATCCGTCAAAATCAAAGTCGATTTTGTCTTTAAAGCGTTCAAGCATTGGGTTAATCATTTCGGCAGTAACTAAAGCGCGATATTTCATAATTACACCTCATCCTCATACAATTCACCGTGAACATTCACTTCACGGAACTCAGGTGTTGTTCTTGTTTCAAAGATATATTCACCAAGGTCAATACGAGCAAAGTTGTGTGGAGCTGCTCTTTTTGTAAGTGGTGGTTCAGGCAAATAACCAGGACCGTAGTCAAATGTAAGGTAATTCGTATAATCTTCAGGGATTGGAGCCATAAAGCCACCGTCAAATGGGACTCTTTGAACATCTTCAAGACCCTCAATTGAGAAAGGACCTTTCTTTTGAAGCTTACCTGTACTGTCAATTACATATTTTGCATTCTTCTTATTTTTATATAATGTAAGCACAAATTCGTAAATTTTATGCCAAGCGTTAAGAGGAAGAATACGGATAAATGGTAAAAGCACCATTTCTTTTCTAAAGTTTGGATTTCTTCTTGGGCGGTTATACCATCTAACTTCAATAATCTTTGAAAGTGTATGAACAGTTAAGCTATGAAGTTTGCCAATAAGCTTATTGTTACTTGTTTGGTCATAAACAAGTACGTCAATGAACAATCCGTCAGGATATTCGTGTACTGATGAGTATTTTGTTGAGAAATATGTACCGTTAAGGCGGATTTTATCAACAATATAATGGCTACCACTCTTATTCCAATGGCTTGAGTAGTTATATATGTCTTTATTATCTTTAAGTGCTGCTTTACGGAATTTGTCAAAATCCTTACGAAGCATACCAATGTCAAGGTCATCATCCCAAGGAATACTATGACCATAACGGACTGCACCAAGCATTGTACCACCACAAAGGAAATATTTAATGCCATTTGCCTCACAAATATCATCAATATCCTTAAGCATCATAAGTTCAAGGTCTTTAATACGAGTTAATTTACCTGAATAGATTGCAATATTCTTTTTATTGTTATCTCTTTCATCAATAATATCACAAACTGTTCTATAAACGGCAGTATCTATAGAAGTATTTTGTGTGTTACGCCACTCAGTTTGGAAAAACTTAAGAGTGTTAAGACAACGATAGTTAGTTTTTTCAATTTTATCTGACTGAACATTAAGAGAAAGCTTTTCACTAAAATTGTTTCGAATTATTGACTTAATTCTTGCAATAGACACTGAGCCAGAGCAAAAGTTGTAAATTTGACCTTTACGACCACAATAAAGAGTTTGAATTGCAAAGCAAACTGCGTCTCTAACATAAGAACAAGAAATGAAATTTTCATAATCATTTGTTGTAATTGTCATTACACCGCTTTGGAAAGCATCTTTAATGCATTTTTCAATATCAAATGTACGAATTTGGTTTGAATCAGGTCCAAAAAGGTTGTCAACACGAACAACATTGATATTGTCGTAACCATCTTTTACGATTTGACGACAAAGAGCTTCAAGTTCACAAAAATATTTTTGCTCTTCAGTTGGATTTTCAATATGTTTTTCCATATAATAACTGAATTCACGCTCTGAAAGACTTTTGATTTCATCATCAGGAATTGCAGGGTATTCAGGAAGAGTAAGCATAACTGTACACTTATTTTTCTCACCTTTTGATGCATATTCAGTTACCATACGAATTGCATTAAGCCAAGCGTCTTTACTTTCAAGCTTAGCACAGTCAATACAAAGCATAAATGCGCATTTATTCACTACTGGTGCTGAAACAATATTTTCAACTTGGTCAATTTCGCAATTATATTCTAAATCGGCAAACTTTTTAATGCCATCATTTACTGAATAACCTTTTACAGTTGTAAAAAATCCCTTTGCCATTATAGATTCCATAGCAGGAAGCATAAGGTTACCTAAAGGATTACAGTCACTTACAACTACGGCATTTTCATAAAGGAATCTACCTTTTTTACTAATACCAACAAACTTTAATGGATGCATATATTTACCGGTTAAATTTTTATAAAACCCGGTAATTTCTGATAATTCATCTTCAAGAATAAGTTTATTCATTTACTAATCCTCCACATTCTTGCATATTGAAGCGAAAGTGTGTTGGTACACGCTTTTCTTCAGGCGGGAACGACATAAAATCGCCATAAATATGAGTGTTATATTCTTCTGCCTTTTCAGGAATTGGCATCATTATATCTTCAAAAGCCACATATCTTGCTGTGCCAAAATAATTTGCGGGGACTTTTTCATTTTCTCCGCTTACGCCATAAATGTTACTAACATATTTGGTTTGCGTATTTTTCCATTTTGTAAGGCCTTTATATGAAAGCTTTTGTAAAAAGTCAAGCACAAACTTAGGGAAACATTTGCAAATTATAGTTGTAAGTATTTTCTTTACCTTTCCCCTATTTTCAGCTGGTCTTCTTAAAATACACACATGGTATATAAGTGCACAAAGCTTTTGATATTTTTCACACAACTTGGAATCTGGAATATTATCAATGGCAAAAACATCTATTCTTGGAGCATATTCTAAAGAATCACCATCTAAAAAGTAAATGTGACCTAAAGGTGCATCAGGTATTGTATGATTTTCAACTGCATCATAATGCATATTTCCACAAATAGTTGAAAGTGCCTTCTCTGCCCTATCAAAATCGCGACGCATTATGGCAATATCAACATCATCATCCCAAGGTATAAAGCCCTTGTGTCGCAACGCACCAATACTGCTTCCGCCAATAAGATAAAACTGAACGCCTTCTTTTTCTAAGCATTTTGCCATTTCTTCAAGCATTTTCACTTCGCATAACTGAAACTCTCTTAATGTATATTCCAAAATATCACCTCACAGTATGACATATCTAACCATTATTTTTTATAATATCACATTTTGTCGCTCTATGTCAAACAAAAAAATAAGAGGACTGATTTCTCAGCCCTCAATATTTTTTATTTATGCTTCAGTTGAAACTACATCATCAATTGACTTTTGAAGGTCAACGTCTGAATAACATCTCATACCTGTACCTGATGGGAGAAGTTTACCGATAATAACATTCTCTTTAAGGCCCATAAGTGGGTCAATCTTACCCTTGATAGCAGCTTCAGTAAGAACTTTTGTTGTTTCTTGGAATGATGCGGCTGACAAGAATGAGTCAGTTGCAAGAGATGCTTTTGTAATACCGAGAAGCACTGGTGAGCATTTTGCAGGAATGAATGTTTCGCCTGTTTCTTCAGCTCTAAGACGTGCTTTTTCGTTTTCAGCGTTAAATTCACGCTTATCAGTTGTTGCACCTGGAAGAAGGTCTGTTGTTCCTTCGTCCTCAACCCTAAGTTTTCTCATCATTTGACGAACAATAACTTCAATATGCTTGTCGTTGATATCAACACCCTGCATACGGTATGTTCTTTGAACTTCTTTGATAAGGTAATCGTGAACAGCATCAACGCCGTTAATAGCAAGAATATCGTTAGGATTTGGTGAGCCATCAGTAAGTGCTGTACCCTTCTTAACGAAGATTGGGTTGCCATTTTCATCAGTTTCAGTGTTGAACTTCTTATGGAATCCGTAAGGAATCATATATGCACGTTCTTCACCGATTTCGTTATTTGTAATAACAATATGCTCTGTACCCTTAATTTCACGGAATGAAAGAATACCGTCAATTTCAGTAAGAATTGCATAAGTCTTTGGTTTTCTTGCTTCAAACAATTCTTCAACACGAGGAAGACCTTGTGTAATATCTTGGCTTGAAGCAACACCACCGGTGTGGAATGTTCTCATTGTAAGCTGTGTACCAGGTTCACCGATTGACTGAGCAGCAATAATACCAACTGCTTCACCAACAGTAACAGGGTCGCCTGTTGCAAGGTTAGCACCGTAACACTTAATACATACACCATGTTCTGAATCACAAGTAAGAAGTGAACGAATCTTAATCTTACGGTCTTCAGGATTTTCTCTTGAGTTAACCATTTCAGCAACAACTTTTGCCATTTCTTCTGTAATCATTTCATCCTTAGATGCAATAACATTACCGTTTGAATCACAGAAATCTTCAAGAAGATAACGACCTGTAAGACGTTCGTACAATGGTTCAATCATTTCTTTGCCTTCAGCAATATCATAAACCTCAATACCGTCTTTACAATGACAATCTTCTTCACGAATAATAACATCTTGTGAAACGTCAACAAGACGACGAGTAAGGTAACCTGAGTCAGCTGTACGAAGAGCTGTATCGGCAAGACCTTTACGAGCACCACGAGATGAAATGAAGTATTCGAGAACGTTAAGACCTTCACGGTAGTTAGCACGAATTGGAACTTCAATAGTTTTACCTGCAGTATTGGCAATAAGACCACGCATACCAGCAAGCTGACGAAGCTGTGCCTTAGAACCACGGGCACCTGAGTCAACCATCATATAGATTGGGTTTGTTTCACCAAGGCTTTCAAGAATACCTGAAGAAACTGCATTTGTTGTTTCTTCCCAAACATCAATAACTGCCTTTGAGCGTTCATCTGCGCTGTAAAGACCCATATTGTAGTAGTTGTTGATAACGTCAACACGTTCTTCAGCAGCTGCAAGTAATTCTTTCTTGCTTTCAGGAATTTTAGCATCACAAACAGCAACTGTAATACCGCTTCGTGTTGAATATTTAAAGCCCTGTGCCTTAATTTTATCAAGCATTTCAGCAGCAACTGTTACGCCGTGAACTTTAATACATTTATCAATGATTTTACCAAGGCCACCCTTACTTACAAGGAAGTCAACCTCAAGTTTAAATGCATTTTCAGGGTCAGTTCTATCAACAAAACCTAAATCTTGTGGGATTGGGTTGTTGAAGATGATACGACCAAGAGTTGTTTCAACAAGCTTTGTAACTTGTTCACCATTAACCTCTTTAGTCATACGAATTTTAATTGTTGAGTGAAGACCGATATCGCCTTCATCATAAGCCATTGTTGCTTCATCAACATCACGGAAAACTTTGCCACAGCCCGGCTCATCATCCTTAATCATTGTAAGGTAGTATGAACCAAGAATCATATCCTGTGTAGGAACTGCAACAGGTTTACCGTCTGATGGTTTAAGAAGGTTGTTTGCAGCAAGCATAAGAAGACGTGCTTCAGCTTGTGCTTCAGCTGAAAGTGGTACGTGAACAGCCATTTGGTCACCGTCGAAGTCAGCGTTAAATGCTGTACAAACGAGTGGGTGAAGCTTAATTGCTCTACCTTCAACAAGTACTGGTTCAAATGCTTGAATACCAAGACGGTGAAGTGTTGGAGCACGGTTAAGCATAACTGGATGGTCCTTAATTACCTTTTCAAGTGCGTCCCAAACCTCAGTCTTTGCACGCTCAACCATCTTCTTAGCGGATTTCATATTGCTTGAAAGTCCGTTTTCAACAAGGTTTTTCATTACGAATGGCTTGAAGAGTTCAAGTGCCATTTCTTTTGGAAGACCGCATTGGTAAAGCTTAAGTTCAGGACCAACAACGATAACTGAACGACCTGAGTAGTCAACACGCTTACCAAGAAGATTTTGACGGAAACGACCTTGCTTACCTTTAAGCATATCTGAAAGTGATTTGAGTGCTCTATTGTTTGGACCTGTAACAGGTCTGCCACGACGACCATTGTCAATAAGAGCGTCAACTGCTTCTTGAAGCATTCTCTTCTCATTACGAACAATGATTTCAGGAGCATTAAGTTCTTTAAGTCTTGCAAGACGGTTATTTCTATTGATAACACGTCTATAAAGGTCGTTAAGGTCTGATGTTGCAAAACGACCACCATCAAGCTGAACCATAGGACGAATATCAGGTGGAATAACAGGAATTACATCCATAATCATCCATGATGGCTTGTTACCTGACTGTTTGAATGCTTGAGCAACTTCAAGACGCTTAAGAAGACGTGCTTTTTTCTGTCCTGTTGCGCCTTCAAGTTCTTTACGAAGTTCTTCGCAAAGTACATCAACATCAATTTCTTCTAAAAGTGTTTTGATTGCTTCAGCACCCATGCCTGCTTTAACTTCGTCACCATAGTATTCAACCATTTCAGCGTATTCTTTGTCGCTGAGTATTTGATTTTTACGGTACTCAGTGCCTTCGCCTGGGTCAGTAACTATATACTTTGAGAAGTAAAGTACTTTTTCAAGGTCACGAGGTGAAATATCAAGAATAAGTCCCATTCTTGAAGGAATACCCTTGAAGTACCAAATGTGAGAAACAGGAGCTTCAAGCTCAATGTGTCCCATTCTTTCACGACGTACTTCTTTTTTAGTAACCTCAACGCCACATTTTTCGCATACTTTACCTTTATAACGAATTTTCTTGTATTTACCACAGTGACATTCAAGGTCCTTTTGTGGTCCGAAAATTCTTTCACAATACAAGCCGTCTTTTTCTGGCTTGAGTGTGCGGTAATTTATAGTTTCGGGCTTTTTAACCTCACCGTGTGACCATTCTCTTATCTGGTCAGGAGAGGCAAGACCGATTTTAATTGCACTAAATGGTTTCTTTTCCATTAAATTTAGCCCTTCTTCCTTTATCTATATGAAATAGGTGTAGTCAATTAATAGTTCTCATCGTCTTCATCAATATAATCAATGCCATCATTATAGTTGAGAGATGTCATTTCTTTGTAGAAATCAGAATCATCATCTTCATCTATTTCGCTGCCATCTTCGTTATCAAGAACATAGCCGCTTTCGTAGTTTGCATCGTTAACTGTTTCGAACTCGATTTCAGAATCTGCAACTGGAACATAGTCAAATTCGTCGTTGTCAAATCCGTTTTTGATGTCAATTTCTTCGCCATCTTCATCAAGCACACGAACATCAAGAGCAAGTGCTTGAAGTTCTTTAATAAGAACCTTAAATGACTCTGGAACTCCAGGTTTTGGAATATTAAGGCCTTTAACAATTGCCTCATAAGTCTTTCTTCTACCTGTAAGGTCGTCAGACTTAACTGTAAGGATTTCTTGAAGTGTGTATGCTGCACCGTAAGCTTCAAGTGCCCAAACTTCCATTTCACCGAAACGTTGACCACCGAACTGTGCCTTACCACCAAGTGGTTGTTGTGTAACAAGTGCGTATGGACCAATGCTTCGTGCGTGAATCTTATCATCAACCAAGTGGAGAAGTTTCAAGAAGTACATAACACCAACTGTAATAGGGTTATCAAACTTCTGACCTGTTCTACCATCAGTAAGGATTGACTTACCGTCTTCACGATAGCCCGCTTCTTTAAGTGCTTCGCGGATATCAGCTTCGTGAGCACCGTCAAAAACAGGAGTTGCAATTTTTTGGCCAAGTTTTCTATAAGCAAAACCTAAGTGAACTTCAAGAACCTGACCGATATTCATACGAGAAGGAACGCCCAATGGGTTAAGAACGAT
>JAZKXL010000089.1:0-14314 GCA_045611635.1 Candidatus Fimenecus sp. | reverse complement strand
TTGATGCTTGTGACTATAAAATCACAATAAAAATGCAAGGTAGAGCAGAGTCTCTCAATGCCGCTGCAGCTGCATCAATAACAATGTGGGAATTGGTAAAATGAATTACGATTTATATTGGATTTGGTTGTCCTGTGGCTTGGGGGCAGGGGCATCTTGCCTTGATTTAGTTTCACATTATGAGTGGAATCCTTACGAGATATACGGCACAACCTTTAACGAGCTTTTTGGCCTTAATGTTTTAACAAAAAAGCAAGTTGAAAAGCTTAAAAGTTTTTCCATTGAAAAGGCGGAAGAAATTTTAAGGGTTTCAAATGAAAATGGTTGGAAAATCGTAACCCCATCAAGTGAATATTATCCACCAAATTTGTTGAATCTTCAAGATTTGCCACTGGTGTTGTTTGTTGATGGTGATGAAACAGCACTTGTCAGTGAACTGTCAGTTTCGGTTGTGGGTGCAAGAAAAGCATCTGACTATGGTGTTTCAGTTGCTCGTGCTTTGTCTTCAGCAATGGCAAGTATTGGCTTTACTATTGTGTCAGGTGGTGCCCTTGGTATTGACAGTGCTGCACATAAAGGGGCGCTTGATGAAAACGGCAAAACAATTTGTGTGCTTGGGTGTGGCCTTGGTACAAAGTATCTTATGGATAACGAAGACTTGCGCAAGCAAATCACTAAAAAGGGCGCAATTATAACAGAGTTTCCACCATTTACACCTGCAAGTCGCACAACTTTTCCTTTGCGAAACCGCATTATTTCAGGTCTTACATTGGGTACAGTTGTAGTGGAGGCCGGTGAGCGTAGTGGCTCACTTATTACCGCAAGACTAGCAGGCGAGCAAGGTAGAGATGTTTTTGCAGTCCCTGGTGATTTGGTAAGCTCCTCATTTTTAGGCACAAACAATCTTATTCGCAACGGGGCAAGGGCAGTATTCTCGCCTAATGATATTTTAGAGGAATATTGCTATAAGTTTTATGATAAACTGAATATTAAAGAAAGATTTCCTGATGATGAAATTATAAGACGGACTCAAGGGTATCTCTTGCAAAAACAGGCGGAAGAAAAAATCCCTAAGCAAGAAACACCAAGGGTAGAAACTCACACTAAAAAACCTGCACCATCATATTTAACGCCTAATGCGTTAGTAGTGTATGAGTTTATAGGTGAAAATCCCGTTCATATAGATGAAATCACATTAGGTTGCAATCTTTCAACTGATAAAATTTTATCAGCAATTACTGAACTTGAAATTTATGGTCTTGTTACTCAAATGAGTGGCAGACGATATAAAATAAATTAAAAATCTAACATTTTAGGATGATGATATATGTCAAAACTTGTTATTGTAGAGTCTCCATCTAAAGCAAAAAGTATTCAAAAATATCTTGGAAACGACTACAAAGTTGTTTCTTCAAAAGGTCATGTACGCGACTTGCCTGCAGCAAAACTCAGCGTAGATGTTAAGAATGGTTTTGCGCCAAAATATATGGTCATTAAAGGCAAAGAAAAGCTTGTAAAAGAGTTAAAGGACCTTGCTGAAAAATCAGAAGCAGTTATTCTTGCAGCCGACCCTGACCGTGAGGGAGAAGCAATTTCTTGGCACTTAGCAACTCTTTTAGACCTTGACTTAAATGGTCTTAATAGAGTTAAATTTAACGAAATTAATAAAAATAGCGTTACAAAGGGTATCGCAAATATTGAAAAAATTGATATTGACCTTGTAAACGCTCAACAAGCAAGAAGAATTCTTGACCGCCTTGTTGGTTACATGCTTAGCCCATTTATTTCACAAAAAATTCGACGAGGCCTTTCAGCAGGTCGTGTGCAGTCAGTTGCAGTGCGTTTAGTAGTTGACCGTGAAGAAGAAATTCGTGCATTCGCGCCTGAAGAATATTGGACACTTGACGCAAAAATGCTTGCTCCATCATCAAGAAAGGCGTTCGTAGCATCTTTTGTGGGTGATGAAACAGGCAAAGTAAAAATTACAAATAAAGAGCAAAGCGATATGTATCTTGCTCGTCTTGAAGATGCTGAATATACAGCAGTTTCAGTGAAAAAAGGTGTTCGTAATCGTCAACCTGCACCACCATTTACAACATCAACACTTCAACAAGAAGCATCGCGTAAACTTAATTTCCAGGCAAAGAAAACAATGAAAATTGCTCAAGAGCTTTACGAAGGTGTTGAAATTCAAGGTATTGGTTCAACAGGTCTTATTACTTATATGAGAACTGATTCTCTTCGCATTTCAGAAGAAGCAAGAGCTGCAGGTAACGACTTTATCAAGAACAACTTCGGTGCTGAATATCTTCCTGAAAAGCCAAGATATTACAAGACAAAAGCGAATGCACAAGATGGTCACGAAGCAATTCGTCCTACTATGATGGATTTAACTCCTGAAAAGGCAAAAGCAAGTTTAACTGCTGAACAATATAAAGTTTATAACCTTATTTGGAAACGCTTTATGGCTTCTCTTATGGCAAACTGCGTTCAAGATACAGTTAAAGCGGAAATTAATGGTGCAAATGCTAGTGATAAAGCACAAGGTAAGTTTGTTGTATTCAATGCAAGCGGATATTCAGTTCGCTTTGATGGTTATACTTGTCTTTATGTGGCAGGTACTGATGAAGATGAAGAAGACGAGGGTGCATTACCAAAGATTAACGAAGGCGATGTAATCAAGCTTAAAGAACTTGCAGGTAATCAACATTTTACTCAACCACCTGCACGTTATACTGAAGCATCTCTCATTAAAACATTGGAAGAAACAGGAGTAGGACGTCCTTCAACATACGCTTCAATTCTTTCAACAATTACACAGCGTGAATATGTTGTTCGTGAACAAAAACAAATTAAGCCAACCGAACTTGGTGAGGCAACAACAAATCTTCTTAAAGAGAAGTTCCCTAAAATCGTAAATGTTAAATTTACTGCAGGTATGGAATCTCAACTTGATGACGTTGAAAGCGGAAAGACTGACTATGTTCAAATGCTGCACGATTTCTATGGAGATTTTGAAACAACTCTTGCAAAGGCAAAAGTTGATATGCAAGGTCAAAAAATCAAACTTAAAGAAGATGAAACAGATATTCCTTGCGAGAAATGTGGTAGAAATATGGTTGTTAAATCAGGCCGTTTCGGCAAATTCCTTGCTTGTCCTGGTTACCCTGAATGTAAACACACAAAGCCACTTGTTCTTGAAACAAAGGCAACTTGCCCTGTTTGTGGTGGCAAGGTAATTGAAAAGAAAACTAAAAAAGGTTATGCTTTCTATGGTTGTGGCAATTATCCTGAATGTAACTTTATGACTTGGGATAAACCAACTGATGAAACCTGCCCACAATGTGGCAAATACCTCTTTAAGAAAAAGGGCGGAATGCTTTCTTGTTTAAATGAAGGTTGCGGTTTTGAAAAGAAAGCTGAAAGAAAAAGAAAGACTAAAGAGGAAGCATAAATGAAAGTCGCAGTAATCGGTGGCGGTCTTGCAGGTGTTGAATGTGCAAAAGCACTTTCACGAAATGGTATAAAGGTAGATTTATATGAAATGAAACCTCATAAAAAATCACCTGCCCATAAGTTAGACACCCTTGCCGAACTTGTTTGTTCAAACTCCTTAAAGGCGGAGCGTCTAAATTCCGCTGCAGGACTACTAAAACACGAAATGGCTTATCTTCATTCAGTTTGTGTTGAAACAGCTTATGAATGTAAAGTAGAAGCAGGTGGGGCGTTAGCTGTTGACCGTTATGAGTTTTCAAGAATTATTACTGAAAAAATCAAAAGTGATGAAAATATAAACATAATTGAAAAAGAAGTTGCAAAATTGCCACAGGGTTATGATGGCACAGTAATTTGTGCAGGTCCTTTGGCAAGTGATGCTCTTTCACAAACAATTTGTGAAATGTGTGGTAATGGACTTTCATTTTTTGATGCTGCAGCACCTATTGTTACTGCCGAAAGTATTGATATGGAATGTGCTTTCACACAGTCGCGCTATGACCGTGGCGGTGAGGCGGACTATATTAACTGTCCAATGAATAAGGCGGAATACGAATCGTTTTACGAAGCAATTATAAACGCTGAAAGTGCCGAAACTCACTCTTTTGATAAGCGTAAAGATGTTTATGAAGGTTGTATGCCTATTGAAGTTTTGGCAAGTCGTGGTAAAGATACTATGCGATATGGTCCACTTAAACCGGTAGGACTTACCGACCCACGCACAGGGCACAGACCTTGGGCAAATCTTCAACTTCGTAAAGAGAATAAAGATGGTACAATGTATAACCTTGTGGGATTTCAAACAAACCTCAAATTCGGTGAGCAAAAACGAGTATTCTCAATGTTTCCGGCACTTAAAAATGCTGATTTTGTTCGCTATGGTGTAATGCATAGAAACACATTTATTGATTCACCACGACTTCTTAACGGAGACTTTAGTTTGCGTAGTAATCCATATATTTTCTTTGGTGGACAAATCACAGGCGTTGAAGGTTATATGGAATCCGCCGCAAGTGGTCTTATGGCAGGTATTAACCTTGCTAAAAGATTAAAAGGCGAAGAAACTGTAATTCTTCCACAAGATACAATGATTGGTGCACTTTCACGCTATATAAGTGATGAAAGTGTTAAGAATTTTCAACCAATGGGGGCAAACTTTGGCGTGTTGCCACCACTCCCTGAGAAAATACGTGATAAACAAGAACGATATATGCAATTAGCAAATCGCGGAATGGCTGCTTTGAAAGAATTTGTAAAAAATAATGATTTAGGTGACTAAAATGACTGATTTTGAAAAGAAAATCGGATATGAATTTAACAATAAAAAACTTTTAGAAAGAGCATTAACTCATTCTTCTTATGCCAATGAAAAAGGTACGGGACTTGACAATGAGCGTCTTGAGTTTTTAGGCGATTCAGTGTTGGGATTTATTACCGCTGAATATCTTTTTGAGCATTATAAAGATAAAAAAGAGGGCGAGCTTACTAAAAAACGTGCCTATGCAGTTTGTGAAAAAACTCTTTTCGGCTATGCAGGTGAAATTGGACTTGGCGATATGATCTTGTTAGGTCGTGGTGAAGAACATACAGGTGGAAGACAACGTCCGTCAGTTGTTTCTGATGCGTTTGAAGCTTTAATTGGTGCAATTTATCTTGATGGTGGAATTGAAAATGCAAGAAAATTCGTGTTACCATTTATTGAAATAGCAACTGAAACAAAACCTGTTTTTAAAGATTACAAAAGCACCTTGCAAGAAGTGTTGCAGCAAAATCCAACTGAAAAGTTTGAGTATGTTGTAGTTGGTGAAAGTGGTCCTGACCACAACAAAGAATTTGTTGTAGAAATTCATATGAATAGCAACGTAATCGGAAAAGGTGTGGGCAGTAGCAAGAAAAAAGCGGAACAACAAGCGGCAAAATCCGCATTGGAGTTAATGGGATTATGAGCCATAGTAACATAAGCATTTTTGTGCCACATAAGGGGTGCCCGAATGACTGCAGCTTTTGTAATCAACGGGCAATAAGCGGACAAACAGTTCCTGCAACACCATTGGATGTAGAAAATGCAGTAAGAACGGCAATTAAATATAATGTTGACCCAAAGAATACTGAAATTGCGTTCTTTGGTGGTAGTTTTACGGCGATTGAAAGGGATTATATGCTTTCTCTTTTAACCGCCGCTAAGCATTTTTTAGATATATATAAATTTAAGGGAATTCGTGTATCAACAAGACCTGATTGTATAAATAAAGACATACTTAATACGCTTAAAACCTATGGTGTAACGGCCATTGAATTAGGTGCACAAAGTATGTGTGATGATGTTTTACTTGCAAATAATCGTGGTCATACTGCAAGTGATGTGCGAAAAGCATCAAAATTAATAAAAGAATACGGTTTTGAATTAGGTCTTCAAATGATGACGGGACTTTACAAAAGTGATTTCACAAAAGATGAATACACTGCTCATGAAATTATAAAATTAAAGCCCAACACAGTGCGAATTTATCCTACGGTTGTATTGAAAAATACACATTTAGGATTTTTGCAAGAAAAGGGTGAATATACAGCGCCAACGGCTGAAGATTCCGCACTATTTTGCGCAAAACTTTTAGAATGGTTTGAAAGTGAAAATATAAAAGTTATAAAATTAGGGCTTCATAGTAGTGAAACTGTTGAGAGTGATATGGTAGGTGGGGCATATCACCCTGCATTCCGAGAACTGTGTGAAGGTCATATTTATTTAGAAAAAATCCTTGAAAAATTAAGTGTAAAAGACAAAAATCAACGATATGTGATTTATGTGAATAAAAAAGTGCTTAGTAAGGCAAAAGGACAGCATAAAAGAAACGAAAAAGCATTGAAAAATCAAGGATTTAGTTGTATAATAAAGGGTAAAGAAAATTTAGAAGAATTTGAAGTAGAGGTAGTAGATTTAATATGATATTAAAGTCAATTACAATGCAGGGATTTAAGTCTTGTCCCGATAAAACAGTACTTCAATTTAATAAGGGAATAACAGGCGTTGTTGGTCCTAACGGTAGCGGTAAAAGTAATATTTCTGACGCGGTCCGTTGGGTGCTTGGTGAGCAATCAACAAAAAGTCTTCGTGGCTCAAAAATGGAAGATGTTATTTTCAGTGGTACAAAACTTCGCAAGGCAACTGGTTTTGCGGAGGTAACATTGTGTCTTGACAATGCTGACCGCACTCTTAATTGTGATAAAGATGAAGTTAATATTACCCGTCGTTTTTATAGAAGTGGTGACAGTGAATATAAAATCAACGGTGAAAATGTGCGTCTTCGTGACATTAACGAGTTGTTTATGGATACAGGTCTTGGTCGTGACGGTTATTCAATGGTCAGTCAAGGCAAAATTGCCGAGCTTATCTCATCAAAATCAGGCGAACGTCGTGAAATGTTTGAAGAGGCAGCAGGTATTTCACATTTCCGTTACAAAAGAAATGACGCTCTTAAAAGATTAGGACAAGCCGAAGAAAATCTTGTTCGCCTTCGTGATATTTTAACTGAACTTGAAAGTCGTGTTGGCCCACTTAAAACTCAAAGTGAAAAGGCACAAAAGTTTTTAGTTCTTGCCGAAGAAAGAAAAAATCTTGAAATTGGTATTTGGTTACATAACATTGAAAAAACTCAAGAAAAATTAAAAGAGCAAGATAGAAAAATTGATATTGCATCAGTTCAATATAAAGGCGCTCAACGTCAGCTTGAAGAAATTGAGCAAAAGATGAACGACATCATTGAAAAAACTCATGAAATCAATGTTAAGATTGAAGAGATTCGTGGTTCAACATCTCATTTTGAAGAGCAGGCAGCTGAGCTTGAAGCACAAGCAAAAGTTTATGAAAACTCAATCGTACATAATAACGAGTCAATTGAAAGATTAGAAAAAGACAAACTCAATGCAAATGCTGATGAAAGCGATATTGATGCTCAAATTCAAGAAACTGAAGAGCAAAAAGCACAAGCACAAGCAGGTTGTGATGAGGCAAATAAAAAGTTAGAAGAGCAAATTGGTGAAATTGAAAAATTACAAGTTGAAAATAACGAATTCGCAACTCTTGCTGCTGAGCTTTCAAAAGAAATTTCACTTCTTACAGTTGCTCTTGCCGATAATCGTGTTATAAGTGAAACAGCAAGTTCACAAATTGAAGAAATTAAAACAAGAATTACTACTATTGATGAACTTTTAGGTAATCGCAAAGAAACTGTTTTAGCGTTAGAAGAAAAGAAAAACAATGCTAAAAAGGCATTAGATGATTGTGATGAAAAAATCAGTGGCTACAAAAATGCTATTGATGGCTATCGCATAAAAGTTCAAACAAGAACCGAAAAAAGTGAAAAGGTAAAAGCAGAAATCTTAACACTTGATACGGAAATTGAACGTAAAAATGAGCGAATTCGCGTACTTGACGACCTTGAAAAGAATATGGAAGGTTATCAGGGCTCAGTACGTAGTGTTATGAAAGAAAGTAAGCGTGGTGCATTAAAAGGCGTTCACGGACCACTTTCACAACTTATTACAGTTAAAGATAAATATTCAGTTGCAGTTGAAACCGCCCTTGGTGTTGCAATTCAAAATGTGATTGTTGACAATGAAAATGATGCTAAACGAGCAATCGCATTTTTGAAAGAAACTCGTGGTGGTCGAGCAACATTCTTGCCACTTACAGCAATAAAATCAAGAACACTTGAAGAAAAAGATTTAGATGATTGCTTTGGGTTTGTAAGTATTGCAGCTGACCTTGTTACAACCGATAAGCAATATAGAGATGTTATTGAAAATCTTCTCGGCAAAACAGTTGTTTGTGAAGATATGGATTCAGCAATCTCTATTGCAAAGAAATATAAAAACCGCTTTAAACTTGTAACGTTAGACGGACAAGTTATAAACGCAGGCGGCTCAATGACGGGTGGTAGTAAAGCACAAGGTGTGGGTATGCTTTCTCGTAGTAACGAAATTGACAAACTCCGTGCAGCCGTTAAAGACCTTGAAGAAAAGAAAAACACTCTTGCAATTCAAGAAAAAATGCTTAGTGAAGATTTGGCGTCAGCTATTGCCGACCTTAACGGTATTGAGGGTGATATTCTTTCAGCAAACGAAGAAAAAATCCGCCTTGAAGGTGAATATAAACTTGCTGAAAGTGAATACGAAGCATCTTCAGGTGGCGTAAAAGAATTGTTAGAGGAAGAAAAAATCCTTAACGAGCGCATTGAAAAAATCAATGCTGATAGCATTACTGCTCGTGAAATGGTTGAAAAACTTAACAGTGATATTGCCGAAAAAGAAAAATCTCTTGAGGCAGTCAGCGGTGACCGTGAAAGTCTTGCAACTGTTCGTGAAGAACTTTCACAAAAGGCGGAGCAAATTCGCCTTCAAATTCTCGGCTTTGAAAAGGATATGCAGTCCGCTGATGACAATATTCGCCGCCTTAACATTCTTAAGGGCTCACACACAAATCGCCTTGAAGAGTTAGACGCGGAAATTGAGGCGTTTAAGAATAAAAATATTTGGCTTACAAAAGATATTGAAAGTTTGCGCGCATCAGCTGAAGAACTTCGAAAACAATGTGGTGACGCTAGAACTGATGTTGATGACTTACTTGAAGCCAGAACAGTTCTTGAAAAAGAAAACACAGACCTTCGTAATCTTGAAAAAGAAAAGAGCGCTGAGCGTGAACGTGTCAGCGGAGAGCTTGCTCGTCTTGAAGAAAGAAAAGCATCAATGCTTAACGAGTATGAAGAGTACAACTCAAAGCTTTATGATGAATATCAACTTACTCGCCGTGAAGCAATTGCTCTTCAAATCGTTATTGAAAATATCGGGGATGCAAGAACTCGACTTTCAGCACTTAAAAATGAAATTCGTGGACTTGGTTCAGTTAACGTTTCAGCTATTGATGAGTATAAAGAGGTTTCCGAAAGATATGAGTTTATGTCAGGACAAATTGGTGATGTTGAAAAAGCCAAAGCTGAACTCATTAAGCTCATTGATGAGCTTACCACAAATATGAGTGTTCAATTCCGTGAACAATTCCAAAAAATCAATGTGGCATTCTCTGAAACCTTTGCTGAATTGTTTGGTGGCGGTAAAGCCGAACTTATTCTTGAAGATGAAATGAATGTGCTTGAGTGTGACATTGAAATTAAAGTACAACCACCAGGCAAGAATGTTCAAAACATCAACCTTCTTTCAGGTGGTGAAAAAGGACTTTCAGCAATTGCGCTTCTTTTCGCAATTCTTAAGGTTACACCGGCACCATTCGTAATTTTTGATGAGGTTGAAGCAGCGCTTGATGATGTTAACGTTGTCCGTTACGCACAGTATGTAAGAAGAATGACAAAGAATACACAGTTTATTCTTATTACTCACCGTCGTGGCACAATGGAAGAGGCCGATATGCTTTATGGCGTTACAATGCAAGAAGAAGGCGTATCAAAAATATTAGAACTACAAACAGCCGAGATGGCTCGCAAACTTGGTCTCGCATAAAAAATATTAAAGGAAAATCATTATGGGAATTTTCAAAAAAATTAACTTTGGTCTTACAAAGACAAGAAATAAAATGGCAGGGGCTATTGATGATATGCTTGATAGCTTTGATGAGGTAACTGATGACCTTTATCAAGAACTTGAAGAAATTCTTGTTATGGGTGACGTTGGTGTTACTACTGCTGTTGAAATTACTGAAAAACTTCGTGAAGAGGTTTCAAAAGGTAAAATTAAGGGTGCTGAAGCAATTCGCCAACAAATCAAAAAAATTGTTGCTGAAATGCTTTACGGCGGTGAAGATATGGGACTTATTACAGTGCCATCAATTATTCTTGTTATCGGCGTAAATGGTGTAGGTAAAACTACAACAATCGGCAAAATGGCGGCTATGTATAAAGCACAAGGTAAAAAGGTTATTCTTGGCGCGGCTGATACTTTCCGTGCAGCGGCTATTGACCAGTTGCAAATTTGGGCGGACCGCTCAGGTGTTGATATTGTTAAACATACTGAAGGTGCTGACCCTGCTGCAGTTGTATTTGATACAATCAGTGCTGCAAAGGCAAGAGATAGCGAAATCATTATTATTGATACTGCAGGTCGTCTTCATAACAAGAAAAACCTTATGGATGAGCTTAATAAGATTTATCGCGTTATTGACCGTGAGTTACCATATTCCGACCGTGAAGTATTGTTAGTGCTTGATGCAACAACAGGTCAAAATGCAGTTAATCAGGCAAGGGAGTTTAAGTCAGTTGCCGACATTACAGGTATTGTTCTTACAAAGCTTGATGGTACTGCTCGTGGTGGCGTTGTATTGGCAATCAAAAATGAGCTTGGTATTCCGGTTAAGTTTATAGGTGTTGGTGAACAAATTGATGACTTGCAACCATTTAAGCCAGAAGCATTTGCTGACGGCTTGTTTGATAAGATAGATTACAAAGAAGAGGAGGATATTCAACTTGAAGTTAGTAAAGAGACTTTCGAAGAATGCGAAAACATTGATGAAAATCTTTTACAAGAAGAATACACCCATGAAAACGGTGGAACAGTTGAAATTACTTCCGAAACAAATGGTGAAGGACTTCAACAGGAAGAAGAGATAGACTCTGAACCTGAACAAAAAGAAGAAAAGAAAAAGAGGGGTTTCTTTGGACTTTTTAATCGCAACTCATAATATGAAAAAACAGGCGGAATTACAAAGAATTCTTGCCCCATTAGGAATAAACGTACTTACTGCTGATATGGCAGGAATTGAACTTTCAGATGTAGAAGAAACAGGCACTACATTTGAAGAAAATGCGTTCTTAAAAGCCGATAGCGGTTGTAAAGAAAGCGGAATGGTTTGTGTAGCGGATGACTCAGGACTTATGGTGGACTTTCTTGATGGTGCACCGGGCGTTTATTCGGCTCGTTTTGGTGGTGAACACGGAAACGACGCTAAAAACAACGAAAAGCTTTTGGGACTTATGAAAGATGTTCCAGATAGTGAGCGCACAGCACGATTTGTAAGTTGTGTTTGTTGCTGTTTCCCTGATGGTAGAAGTTTCACAGTCCGTGGCACTTGCGAGGGTGTAATTGCCCATGAAGTACAAGGTAATGGCGGGTTTGGTTATGACCCAGTGTTCCTTGTTGGTGACAAAACATTCGGTGAACTTTCAGCAGAAGAAAAAGACAAAGTCAGCCACCGTGGAAACGCTTTAAGAAAATTTGTAGAAGAATTACCAAAATATTTAGGAGAATAATATGACAAGTAAAGAAAGAGCATATTGGAGAGGTCAGGCAAACTCTCTTCAAGCATTGTTTCAAGTAGGTAAAGGTGGCATTTCAGATGCCCTGATTAAGCAAACTGATGATGCACTTAAAGCACGTGAACTCATTAAAATTAAAGTGCTTTTAGAAACAAGCCCTGAAAAGCCAAAAGTAATTGCACAAAAACTTGCCGAAGCAACCAACAGTGATTGTGTTGGTGTTATTGGTGGCAGTATGATATTCTATCGTTATAACCCAGAACTTCATAAGGACGAGAAAAAGAAGGCGAAGAAAAAATGAAAATAGGTATTTTCGGCGGAACATTTAACCCACCTCATAAAGGACATGTAAGAATGGTTAGCAAAATGGCAGAGGAATTGGAACTAGATAAGGTAATTATCATTCCTAACAAAATGCCAACACACAAGCGCTGCGACATATTAGCCGATAATCGCGACCGTCTTGCTATGTGTAAAATTGCTTTCCAAAATCCAAAGTATGAAATCAGCACTATGGAAATGGACCGTACAACTGATAGTTATACCATTTTCACAGTTAACGAATTAAAAGAGAAATATCCTAACGATGATTTATATCTCATTATCGGTTCAGATATGTTTCTCATTTTCCATAAATGGTATAAGCACAAAGAACTTTTAGAAAAATGCACACTTTGTGTTGCTTCTCGTGACAATGCTGAGAATATTCAAAAACTTCGTGCTTATGCTTTTGAGCAATTAGGTGTGTATATGCCTAAACTTGACGGAAAGAATATACATATCTCACTTTTAGACGCTTACGAGGTAAGCTCAAGTGAAATTCGTGAAAGAATTGCAAGCAATAAGAGCATTTATGGTCTTGTTGACCCTGAAATCATTGAATATATGGAGAATAATAAACTCTATGGATATGGCAAGAAATAAAGAGTTTTTAGAAATTCTTAAAACTCGTCTAACTCCACAAAGGTTGTATCACTCAATTTGTGTTGCTGAGCAAGCAAAACATTTAGCCGAAATCTTTGGTGGTGACATTGAAAAAGCATATACAGCAGGTCTTGTTCATGACATTATGAGGTATGAGTCACCTGAAAAAATGCTTCAAATGATTGAAAATGATGGTCAAATTCTTACTGAAAGTGAAAAGAATATTACAGTTACTCTTCACGCCATAGCAGGCGAGATATATCTCCGAAAAGAACTTAATGTAACTGATAGTGAAATTCTTTCGGCAGTCCGTTGGCATACAACAGGCAAAGAGAATATGTCGTTACTTGAAAAGATTATCTATGTTGCCGACTTAACTTCTGAAGACCGTGAGTATCCCGATATTTTAGAGGTGAGAGCAATGGCGGAAGAAAGTCTTGAAAAAACTTGTCTTCGTGGTCTTTCATTTACTATTGAAGACAATGCAAAAAGATGCAGACCAATTCACATTGACACATTAAAAGCGTATAATTACCTTGCGGAAAGGATTAAACAATATGGATAGAACTGAACTTATGAAAAATATTGTTGCTACTCTTGACAACAAGAAAGCAACTAACATAAAATCACTAGAAATTACTGAACTTACATCCGTTGCCGATTACTTTGTAATTGCAACTGGTACATCAGGTACTCACATTCGTGCATTGTCTGATGAAGTTCAAGATACTCTCACAAAACAAGGTGTAGAGCCAAGAAATATAGAAGGCAAATCAACTGGCTGGATTTTACTTGACTATGGCACAGTTATTGTTCACCTTTTCACACCTGACCAAAGAGAAACCTATAGCCTAGAACATCTTTGGGCAGATGCACAGGAATACGACATTAGCACAATAATTACTGAATAAGCAAAAATATCTTTTAAAGAAGGTTATATATATGAATTACGATTTTAAAGCCACCGAACAAAAATGGCAACAAAAATGGGAAGAAGCAAAGGTTTTTGAGGCACAAGATAATTCCGAAAAGCCAAAATTTTATGGACTTGTTGAGTTCCCATACCCATCAGGTGCAGGTATGCACGTTGGTCACATTAAGGCATATTCAGGTCTTGAGGTAGTATCAAGAAAAAGAAGACTTGAGGGTTACAATGTATTGTTCCCAATCGGTTTTGACGCTTATGGTCTTCCAACTGAAAACTATGCTATTAAAACTGGTATTCACCCAAGAAAAGTTACTGATATGAACATTGAAAAGTTCACAAGTCAGTTAAAGCGTGTTGGTTTCTCATTTGACTATTCAAGAGTAGTTGACACAACTGATGATAAATACTATAAATGGACACAATGGATTTTCCTTAAGATGTTTGAAAACGGACTTGCTTTCCGTGACAAGACACTTGTTAACTATTGCCCATCTTGTAAGGTTGTTCTTTCAAACGAAGACTCACAAGGCGGTAAGTGTGACATTTGCCACAGCGACGTTGTTCAAAAATCCAAAGATGTTTGGTACTTAAGAATTACTGAGTATGCTGACAAGCTTCTTGAGGGCTTAAATGATGTTGATTATCTTCCAAATATTAAGCTTCAACAAGTTAACTGGATTGGTAAATCTCGTGGTGCATTCGTTAACTT
>JAZKXL010000088.1:0-3421 GCA_045611635.1 Candidatus Fimenecus sp. | reverse complement strand
GCTATTTTGTTTATAAGTATGTGCGAATTTGTTGTAATGGAATTTATAACAAAAAATACAAGTTAATTTTAAAAACATAAGACAATTAAGTTTGCACTAACGTCTTTTTTATATTGTTTTTACTAAGTTTTTATGATATTATGAGTTTATAAAAGGAGTTGATTTTATGGAAAAGAAAGGTTTAATAATTTCATCTATTGTTATCGTACTTGTGATTATTGGTGGCGTTGTTGCTTTTCCTTTTCTTAGATATGCAAAAGATTCAAAAGACACTGAAGAATTGTTTTTAAAGAATGTTGAAGCTATTGGGTATGAAAACACAGTAGAAACTGCTATTCCACAAACTGAACTTTACAATATAGTTAAAGAGCATTTTGAAGGTGAATTACCTAAGGGCAAAACTGAAAAGAAGGCAATTATTATAGGTTTTGATGGTTGTCGTGCTGATATTCTTGTTGAAATGAAAGACAAAAATAGCGGAATTCACGCTATGATTGAAGACGGTGCATCAATCAATCTTTCATATTGCGGTGGTGTTAACTATCCTAAAAAGAACACACAAGATACATCTACTGCCCCTGGTTGGTGTTCAATTCTTACAGGTGTATGGGCAAACAAGCATGGTATTACTGCAAATGATATTACAAAATCACTCGACCACAAAACACTTCTCACAACTCTTGTTGAAGAAAATGTAATTGACAATTCTTCATTTATTACAAAGTGGAAAGGTCATTTTGATAGAGATAATGCAACATATCTTAAAGAAAAAGCATATTGCGAAGAAAATAATCTTAATGTTTCATTCAATAGATGCGAAGATGATGAGGCATCTCACAATTTTACATTGAACGAAATAGGCAAAAAAGATTGTTCTGATTTCATTTTTGTTATTTACGAGCCAACTGACTCAACAGGTCATAATTATGGCTTTACAATTAACAACCCAAGATATAAAGAGGCGTTTCAAACTGCTGACCAATATGCTCTTGAAACAATTAATGCAATTAAAGCAAGAGAGACATATAGCACTGAAGATTGGCTTATTATTATAACCTCAGACCACGGCGGAATTGGTAAGAATCATGGTAACGAAAGCATTCAAGAAAGAATGACTTTTATTGTTATGAATAAAGATGTATAAACGGTGAAAATATGAAAAATCTTACTTTTGAGCAATTTAGCAATGCAAAATTTAAACTTTTCGATGGTAATCCTATAATTAAAAATCCGCTTGAAAGTTTTGTTATTGCAGACCCAAGTGTTTTGACTCCTGATGTATCTCACGATGGAAAATGGCATTTGTTTTGCCATACATTCTTTGGTGTTTATAGATATGAAAGTGATGATGGTGTAAGTTTTAAAAACACAGGCAAAATCGTTAATCGTGCTATGCGCCCAAACATTAACTATATTGATGGAAAATATTATTTGTTTTTTGAGCGTACAAGACCTGTAATTTTTAATCTTTTAAGTCTTATTGGCGCGAAATGGAAGTCGGAAATTTACTGTGTTGAGTCAACCAATTTTAAAGAATGGTCAAAGCCATATTTAGTAGTTGGCAAAAGTCGTGATTACGAAGAATACAATAAAGGTTATGCAATCTCAAACCCATTTTTATTAGCTACTGAAAACGGGTATAGAATGTATTATTCTTGTGGTCAAACATTTATTAAGGACTGCGGATTTTGCGAACCAACACACATAAGCTTTGCTGAAAGTGAAAATATTACAAACGGCTATATATCACGGGAAACACCTATTATTAGTCCTGATAAAAATATTGAATATTTAAATCTTTGTTCAGGTTGTTTGAAGGTGTATAAGCTTAAAGATTGCTACATAGGGCTTCAAAATGGACTTTTTGAAAAAGACGGAAAAAGTCACTCAGCAATTATGCTATTAAAATCAAATGATGGTGTTAATTTTGAATTTGTAAAACCATTTTTAGTGCCACAAATTCAAGGTAATAGTCATTGGATGGCTCAATATGTTTATGCTTGTTGTCTAACATATCACGAAAATAAATTGCGACTCTATTTCAATGCACGAAATGTGTCAAACAACCTTACTGGTAGAGAGTGTATTGGAATATTTGAAGCGGAAATATAATAAATTCAAAATAGCAAGGTCTTTTGACCTTGTTATTTTTTATGTTGAAATTATGTTTGAATTAGTATATAATTACTTTGATAAAAAATTCACAACTTGAAAAGAGGATGTTTTATGGCAAGATATGCAATTTATGGTGCAGGGTCTTTAGGTACTGTGCTTGGTGCATTCATTACTCAAAATGGTGGTGAGGTTGACCTTATCAACCGTAATAAAGCACACGTTGAAGCACTTAACACTAATGGCGCTAAAATTATTGGTACAGTTGATATGTTAGTACCTGTTAAAGCAATTACACCTGACCAAATGGAAGGTAAATATGATGTTATTGTTCTTCTTACAAAGCAGTTGTTCAACAAAGAAGTTGTTACAATGCTTAAAGATTATCTTACTGATAATGGCGTTATAGTTACACTTCAAAACGGTATTCCTGAACCAGGTATTGCTGAAATTATTGGTACTGAGCACACAATGGGTTGCGCTGTTGAATGGGGCGCAGCACTTGTTGAGCCAGGTGTTTGCGAACTTACAAGTGATAAAGATTCTCTTTCATTCCACATGGGTAAAATGGACGGTATTACTGACGAACAATTTAATATGGTTAAGGAATTACTTCAAATGATGTGTCCTGTGCACGAAGAAGAAAATCTTATGGGCGCTCGTTGGTCTAAACTTCTTATCAATTCTACATTTTCAGGTCTTGGCACTGTTGTTGGTGGTGTTTTTGGTGATGTTACCGAAGACAAAGCAGGTCAAAAGGTTGCTATTCGTTGTATGAAAGAAATTATTGATGTTGGTCATGCATCAGGTATTGAGTTTGCACCTGTTCAAGGCAAAAACATTGTTGGTCTTTTCTATTGGAAAGGTGCATTAAAAAGAGCGTTTGGCTGCTTCTTACTTCCTATTGCACTTAAAAAACATAGAGATATTGAGCCATCAATGTTGCAGGACCTTAAAAAAGGTAAACCTTGCGAAGTTGATGCAATCAATGGCGTTGTTTGTGACTTTGGTAAAAAATACGGTGTGGCAACACCAATTAACGATAGAATTGTTGAGATTATCAAGAAAATTCAAAATGGTGAGCTTACCGCTACAAAAGAAAATTTCAAGTTGTTTGATGATATTTTATAATTTAAAATCCAATTAACTTAAGGTAGTCCAAAAGGGCTGCCTTTTTTTTGTGATTTTTACATAAATTTAAAGTGGATTTTTTTGCATACTAAACTATAGATAATCCTTGAAATATCAAGCGTTATGGTATATAATGTTTAATAGTATGGATTTTTATAAGATTTTATAATTAAAGGAC
>JAZKXL010000087.1:0-3955 GCA_045611635.1 Candidatus Fimenecus sp. | reverse complement strand
AACGTGAGTAACAACTGCTGCAAGTTTAAGTGAGTTCATAAACTTTTCAGCAGCATCTCTACCACCCTTAACACCAAAAGAAACAACGCCACAAGTGCCATTTGGCATATATTTCTGAACAAGGTCATAATACTTGTTGCCAGGAAGCGCAGGGTAATTAACCCAAGAAATCTTGTCGTTTGCTTCAAGATACTTTGCAACTGCAAGTGCGTTGCTACAATGTCTTTCCATACGAAGATGGAGTGTTTCAAGACCTAAGTTAAGGTAATATGAATTTTGTGGAGCAGGAGTTGAACCGTAGTCGCGAAGAAGCTGTGCAACAATTTTTGTAACATAACCTGCTTTGCCGAAATCCTTTGTATAAACAGCACCATGATAGCTTTCGTCGGGCTGTGTAAGGCCAGGGAATTTGTCGTTCTGTTCCCAATCAAAGTTACCGCTATCAATAACTGCACCACCGATAATGTTAGCATGACCTTCCATATACTTTGTAGTTGAATGTGTAACAATATCAGCACCAAATTCAAAAGGACGGCAGTTAATAGGAGTTGGGAATGTGTTGTCGATAATAAGAGGAACACCATTAGCGTGAGCAATCTTTGCAAACTTTTCAATGTCAAGAATATCAAGTGATGGGTTTGCGATTGTTTCACCAAAAAGTGCCTTTGTATTAGGTTTAAAAGCAGCTTGAATTTCTTCTTCACTTGCATTTGGGTCAACGAATGTAACATCAATGCCGAGCTTTCTCATTGTAACATTGAAAAGGTTGAATGTACCGCCGTAAATTGTAGCAGCACTTACAAAGTGGTCACCAGCACCCATAATGTTGATAAGTGAGAAGAAGTTGGCTGCCTGTCCTGAAGATGTAAGAACACCTGCAACACCACCCTCAAGCATTGTGATTTTTTGTGCAACCGCATCACTTGTAGGGTTAGCAAGACGAGTGTACATATAACCTGGCTCAAGGTCAAAAAGCTTTGCCATTGCTTCACTTGTATCATATTTGAATGTTGTACTTTGAACAATAGGAAGAACTCTTGGTTCACCGTTCTTTGGTTTGTAAGCACCCTGAACGCAAATTGTATCTCTATTATAGCTCATTTTTTTAGTCCTCCAAGAATTTTTTCATAAGTGCAACGCCACTCTCAACGAACATTCCTGTAGCTTTTGCTGTTTCCTCGTTGATTGTGTCAACACCACTAACCTCATTGTTCTTATGATAAATCATAAATGGAACAGGGTCAGAAGCATGAGTTGCAGTAACAATTGGTGTTGGATGGTCAGGAAGAATCATAATCTTGTAATCATCATAGTCTTTAAGACCTTCAAAGAGAATAGGAAGTACCTGTTCATCAATAATTTCAATAGCACGAACTTTGTTTTCAGGTTCACGTCTATGACCACATTCATCAGGAGCTTCAATGTGAATGTATGCATAATCGCAACCATTTTTAAGAGCGTCAACTGCTGCTTGTGCCTTACCTTTGAAATTAGTGTCAATATATCCTGTTGCACCCTCTACATCAGGTGTTTCCATTTTAGCACATTTACCGATACCCTTAAGAAGGTCAACGGCGGAAATTACTGAACCCTTAATGCCATAGAGTTCTTCAAATGGTGAAAGTGCAGGTTTTTTACCTTCGCCCCAAAGCCAAATTGAGTTAGCAGGACGCTTACCATTCTTGATTCTTTCAAGGTTTACAGGATGGTCCTTAAGTAAATCATAACTTTCTTTCATCATTCTAATAAGGTCAGTTGCATTTTCACTTGTTGAGAGATATTCACCAACAACTCTGCCTGAGATATCATGTGGCGGTGTCATATTGCCAAGGTCAGTTGTACCATTGTCCCATACAAGACAGTGACGATAACTTACACCACTATAGAATTTGTAAAGGTCATTACCAAAATGTTCTTGTACTGTAGCAATAATCTTTTCAGCTTCAGCAGTTGAAATATCATCAGCACAGTAGTCAACCATTGTTTTATCAGCATAATTTTCTTCGTCGGAAAGTGTAACAATGTTACAACGAAGAGTAACATCAGTGTCTTTAAGGTCAACACCAATACTTGCAGCTTCAAGTGGGCTTCTGCCTGTGTAATAAATTGATGGGTCAAATCCCATAACGCTCATATTAGCAACGTCACTACCAGGTTTCATTCCATCAGGAACAGTTTTAACAAGACCTACTGTACCCTTCTTTGCAAGGGCGTCAAAGTTTGGCTTATTTGCCATCATCATAGGAGTTTTACCGTCAAATTGTGGAACAGGATAGTCCGCCATTCCATCATATAAAACTACAACATATTTCATCTATATCATCTCCAAATAGAAATCAAAATAGTTTACTAAACATTCTACCACATATAAATGTTGTTGTCAAAAAAACTTATTTACTCTTCGCCATTATTTTTTACTTCGTTTATTCCCCAGTTACTGATGTTGCCCCTTTGCATACCACCAATAATTTTTTGTCTAAGTGCAGGGTAGCGCTTTTCCAATTCAACAAGAAG
Organism: Candidatus Fimenecus sp.; assembly: GCA_045611635.1. Lineage (GTDB taxonomy): Bacteria > Bacillota > Clostridia > Oscillospirales > Acutalibacteraceae > Fimenecus. The sequence goes on along the minus strand of JAZKXL010000087.1, from coordinate 1,441 downwards.
TTTTTTAGTGTCTTCACGATTTGTTTTTTCATCAGCGGGACATTTGCTTTCTACAATTGGTACATTTTCTTTGTTTGCAACTCTTGTTATGTCGCTTTCATAAGCAAAAACCATAGGTCTAATCATATATAAATCTTTTCTTGAAAGATATGAAATAGGGGAGAATGATTCAGCCCGACCATTACCGAATAAATTCATTATAAATGTTTCGGCAGCATCATCAAGGTGATGCCCAAGTGCTATTTTGTTGCACCCCAACTCTTTAGCGGTATCGTGCAAAAGGCCACGTCTCATTCTCGCACATAAACTGAAAGGATTACTCTCTTTTCTTTCTTCAAATATAATATGATAGAGTTCAGTTTGCTTTATTATATATGGTATATCATACTCTTTGCAAATTTTTTCAATCTCAGAATAGTCAGCACATTCGCCATAAAAACCTGGGTCTAAAGTGATGGCACAAAGTTCAAATTTTTTAGGATAAAAAATCTTAAGATTAATAAGGCACAAAAGCATAACAACGCTATCTTTACCGCCTGAAACACAAACGCCAATTTTATCGCCATCTTCAATCATGTCGTATTTGTCAATGCCCGCGCGTACTAAACTTAACAACTTTTGCAAACCGTACACCTCGCTTAAATGATATTAACAACATTTTATATTAAAATTAGTTAAAAGTAAACAAATATTTTTAAAAATAATAAGAGAGAAAAATATATAAAAAAACAAGAAAAACAAAGAAAACAAGAGATTATCATTTGTTTCGTTGAATTTTCAAAAAAATGTGTTGACAATACCTTTTTCCTTTGCTATAATTTTCGAGCAATAAAAAATATTATTCGGAGGTAAGTTCTATGTCAACTTATATGCCAAAAAAGGGCGATATTACCCGTAACTGGTATGTGCTTGACGCTGCAGGCAAAACTCTTGGTAGCGTTGCTGCTGAAGCTGCAGTTCTTCTTAGAGGTAAGCACAAGCCAACATTTACACCTAACGCTGACTGTGGTGACCATGTAATCATCATCAATGCAGAAAAGGTTGTTCTTACAGGTAACAAGCTTGAACAAAAAATGTACTATCATCACACAGGTTATGTTGGTAACATGAAAGAAGTTAAGTATAAGACTCTTATGAAAACAAAGCCAGAGTTCGCAGTAACAAAGGCAATCAAGGGTATGATTCCTGATACAGTAATCGGCCGTGAGGCACTTACAAGACTTCGCGTTTACCGTGGTGCAGAGCACAAACATGCTGCACAAAAACCAGAAACAAGAGAATTTTAAGAAAGGGAGGCTAATTAAATGTACGAAACAAGTCCATTTTTCTACGGTACAGGTAGAAGAAAGAAATCAGTAGCTCGTGTACGTGTATATGCAGGTACAGGCAAAATCATCATCAACGACAGAGAAATCGACGATTATTTCGGTCTTGAAACACT
>JAZKXL010000086.1:0-2060 GCA_045611635.1 Candidatus Fimenecus sp. | reverse complement strand
AATTTTGGTTTTGGTTGTATGCGACTTCCTCGCAAAGGTCCGCTTATTGACTATGAGCAATCAAAACAGATGATTGATACTTTTATTGAAGCAGGTTTCAATTATTTTGATACTGCACATGGTTATATGGAAATGAGAAATGAGGCAACACTTAAAAAGTGCCTCACCTCTCGCCATCCAAGAGAAAGTTATATTCTTGCTAATAAGCTTTCGGAGGGATTTTTTAAGAAAGAAAGTCAAATAAGGCCATTATTTGAAAAGCAATTAAAAAACTGTGGCGTTGAGTATTTTGACTTTTACTTAATGCACGCTCAAAATGCTACAAACTTTGAAAAATATAAAGCTTGTCGTGCTTATGAAACTGCATTTGAGTTAAAGAAAGAGGGAAAAATTCATCATGTTGGGCTTTCTTTTCATGATAAAGCGGATGTGCTTGACAAAATTTTGACTGAATATCCTGAAATTGAGTTTGTACAAATTCAATTTAACTATCTTGACTACAACGACGAATCAGTTGAGGGTAGAAAATGCTATGAAGTTTGCCGCAAACACAACAAGCCAATTATAGTTATGGAGCCGGTTAAGGGCGGTAGTCTTGTGAAACTCCCCGACGACGCAAAAAAAGTGCTTGATGATTTAAACGGCGGTACTCCTGCAAGCTATGCTATTCGTTTTGCAGCAGGATTTGAAGGAATTTTTATGGTGCTTTCAGGCATGAGTGATATGGCGCAAATGAATGACAATATTGGTTTTATGAAGGACTTTGAGCCACTTAACGACAAAGAAATGAATGCAATCAACAAAGTTTGTGAAATTATGAATGCGCAAAATCTTATTCCTTGCACTGCTTGTCGTTATTGTGTTGATGGTTGCCCTAAAAAAATTCCTATTCCTGAAGTTTTCGCTTGTATGAATGACCGTAAACAATTTAAAGATTGGAATCCGAAATATTATTATGAAGATGTTCACACTGTTGGTAAAGGCAAGGCATCTGATTGTATTGAGTGCGGACTTTGTGAAAAGGCATGTCCACAACATTTAGAAATTCGCAAGTTACTTAAAGATGTGGCAAAGGAATTTGAAAAATGATTAACATCAAAAATAAAAACCTTTTAAACTTAGTGCTTTCTGCCATGTTTTTAGCAATAGCACTTGTACTTCCCTTTTTAACGGGACAAATTAAAGAAATCGGCAATATGCTTTTGCCAATGCACATACCTGTTATGCTTTGCGGACTTGTTTGTGGTTGGCAATACGGATTGACAATTGGTTTAATTGCTCCATTATTACGGTCGGCTTTATTCGGTATGCCCATTATGTTTCTATCAGCAATAAGCATGGCGTTTGAGCTTGCAACTTATGGCTTTGTAATTGGATTTCTTTTTAGTAAGGCAAGGTGGAAATGCATTAAGTCACTTTACTGTTGCCTTGTAATTTCAATGGTTGCAGGGCGCATTGTATGGGGAATTGTACAGTGCATTCTTTTAGGATTTGGTAACAATGGATTCACAATTTCAATGTTTTTAAGTGGTGCGATAATTAAAGCGATTCCCGGAATAGTTCTTCAACTGATGTTCATTCCTACAATTATGCTTGTACTAGGGAAAACGCATCTTGTGCATATGAAAAAGAATTGACAAATTATAATTTGTATAACTAAGTATAAAACGGAAAACGGAAAACGAATGAACTGCGTTGCGATTATAGATATAATTAGCGTCGCAGTTACTCGCCTGTTGGCTCAGACAGTGCTAATTCAGCGTCCACTGGACGCTCGCACCCCGACACTTTGCACTTTACGTTTTCAACTTTACACTTAAACAAATCGACAAACTATAATTAGTTAAACACCTGATATATATCGCCTTGACTTTTATATGTTGAAATGATATCATTGTCGGGTGCAAATTTAATATGCGGATGTGGCGGAACTGGCAGTTTTTAGCCGAGCGCCTCCTGCGGAGGATGAAGCGAAGGATAAAAAGACGCAGCGGTCAAAATCTTTTCGCGCTCAAAGCGAATAAAGATTTTGGGTACCGCAAGTGTCACGCGGGCGCGTC
>JAZKXL010000085.1:0-4824 GCA_045611635.1 Candidatus Fimenecus sp. | reverse complement strand
ATATATAATAGTTGTATGACAACGCAAACAAGATGTCAAACAACTATTATTTTTTTATATTTAGGAGAATTTATTATGTCACAACAAAGAATGTTTTATCAAGAAGATTGTAATTTAGGTTTATTAGATGGCAAGACCATTGCAGTTATCGGTTACGGTAGCCAAGGTCACGCTCACGCTCTTAACGCTAAAGAATCAGGTTGTAATGTTATTATCGGTCTTTACGAAGGTAGTAAATCTTGGGCAAAAGCTGAAAAGCTGGGCTTTGAGGTTTTCACAGCTGCTGAAGCTGCAAACAAAGCTGATATCATTATGATTCTTATCAACGACGAATTACAAGCTGATATGTACAAAAAAGACATTGAACCAAACCTTAAAGAGGGCGATATGCTTATGTTTGCTCATGGCTTTAATGTTCATTTCGGTTGCATTACTCCCCCATCATTCGTTGACGTTACTATGATTGCACCTAAGGGTCCTGGTCATACAGTTCGTTCAGAATATCAAGCAGGTAAAGGTGTTCCTTGTCTTGTTGCTGTTCATCAAGATGCTTCAGGTAAAGCTCTTGACAAAGCACTTGCTTATGCTCTTGCTATTGGTGGTGCTCGTGCAGGCGTTCTTGAAACTGACTTTAGAACTGAAACTGAAACTGACCTTTTTGGTGAACAAGCAGTTCTTTGCGGTGGTGTTTGTGCTCTTATGCAAGCAGGTTTTGAAACACTTTGCGAAGCAGGTTACGACCCAAGAAACGCTTACTTTGAATGTATTCACGAAATGAAGCTTATTGTTGACCTTATTTACCAAAGTGGTTTTGCAGGTATGAGATATTCAATTTCAAATACTGCTGAATACGGCGATTATATTACTGGTCCAAAAATCATTACTGACGAAACAAAGAAAGCAATGAAACAAATCCTTTCAGATATTCAAGACGGTTCATTTGCTAAGGAATTCTTACTTGATATGTCACCTGCTGGTCGTCAAGTACACTTCAAGGCTATGAGAAAACTTGCTGCTGAGCATCCAGCAGAACAAGTTGGTGAAGAAGTTAGAAAGCTTTACAGCTGGAATAACGAAGAAGATAAGTTTATCAATAACTAATTTGTTACATAAAATATTTAAGAGTACGGAATTTTTGTTCCGTACTCTTTTTGTTTATATATGAGATTCTTCACTTTGTTCAGAATGACAATAGATAAATTTATATACAAAACAAAAATGACGAGGTATTTACCTCATCATTTCATTTATTATTGTTTATTTTTTATTTTCACATTGGAGTGGGCAAGTTTTACAGTCACCCATCATAATGTCATTTACAGTTTTGCCTGCAGGAATCATTGGCAATACTCTTTCATCCTTATCAATTGCACATTCAATCCAAACAGGACCATTTTGTTTAAGTGCCTCTGCAAATGCTTCTTTAAACTGTGCGATTGTTTCAGCATAATAGCCCTTTGCACCAAAGCCCTCAGCTAACTTTACAAAATCAGTTTTACGGTGTGGGTCAGTTTGTGAAAAACGTTTACCATAGAAACAACGCTGCCACTGGCGTACCATACCAAGTACTTGGTTATTCATAATAACTGTAATAACAGGAAGATTGTAACTAACAGCAGTACATGCTTCGTTAAGATTCATATGGAATGAACCGTCACCTGTAATGTGAACAACTTTTTTGCTATCACCTAATGCAACCTTGGCACCGATTGCAGCACCATAGCCGTAACCCATTGTACCCAAGCCACCGCTTGTAAGAAAACCTCTTGGATTTACATGATGAACATACTGTGCAGCCCACATTTGATGCTGACCAACGTCAGTTACAACAACTGTGTCCTCACCTGCCATATCACAAATTGTACCGATTAACTGATGCGGTAAAATTTGCGAATCATCATCTTGTGGTTTATAATCAACCTCTTTGTATGTATCAAGAACTTTAAGCCAATCACTTCTATCATTAGTTTTGATAAGTGGTAAAAGATTTTCAAGAATTTTTTTAACATCACCGATTACATAATAGTCAACGGCAACATTCTTATTGATTTCACTAAGGTCAATATCAATTTGAATGATTGTTGCTTTCTTTGCAAAATCGTTTGTATCAAGTGCAACACGGTCTGAAAAACGAGTACCAATTGCAACAAGCACATCAGCATCATCAACTGCTTTATTTGTTGTATAACCACCGTGCATACCTAAAAGTCCAAGGTTAAGTGGGTTATCATAACCAATTACACCTGCGGACATAAGAGTGTGACAAGAAGGAATATTTGCTTTTTCTACAAGTTCTAATGCAAGGTCAGATGCATTTGATGAAACAACGCCACCACCAAACATTACAACTGGCTTCTTTGCTTTATTTATAATGTCTGCAACAATTTTAAGTTCTTCTATATTAACAACTGTATCATCTTTGATTTCAATTTTTTCTTTTCTTTCAAAATCAGTTACTGCCGCAGTTACGTCTTTTGTAATATCAATAAGAACAGGACCTTTTCTACCTGAATTTGCAATACGGAATGCTTCACGGATAGTGTCAGCAAGTTCATTTACATCCTGTACCATAAAGTTATGTTTTGTAATAGGCATTGTGATACCTGTAATATAAACTTCCTGAAAAGCATCACGCCCGATAAGACCTTTACCAACATTACCTGTAATTACAACCATTGGAACACTATCCATATAAGCGGTTGCAATACCTGTTACAAGGTTGGTAGCACCAGGGCCGCTTGTTGCGATACAAACACCTGTTTTACCTGTTGCACGAGCATAACCATCAGCCGCGTGAGAAGCGCCTTGTTCATGTGCTGATAAAATATGCTTAATCTTATCACTATATTTATAAAGAGCATCATAAATATTAAGGACTGCACCGCCAGGATAACCAAAGACAGTATCAACCCCTTGCTCAATTAAAACTTCAGTTAAGATTTCAGAACCATTGAGTTTCATAACTTTCACTCCACGAATTTGCTAATTGTTTTAGAAAAATATTAACTTATATTTTATATTAAATATCTAGAAAAATCAATAGTTTGTGAAGAAAAAAGGCGATAGAAAAAACTTCTATCGCCTTTAATTGTTATTTTTTATTCGTTTTCACTATTTTCTACTGGATTTACATTTTCAGCAATCTCTTCAATTACTGTTTCTTCAGTAGTTTCAACTGTTTCTTTTGTCTTTTCTTGTGGCAATTTTCCAGTTGTCATAAGTGACTCAAACTGCTCTTTATCAACCTTTTCAAGTTTAATAAGCGCTTCAGCAACAACATGAAGTTGGTCAATATGCTCAGTAAGAATTTTTTCAGTTTTCTTATAAGCATTTGTAATGATTTTTTCAACTTCTTCATCAATTATTGCCGCAATATTTTCAGAGTAGTTTCTCATATGGTTGTAGTCTTTACCGAGGAACACTTCGTTATTACCTGAGCCAAATGCGATTGGACCAAGTTTTTCGCTCATACCATACTTTGTAATCATATTTCTTGAAATTTCTGATGCGCGTTGAATGTCATTTGATGCACCTGTTGAAATGTCGTTGAATATAATTTGCTCTGCTACACGACCACCTAAAAGTGACACGATATCATCAAGCATACGTGATTTAAGCATATGAGCATTGTCTTTTTCAGGTGTATAAAGTGTAAAACCTGCAGCCATTCCGCGAGGAACAATTGAAATGTGAGTAACAGGGTCTTGATTTTCAAGATAATATGATGAAATAGCGTGACCTGCCTCATGATATGCAGTGATTTTCTTATCTTCATCTGAAATCTTACGAGATTTCTTTTCACTACCAACAACAACCTTCATAGTTGCTTCTTCAATTTCATTCATTGTGATAGCCATAAGTTTACGCTTTGCGGCAAGAAGTGCTGCCTCATTAAGAAGATTTTCAAGGTCTGCACCAGTAAATCCAACTGTTGTTGCTGCAATTTCATGCAAGTCAACATCAGGTGCTAATGGTTTATTTTTAGCGTGTACTTGTAAGATTTCTTCTCTGCCCTTAACATCAGGGTATCCTACTGTAACCTGACGGTCAAAACGACCAGGACGAAGAAGTGCAGGGTCAAGAATATCAGGGCGGTTTGTTGCGGCAATCATAATAACACCTTCATTTGCCCCGAAGCCATCCATCTCAACAAGCAATTGGTTAAGTGTTTGCTCACGTTCATCATGGCCACCACCCATACCTGCGCCACGATGACGACCTACTGCGTCAATTTCGTCAATAAAGATAATTGATGGTTGATTCTTCTTTGCCTCTTTAAATAAATCGCGAACACGAGAAGCACCCACACCAACATACATTTCAACAAAATCTGAACCGGAAATTGAGAAGAACGGTGCATTCGCCTCACCTGCTACTGCCCGAGCAAGAAGGGTCTTACCTGTACCTGGAGGGCCAACAAGCAATACGCCTTTTGGAATACGAGCACCAAGTTTTGAAAACTCTTCAGGTGATTTAAGGAACTCAACAATTTCAGTAAGTTCTTCTTTTTCTTCATCGGCACCTGCAACATCTGCAAAAGTAACCTTTTTAGTATCTTCATCAGCACGCTTTACTCTTGCCTTGCCAAAGTTCATTGCACGATTATTTTCACTATTTATAGAGCTGTTCATCTTTTTGAACATAATTGACATGAGCAATATAAATCCAAGTGTAATAAGCACTGATGGTAATATGCTAAGAATCCATGAACCCGAATTGCCGGCTTTATAATCAAACTTAATTGGATTATCAGGGTGCTTTTGATTATACTCTCTTAAACTATCGTGAACATCATTAAGGAAAAGATTTACATTTGGTACGGTG
>JAZKXL010000084.1:0-27621 GCA_045611635.1 Candidatus Fimenecus sp. | reverse complement strand
CCATACCTGTTGCTTTAATGAGTTTTTTAGTTAACGCATCATCACGGAAAAGTTCTTTCTTTGCCATACAGCAAAGCTTCATAAACTTTTCTTTTGTAAATGCCATAGAAACAAAAAGATAGTCAATTTTTGTTACATGGTTAGCACAAATAATGTAGCCATCTTCTTTTGGCAAGTTTTCAGTATTTTTGAGAGTTATATTGTAACAAGATTTTGCCAAATCTCTAATTTTGGCGTATGTTTTGTAATCTGCATCAGTTTTTTCATAAGGATAAACACTTGCTTCAGTTGAGTTTTCTTCAGCAACATCCCCTCTTTCAATAGCAACAACAATATCTTTAACTGTTACTGTTTTTGAAAAAGCACTTTCTATATTTACATTATATACGCTTTCAATTTCCATAGCCAAGTCAACTGAGCTTAATGAGTCAAATGCAAGGTCAGTAAAAATCTTTGTATTTTCATTAATTTGTGATACAGGTGCACCTGAAATATTTGCAATAATACGAATAACCTGCGCAAGTAAGTCCATATCTTCAATAGGAATCTCTTGAACTGTCACTTCACCATTACGCTCTTCAATAGCTTGCTTTTTAAGAAGATATCTTTTTGCCTTTTGTAAAGATGTTCTTGGAATTTCGTTTATAAAGTGAGTTTTGAAAATTCGCATATTTTGTGCAAGCACTGCACCTTTTTCGCGAATTTGTTCTTCAATTTTTTCGCGTAATTCTTGAGTTTCAGCAACAATGAATGCATGGATTTCATCATAATCCTTGCTTTCAGCAGGAACGCCACAAATTACTAAATCCTTAACACCTTCAAGACCTGCATACTTTGCCTCTAAGTCGTCAGGTGTAACTTTTTTACCAGTTGAAAGAACAATATTTTCTTTTGAACGACCAACAATTTTGATGTTACCCTCATTATCACGTACAGCAAGGTCGCCTGTTTTAAACCATCCATCTTCAGTAAAGGCATCTTTTGTTGACTCTTCATCACGGAAATAACCCTTCATCATATATGGTGATTTAATAAGCAATTCACCGTCGTCAGCAAGGTTAACCTGAATATCAGGGTATGGTTTACCACAAGAGTCAGTATGAATATCGCCCTCAACATTACCGATTGTAGGAATATTAGTTTCACTTGCACCGTATGTAATAAGAAGATTAAAGCCAGTACCATAATAGAATTCAGCAACCTCTTCACTTAATGGGGCACCTGCTGAACAAAGAAATTCTAAGCATCCGCCAAAGCCCTCGTGAATGCTCTTAAAGAGTTTTTTGCCGAGTAACGAGCCGTTCTTTCTTCTTGCCTTAAGACAAATTGGGAAGAATTTTTGGAACATAATCTTTGTAGCAGGTTTTGAGTTGATTTTACGAAGAACCGCAGTTCTAAAAAGTTCATAAACCTTTGGTACTGCCGGTAAAACTGTTGGATGATATTCTGCAAAAGCACCAAGAATTGCCTCGGCACCAATAGTTTCAATGTAATGCACATCAGAGCCGGAAAGTGCAGGACCTAAAACAAGACAAATCACACCATAAATGTGGCTGTTAGGAAGAATTGCAAGAAAACGAGCATCTTCAGTAAGTTTTTGCACCTTTATTGTCATTTGTGTTGTCTTGATAAGACTTTCGTGATAATGCATAATTCCTGCTGCTTTACGAGTTGTACCTGATGAGAAAATAATACAAGCAACATTTTCATCAGTGTCAGTGCTTACAGGTAAATCCGCTGAAACAGTTTTAACTGAATCTTCAAACAATGTACCATCAGCCACATTTAAAAATGGAAATTTGTATTTTGCCACATTACCTAATTTTTCATATGCAGTTTGTGATACAAATGCTGCACGGACATCTGAACGAGTAATAAACTCATCTAAATCTTCGCCTGCAAGTGAAGCATCAATAAGTGCTGCAGTACAACGAATTTTGCAAGATGCAAAGAAAGCAATAGACCATTCTGGGCTGCTTTCAGCAACAAATGCGATTCTATCTCCAGCTTTAACTCCTGCGTTAACAAGTGCGTCAGCATATTTTTCAACCTTTGCAAAAACCTCAGCATAAGTATAAATTCGTCTCTCGCCATTATTCATAGCCATTGACATAGCACGCTTATTAGGGTGTTTTGAGTTGAGTTCATAAATGGTATCAAAAATATTCATAATTTTTCGGGATATTAAAATATCCTTCCTTTCAAAAATATACATAAATAGTCTATCATATTTTTACTTGATGTGTCAATTAAAATGATTTCTACTTGCCTTTTTAAGTTTTTTAGAATACAATTAAATTAATATTTTCAAGGGGATTAACACTATGGATTTTAACAAATATCTTTTTTGTTATTTTGTTGGTAATGAGCCACACGAAGAAACTGTGCATTTTGCAGTTTCAAAAGATGGCTACAAATTTATTGCTCTTAACAACAACGAGCAAGTAATTAAACAAAATTTAGGCAAAAAATGTTGTCGTGACCCATTTATATTCCGTGACCAAGAAAATATATTCCATATTATTGGCACGGATATGCGTAGCAATGATGGTTGGTGTAGCAATAATTCAATGGTTGTTTGGGATAGTGTTGACCTTATTCATTGGGAAAATGAGCGTATTCTCGACTTTTCAAAATACCCTGAAACGAAAAATGCTGACAGAGTATGGGCGCCTGAAGTGATTTTTGATAAATTCCGTAATGAGTATATGATTTACTGGACAAACCACAACACTGACGACGATTTAAGCACTATTACATGGCATGCTTACACAAAAGATTTTCGCACTCTTACTACTAATCCTGAAGTCCTTTTTAAACCAAAATCAAACCTTGCGGGAATTGATGCTGATATTACTGAAATGAATGGCAAATATTATCTTTTTCAAGCGGATGAAGGCAAAAACGCTATTTGCTATGCAGTTGCCGACAAACCAAACGGACCATATTTTGAGCCCGATGATAACAAAATTTCCGTTGCAAGCGTAGCCCTTGAGGGTAATTGCACTTATAAGATTTTAAGTGAAAATAAGTATGTTTTAATTGCCGACCAATTCCGTAACGGTGGCTATTTTATGCAAGAAAGTGAAGATCTAATAAATTGGAAAGCCGTTGATAAATCAAAAATCTCACTTGACCACCTACGCCCTCGCCACGGCTCAATGTTACATATTACAAATGATGAATATATTAAATTGGTTGAATATTATAAGTAAAAGGTAAAGTTTTATGACCACAAAAAGACGCATAGATTTCACAATTGAAGAAAAATATGATGGTAAACAGGTGTACGACTTTTTGCGTAACAGGGCAAAGGTTTCGGCACGCCTTATACCTAAACTCAAACATGACCCTGATGGCATTATGATTAATGGTGTTCATGCAAGAACTATTGATTTGCTTAAAGTCGGTGACGTTTTATCAATTACTGTTCCTGCTGATAAAGAAGAAAAGGTCAAGGCAGTTGCACCTCTTGATTATAAATTAAAGGTTTTATATGAAGATGATGATATTCTTATTATAGACAAACCTGCAGGACTGCCCTTGCACCCATCACACAATCATCAAGGCGACACAGTTGCAAATGCGGTGGCATATCACCTTGAAAGCCAAGGCAAATCTGCAGTTTTTCGTTCAATAGGACGTCTTGACCGAGGCACTTCAGGTATTGTTATTTGTGCTCTTAATAGATTTGTTGCAAGCGTATTAAACGGAAAAATTTATAAAGAATATATGGCAGTTTGTGAAGGCATTTACGAGGGCGAAGGTGTAATTGACCGCCCTATCTACCGCCCTGACCCAATAAAAACATATCGTACAGTTGATGAGCGTGGTGAAGTTGCCATTACTAATTGGAAAGCGATTTCACATAAAGATGGTCGCACTCTTTTGCGAATTCATTTACTTACTGGTAGAACACACCAAATTCGTGTGCATTTTTCAAGTCTTGGCACTCCCCTTACTGGTGACACTATGTATGGCACTGCCCGTAATGACATTTCTCGTCAAGCACTTCATTGTTGCTATTGCAAATTTACACATCCCCTTACAAAAGAGTTAATTGAAATTGAAAGTGAATTGCCATTAGATATTGCACAATTTATTACCAAATAAACACTATTGAATATTTTTGTTGTTTATGATAAAATAGTTACAAATCGGTAACAAACAGGTGATTTTATGAACGAAATTCTAAATTATATTGTTTATCCTGAAAATATAGAAATTACAGTGCCACCTATTATGCCAAAAAAACAAAGTGGTTTTTATAAAGATGTTGTTTATAACATCTCACGCTTTATTCTTAAGTTTATTGTTCGTGGTGGTAGCACTCTTGAAAAAATAAATGTTGATGGTCTTAAACCCCCATACATCCTTCTTTGCAATCATAATCAATTTGTAGATTTTTTTGTTAGTTTTAAGGCAGTGCACCCATATAAATTCAACAATATTGCAACTCTTGATGGCTTTATTGGCTTTGAAAAGGTTATGACAGAATTGGGTTGTGCTTGTCATAGAAAATACACAACTGATTTAAGTCTTGTTCGTGCTTGTCATAAAGTTCTTCACGAATATGGTGACATTCTTTGTATGTACCCTGAGGCACGATATTCAAATGTGGGTACAACTGCAATAATTCCTGATGTTGTGGGCAAACTTGTTAAGAAAAATAAAGTGCCCGTTGTTGTACTTCTCAGTCACGGTCATTACCTTAACGCTCCGTTTTGGGATTTCCGTCAATATAGAAAAGTCCCATTTCATTCAACAATGAAACAAATTCTTACTGTTGAACAAATTGAAAATATGACTGCTGACGAAATCAACCAAGTAATCAGTAACGAAATGTATTACGATGACCACGCATGGCAAAAAGAAAATAATATTAAAATTACTGAAAATTTCCGTGCAGACGGTCTTAATAAGATCCTTTATAAATGTCCTCATTGTATGGCTGAAGGCAAAATGGTAGGCAAAGGAATTCACCTTACTTGCGAAGAGTGTGGCAAAGTTTGGGAATATACTGAACTTGGTGAACTTCAAGCCCTTGATGGTGAAACTGAATTTTCACATATTCCTGACTGGTATGAGTGGGAGCGTGAATGTGTCCGCAAAGAAATTCTTGACGGTACATATAAGTATGAAGAAACACTTGCTGTAGAGTCAATGCCTGGTCTTAAGTTTATTCCTATTGGCGAAGCAAAGGTTACTCACGATTTTGAAAATGGATTTATAATCGAAGGTCATTACAATGGTCACGATTATAGAATTCAAAGACAAACAAAAACTCTTTATACTTTACATAACGAGTTTGCATTCAAAAAACTTGGTAAGGTTGACTGCTTTGATGTTTCGGTTAAAGATAACTCGTTCTACTGCATACCAAAACAAAAAGATGTTGTTACAAAACTTATGCTTGCAACTGAAGAGGCATATAAAATTGCAACCACACCAACTGTCAGCAAAAAAGCTGAATAAAACAATATTATGAATGAACAAAAAGATTTCTTAACAGAAATAGTTTATCCCGACACAGTAGAGAAATACAATTCCGCAAAAGCTCCTTTAAAGCAATCCGACACAGTAACAAAACTTGCTTACTTTGTTTCAAGCGTATTACTTTCTCTTGTGCGAAAAGGGTATAAAATTGAAAAAGTTAATATGGAGAATGTAAATCCCCCTTATATTTTGCTTATCAACCATATGCAGTCTCTTGATTTTTGTACTATGTTCAAAGCAACTTATCCACATAAAGTGAACACGGTTGCAACTTTTCACACTTATTACAAAGTTTCAAAAACTATGGAAAAACTTGGTTGCATTTGCACTAGAAAATTCACAACGGATTTAAGTCTTGTTCGTGCTTGTAAAAAAGTTCTTCACGAGTATGAAGATATTTTTTGCATGTTCCCCGAAGCAAGATACACTCCTGATGGTACACTTTGCATTTTACCACCTGCTATCGGCAAACTTGCAAAAAAGAACAATGTTCCCATTGTTGTTATGCTTAATCACGGAAATTATCTTAATTTACCTTTTTGGACAAATTTTAAATTTCGTAAAACTCCTATCCGCGTTGAAATGAAACAAATTCTTACTGCCGAAGAAGTAGCCGAAAAGACTGTTGACGAAATCAACGAGATTATTCGCAAAGAAATGGAATATGACGACTACAAGTGGCAAAAAGAAAACAATATTCGCATAAAAGAAAAATATCGTGCCGAGGGGCTTAACAAAATTCTTTATCAATGCCCTAACTGTAAAACCGAACATCAAATGATTTCAAAAGGTATTCATTTATATTGTGAAGCTTGCGGTAAAAAATGGGAAATGACTGAGCTTGGCGAAATGCGAGCATTAAATGGTGAAACTGAATTTTCACATATTCCTGACTGGTATGAGTGGGAGCGTGAAAATGTACGCAAGCAACTTCTTGATGGCACTTACCATTATGAAGAAGAAGTGCAAGCCTACTCTACTCCAGGCGTGAACACCTATATAGACATTGGCAAAGTAAAAGTCACCCACGATTTAGAAAACGGATTTGTAATCGAGGGCAACTATAACGGACACAATTTTAGAATTCAGCGTCCTACCAAAGGTATTTACGGACTACATGTAGAATATGAGTTTAAGCATTTAAAATATATTGATTGTTTTAGTGTTTCAACAAACAACGACTCAATTTACTGCATACCAAAACAAAAAGATGTTGTTACAAAACTTATGCTTGCAACTGAAGAGGCATATAAAATTGCAAATGAATAAAAATAAGGACTCAACAAATTAGTTGAGTCCTTTGTTTTTTAGATTCTTCGCTTCGATCAGAATGACATCATTCTGCACTCTGCATTTTGCACTTTAATATGCTTTGCCCCAATAGAGCATTTTGTCGGCAGGTTTGCCACAACAAACGCAAGTGCCACCGATTTTTTCTTGAGCAAATGGAATACAGCGAGATGAAACACCTGCTTGCTCTTTAAGAGCATCTTCACATTCACGGTCACCACACCACATTGCCTTGATAAATCCAGGTTTATTTTCAGCAATATCAATCATTTCGTCCATATTGTTTGCAACATAAGTCATATTGCTACGGTGTTCAAGTGCTGCATTATAAAGACCATCGTGAACTAATTGAATAAGCTCAGGAATCTTTGTTTCTAACTCATCAAGGGATACAAAATATTTTTCTCTTGTATCGCGACGAACAATAACACATTGATTATTTTCAATGTCGCGTGGACCAAGTTCAAGACGAAGTGGAACACCCTTCATTTCGTATTCAGCGTATTTCCAACCTGGTGAGTTATCACTTAAATCAATCTTTGCACGACAAACTTTCTTAAGATTTTCATAAACTTCAGTTGCCTTTTCTTTAACACCTGGCTTATGAGATGCAACAGGAATTACAACAACCTGAATTGGTGCGATTTTTGGTGGTAAAACAAGACCATTATCATCACCGTGAGTCATAATAATTGCGCCAATAAGACGAGTTGTAACACCCCATGATGTTTGGAATGGGTATTTTAACTTATTGTCTCTATCTTGGAATTGAATTCCAAATGCCTTTGCAAATCCGTCACCAAAATAGTGGCTTGTACCTGACTGCAAAGCTTTACCATCATGCATAAGAGCTTCAATAGTATATGTATCTTCAGCACCTGCAAAACGCTCTTTTGCAGTTTTTACACCTTTAACAACAGGCATTGCAAGATAGTTTTCACAAAAGTCTGCGTAAACATTAAGCATTTTGATTGTTTCTTCCTGCGCCTCTTCAGCTGTAGCGTGAATTGTGTGACCTTCTTGCCACAAAAATTCACGAGAGCGAAGGAATGGTCTTGTAGTCTTTTCCCAACGAACAACTGAAACCCATTGGTTATAGAGTTTTGGTAAATCGCGGTAAGACTGAATAATATTAGCGTAGTGTTCACAAAAAAGTGTTTCAGAAGTTGGGCGAACACAAAGACGCTCTTCAAGTTTTTCACTACCACCGTGAGTTACCCAAGCAACTTCAGGTGCAAACCCTTCAACGTGGTCCTTTTCTTTATTAAGTAAGCTTTCAGGAATAAACATAGGCATACAAACATTTTCGTGCCCTGTTTCTTTAAACATTCCGTCAAGAGTTTTTTGAATGTTTTCCCAAATTGCATAACCATAAGGTCGAATAACCATACAACCCTTTACGCTTGTATATTCAACCAATTCAGCTTTTTTAACAACGTCGGTATACCACTTGGCAAAATCCACGTCCATTGAGGTAATTTCCTCAACCATCTTTTTTTGTTCAGCCATTTTATATCTTCCTTATCTAAATAGTTGCAGGGACGACGTTTACTTCGTCCCTGCTATATAATCAAAATAAATAATCAATTAGTTTTCTTCAATGAATTTAACGATATCAGCAACTGTTTTTATGCTTTCAAGAGCTTCATCGGAAATTTCCATATCAAATTCATCTTCAAATGTCATAACAAGGTCAGCCAAATCAATGCTGTCTGCACCAAGGTCTTCAAGAAGAATAGCGTCCATAGTAACAGCGTCTTCTTCTAATTCAAGTTGGCTGCAAATAATTTCACGAACTTTTTCAAATACCATTCATAACACCTCCTACAAGAAATATTTATATAACATATATATACTAAATATTTTTGCTGCTTTTGTCAATGATTTTATTATATTTTTATGAAATCTTTAAGCGGTGTAAAGTCTATATCCTTTACACATTCGACTAGTTTGTAGAAGGTCTTGCAAATTTCTACACAACCGCCCTGTGTATCACTTTCAGTGTTAAAAGGCATAACCGGGTCATGCACTGAAAGGCGAAGTAAAAACCATCCTTTTCGTGCCTCATCATTAAAGGATACACGCACACCTTCATAATTGTCCGGTGCTAAAATCATATTATTATCTTTTTCGGCAAGCACCTTAATATCTTCAATAAGTTTTTCGCCAATTTCACGGAAATTCTCAGCAGTTATATTAAAGCGCAATTCTTTTTCTTCAAGCGGCTTTTTAAGCGCTTTTATACAGTCACCAATCTTCTTGTCTTCTTTGCGAAGCACAGCTGCCTTAATAATAATTTTAGTGATAAGATAAGCACCATCATCAAGGTAATAATTCTCTTTAAACGCAGCATGACCTGATGTTTCAATAGCAAGAGGCGTATTCTCGCCTTCATTAGTACGGCGAATTGCCTCGTCAATAACATTTTTGTACCCACGCTTAAAGCGAATGTGTTTACCACCTAATGTATTTTCAATAAACTCGCGAAGTCCATCACTTGTAACAGAGTCAGTAACAATACTACCGCCCTCGTTACCCTCAAGCGCGATTACTGATGCTAATGCTACAATAGAATTTCGGTTGATTTCATCACCTTTTTCATCAACACAAGATGCACGGTCAACGTCAGTATCAAAAATTACACCTAAATCACAATTATTATTGATGGTTGCGTTACGAATATACTCCATAGCAACTTTATTTTCAGGATTAGGAATATGATTAGGGAATATTCCATCCGGCTCTAAAAACTGACTTGCTGAAACATCAGCGCCAAGTGGAGCTAAAACTTGCGTAGCGTAAAATCCACCAACACCGTTACCTGCATCAACTGCAATTTTAAAGCCCTTTAACGGATTTTCATAATCCTGGGCATTTACACCTTTTTTAATCATATTGCGAAGAATTTCAGCATATTCGCTAATGTAGTCAATTTCAGTAACTATACCGTTTTCTTGTGCCTTGTCAGTTGGCTCATTTTCGGCAACTGCGAGAATTGATTTTAATTCTTCACCTGAAAGACCACCATCACGAGTAAAGAATTTAAGGCCATTTCTATCAAAAGGGTGATGACTTGCAGTAATTTGAATTGCACCATCACAGTTTCTTGTAACAGTTGTCATAAACATTGCAGGAGTTGAACAGTATGAGCAATTTAAAATATTAACACCCATTTCACCTATTGCTTCGATTACTGCAGTTTTGATTCTATCAGCCGAAATGCGAGAATCGTGACCAACCGATACAAGCAAATCGTTATACGCTTTGCCTGTTTTTTCACTTAAAAACTTAATAAATGCTTTTGAAATATATTTAACAACATCATCAGTTAATTGAATTTCAGGGTATTTTTCAGTTGCAACTGCAATACCACGAACATCAGTACCGCTTTTAAGGTGCATCAATTTCATTTTATAAGGCCTCTTTTCAAAAGTTCTTCAGTTGCAAGCATAATGCCAATTTTTCCGCTGTGGAAGTTAAGTCCGCCTTGCATCCATACTGCAAACGGCTCACGAAGAGGAGCGTCAGCGGAAAGTTCAATAGATGACCCTGATGTGAATGCTCCTGCTGACATAATTACCTGATTGTCATAGCCCGGCATATCCCATGGTTCAGGAGTTACGTAGGAATCAACAGGCGCACCCTTTTGAAGTCCTTGGCAAAACGCTACAAGATTTTCAGCATTCTCTAAGCATATTGCTTGAATAATGTCATGTCTTTCTTCATTTACTGTTGGAGTAACTTTAAAGCCAAGTTCAGTGTACATAGATGCTGCAAAAACTGCAGTTTTAAGTGCTTCACCAACAACGTGTGGAGCATTAAAAAGTCCCATAAATACACTTCTATTTTGACCAAGTGTAGCACCAACCTCAGTACCCAAGCCCGGAGTTGTAAGACGATAACCGCAAAGTTCAACTAAATCTTTACGACCTGCAATATAACCGCCACAAGCGGCAATTCCGCCACCTGCATTTTTAATAAGTGAGCCAGCAATTAAATCAGCGCCCACTTCAGTTGGCTCTTTCCTCTCAGTAAATTCGCCATAGCAGTTATCAACCATAACTATTGCTCGTTTGTTAACTCTATGTACGATTTCACAAACCTTTTCTATTTCGGCCACTGAAATTGTATGGCGGAGTGAATAACCACGTGAACGTTGAATATATACCATTCTTACCGCCTTGTCGCTTGCACTTTTCTCAATTGCCTCATAATCAATTTCATCATTTTCAGTTAAATCAACTTGTTGATATATAACACCAAAATCAGCAAGTGTGCCATCACCCATATTTTTGCCACCAAGACCGATTGTTGAGTGAAGTGTGTCATAAGGCGTGCCTGTAACACAAAGCATAACATCGTTTGGCCTAAGAATTCCATAAAGACAAACTGCAAGAGTATGTGTACCGCTTGCTAATGCGCCCGCACGGATTATTGCACTTTCAGCACCAAAAATATCGGCAGTAAGTACATCTAATTTTTCTCTACCCTTATCACCATAGCCATAGCCCGTTGAGGTATTAAAATCAGTTTCATCAACACGATTTCTAATAAATGCTGAAAGCACCTTTTGTTGATTATACTCGGTTAATTCATCAATTCCTTTAAATACAGGACTTGCCTTTTCAAGAGCCACACTTGATAACTGTCTAATTCTTTCACTAATTTCAAAAAACATTTTAATTTTCCTTTTATGTTAATTTGTTTTGTATTCGTAAAGATCTTTCACGACTTTAAAGCCGAGTTTTTCATAAAATTTTACATTGTAATCACGAGAAATTAAGTACACATCTTTTCGTGGAGATACGTTTAGTAATTTTTTAACTATCGCTTTTCCATACCCTTGTCCCCTATACTTTTCTTTTGTAAAAATATCAGAGATAAACGCTAAATCTTTATTGAAAGAGATAAATCCACCGCTTATTGTATGTACTCCCTTTTCGATAACTGCACCCTCGCAACAACCTTTAAGATGCAAAAACTTTTTCACAGCGGTATGTTCAGGTGTAAGCTTTTCGTTTAACTTTTCTATTTTGCTATATTGGGTATATTTTATACCCTTTTCACAGTTAATTTCATCTAATGAAATATGCATTAGATATTTTTTATCTATTCGCCTATAGGGAAGTTTATCAGTTGATAAAACTGAGCCATTTATCACAAATGAAAGTTCTTCAAAATCGGCATTTTCACTTGCAAAGGCAACACATTTTTCGTTATCACCTGAAATTATAGCTGTAATTTGATTTTCATCATTAAACTGCGCCCACAACACACCGTCATTTAATTCGCAATCTATAAAAAATCCTGTTTGCGATAAAAGTATTGCGGAGTTCTCTTTTCCTAAATAGTTAAAAATTAACTCATTAAGAAAATTTACTGATTTAACCATTTGCGAACTCCTTTAAAAGTGCTTTTGTCAGGTTATTTACACTTTCCATATCCGCCTTGCTACCCACTGATGATGCGGAATGAATATACCTACAAGGAAGGGACACCGCAACAGTTTTAATTCCGCCTGCCGCCTTGTGAATTGCTGATGCATCATTGCCCCCTGCCACAACTGTTTTAGTTTGATTTGTAATATCTTTTTCAGTTGCAATTTCACGAGCTTTTTTATATAAATCCTTGTTGTAAATTGTGCCTCTATCCATAAAAGAAACTACTGCACCCTTGCCCACTTTACAAACCTTTTTATTTTCAGGTGTTTCAGGAATATCTGACGCTGTTGTTGTTTCAATTACAATAGCATAATCGGGCTTTACTGTGTATGCAGCTGCAAGCGCACCACGAGTGCCAACTTCTTCTTGAACTGTGAAAACACACGTATAGTTAATTTTTGACTTTTCTTGCAAAAGTTCAAGCATAATTGCACAACCAAGACGGTCATCAAGTGCTTTTGACTTAATCATATCGTTACCAAATTCAATGAAATCTGATTTGAAATAACCAAAATCACCAAGCGAAATATATTTTTCTGCTTCTTCACGGCTTTCAAACCCAAAATCAACTGAAACATCAGTAATTTCTGGAATTTTTTTTGCCTCATCACCGCTACATTGATGAATTGCTTTTGCACCAGCAACACCAACGCAACCATTAATAGTTATTTTTTTACCAAAAAGTGCGGAGTTATCAATTCCGCCTACACTTGCAACATTTACAAAACCGTCATCAGTAATATAAGTTACAATAAAACCGACTTCATCCATATGTGCAAAAAGCGCAACCTTATTTTTTGGCTCACTTTCGCCTTTTTTGTCTACAATCAAGTTACCCATAGGGTCAACGGTGTATTGGCAATCTTTAGGAAGCTTTGAAATTATAAAATCTCTTACTTCTTTTTCATCACCTGATGTGCCATTAAGCAAACAAAGGTTTTTTAAAAGTTCAAAATTCATAATTTCACACCCTTTCTAAAAACTTTGCAATAAGTTTTGCACAATTTTCAACATCACGAATATCCACAACCTCAACAGGTGTGTGCATATATCTTTGAGGAAGTGACACGAGTGCTGATGGTACCCCACCCTTTGAAACTGTAATATGGTCCGCATTTGTGCCTGTGCGACCATTCATAATTTCTTTTTGATAAGGAATATTGTTTTCTTGTGCAATTTCTACAAGCAAATCGGAATATTCACGACAAAGAATTGGTGAGTAACCAATCATTGGTCCACCATTCATTTTGCCACATTCCTTCGCACTGCTGTCAGGAGTTGTAGCAAAACTTACATCAACTGAAAGCGATAAATCCGCATTAACATTAAAAGATGCACAAGTAGCCCCTGTACCGCCTGTTTCTTCTTGCGCGGAGCAAACAAGTGTGATTTCATTTTCAGTATTTGTATATTCTAACGCCTTAAGAAGCACTGCAATTCCGCCACGGTCATCAATATATGTGGCTGAAGTTCTATTCTCACCAAGTCTTTCAAAAGATGCTTTGAAACTTGCCTTGTCGCCTTCGCAAATAATCTTTCCAGCTTCTTCTTTGCTCATTCCGATATCAACAACGCAAGTACCATCCGCTGACACTTTATTTTCACCATTTGAAAGATGTGGAGGTACAGTGCATACCACACCGTAAATAGCTTTTTTACCATGGATTGTAAGCTCCATACCCTCTACTGTGCGCATATCAACACCGCCAACTTTTGTAAGACGTACAAAGCCATCGTCAGTAATGCCGGTCACAACAAAGCCGATAGTATCAAGATGAGCATCAAGCAAAATATGTTTGCCTTTACCATTTTTATGAATGATAATGTTGCCCGTATGGTCGCAAGAAACATCACCATACAGTGAAAAAAGCCCCTTGAGTGCTTCAAAGGAGCTGTTTTCTTCCCCCGCAACACCTGCGGGAGAAGTTAATTTTTCTAAAAGTTCAACAGTTGTCATTTATATCAACCTTAATTTTCTTTGTTTTTTGCAAACTTTATAAAAGTAATGCACTTAAATTATTGAGGAATTTTTTCGCAAAACAACGCGTGACACCAAAAGAATATGCGGATATTTCAAGATGGAGCAACGCAGTATTACGGAAAATATACCAATAAATTTATATTTCAGTACCGCCTACTGGTCTGATAATTAATACATAACAGCTATCTTCACCAAAAATGCCTTCAATAGCAGTCTTGTAGTCAGCAAGGATTTCATTTGGAACAAATGCTTGAATTGTACCTGCAAATCCACCGCCGTGCACACGCCAAGCACCCTTACCTTTGAGAATGCTTTCACTTAATGCAAGCGCTAATGAAACTGGTTGTTCAAGCGGTTTTTTAACTGAAAATACATTTTGATTGTACTTGTATGATGAATCACCACTTTCAAGTATGTAAGACTTAAATGTTTCAAAATCGCCATTTTTAAGAGCGTCAACCTCTTTTAATACTCGTGCGTTATCAGCAAAGAAGTGCATTGCACGAAGAACTGCACGGTCGCCAACCTTTTCGCGTACCATAGGAATATTCTTCTTAAACTCATCTTCATCAACTTCGCGAAGAACTTTTTTACCAAAGCAACCTGCAACTGCTTCCATTTCACTACGAATTGCAGCGTAATCATCAGTTAAATCTGAGTGGCTACCCTTTGTATCAACAATGCAAAGTGAGTGACCTGATGATGCAAAATCAAATGCAACTTCATTAACGATTGGCTCAGCTGGATTGTTAAAATCAATAGTAACAAAGCTACCTACTGAGCAAGCCATTTGGTCCATAAGTCCGCAAGGTTTATCAAAGTAAACATTCTCAGCATACTGTGCAATTTTTGCAATTGTAATTGGGTCAACTTTGCCATCATTGTAAAGATAGTTGAGCATTGTACCAACAAGCACTTCATAAGCCGCTGATGATGAAAGTCCTGAGCCAGAAAGTACGCTTGACATTGTTACTGCATCAAATCCGCCGATTTTGTAACCATATTTTAAAAATCCTGCGCACATACCACGAACAAGTGCAGGCGAATGACCTTTTTCGTTTTCTTTAATTTCAAGGTCAGTAATATCGCAAACGTCCATATTGTAACCGCGTGATTTTACACGAACAATATTTTCATCATTTTTTGATGCAACTGCAATAGCGTCAAGATTAATACTTGCCGCAAGAACTCTACCATGATTATGGTCAGTATGGTTGCCGCCAACTTCAGTTCTACCAGGCGCTGAAAAAAGGCGAACATCACGGTCGTCACTAAAAATCTCAGCAAAATCGTTTGCAAGAGATACATATCTTTCATGCTGTTCTTTAACCGCTTCATCAGTTACATAAACTCGCTTAAATCTTTCGTCATAAGCTCCGTTTAAAATTTCATTCTTCAATACATTCAGTTGTGCCATTTTTATTTTCTCCTTTTCGTTTTTCCAACGCTATATTTGTTATTAAAACTGTAACGCCCGAAACAATCAAAAGAATTATTACGGGAGCCATAAAGTGCCAAGTGAAAGGTTGTGCAATGTTACCACCCATTACGGAATATACCCAAAGCTTGATAAAATACCCCGCAACTGATGCTACCATGAATTTGCCGTAAGGGAATTTGATTCCCCCATAAAATTGACTTGCCATATTTATTGGAACTGACGGAACAAGTCGTATAAGAAATAATACTCCAAGTTTAGTTTTACCTGCATGGTTTAGCATTTTGTTAACGTTTTCGTATTTCTTAAGTTTGTGAACTGCAACACCCTCATCAAGTCGTCTACCATACCAGTACACTATTGAAAGTGTTATTGAAAACCCAACAACGTTAAGTGGAACCGCAATTATTGGCTTAAACAAAACACCAGCCATAATCATAATAAAAGGGAACGGAATTGGTACAAATGCTTTAAGAGCATAAACAACAAGTATTGCTAAACCAATTAGCCACCTGTTTTCAAGACCTTGAATTAAATCTTGAAGCTTGCCCAAAGCTCGTAAGAACTCTGCCCAACCGCCTTCGGCTACTCGCGTGCTCATTACTAAAGTAATTACAGTAAGCAACGCTGCTACCGAAAAAAGACCGATGGCGCTAATGTTCATCGCACCTTTTCTATCAAGGTTACGTTTTTCCATTTGCATCCCCTTTCTATAAATTTGTACTTGTTAACTTGTACGCATACATATACATTATAATTCTATAATATTTACAGTAAAAGGTCAATATTTTTATTGTTATATTAACTAATATATGTTAAAATATATGCAATAAAAATACCTTTAAGGCGTGATTATTTTGAAAATTGTAGTGCTTGATTCTTTTGCCCTTAACCCTGGCGACTTGTCTTGGGATTGGCTTGAATGTTTAGGTGAATGTGAAATTCATCACCGCACACCACAAGAAAAGATTTTAGAAAGATGTAATGGGGCTGATATAATTCTCACAAACAAGACTCCCCTTACCGCTGAAACTCTTTCTAAATTACCTAACCTTAAATATATTGCCCTACTTTCAACGGGCTATAACATTGTTGACTGCGAATATGCAAAAAGTAAAGGAATTCCCGTTTCAAACATTCCTGCATACTCAACAAATGCAGTTGCTCAGCTTACTTTTTCATTGATTTTAGAGATTACCAATGCTGTTGGTCTTCACAGTGAAAGTGTAAAAAATGGCGACTGGAGTGCTTGCCCTGACTTTTGTTATTGGAAAACTCCTCTTACTGAATTATGTGGCAAAACACTTGGTATTGTTGGATTTGGTCAAATAGGTCAGGCAGTTGCTGATATTGCCGAAGCTTTTAAAATGAATGTAGTTGCAGTTTCAGGTCACGAAACCGACCAAAGCCACCGCAAAAATTTCAAGTGGGTTGATATGGAAACTCTTGCTAAAACAAGTGATATTATCTCATTCCATTGTCCATTAACTGAAAAAACAACCGGTCTTGTAAATACGGATTTTATTGCCCAATGCAAAGATGGTGCGATTATTATAAACACAAGTCGCGGTCCTGTTGTTAGTGATAAAGATTTAGCGAATGCTCTTAACAATGGAAAACTCCGCGGTGCAGGTCTTGATGTACTTACCGTTGAGCCACCAAAGGCAGACAACCCGCTTCTTACCGCTAAAAATTGCTTTATAACGCCACACATTGCGTGGGCGGGTTTCGAAACAAGAGAGCGTCTTATGACTATTCTTAAAGAAAATGTTACTGCATACTTAAATGGTAAACCACAAAACATAGTTAATAGGTGATAATTATGGCAAAATATAAAATTACAAATCCGTATGAAAGTGTTACCAATTTGCTCGGCAATATGGAAAATCACTACAAAACAAATTTACATACTCATTCAACTTACAGTGATGCAAACGACACTATGACTGATATGATTATGGGCTTTTATGACAATGATTTTGACATTGTTGCTTTTGCTGAGCACGGTATTTTAGGTAAATATTGGAATGAAGAGCCAACTCATATTCCGTTTTTCAATTTTCAATATTTGTGGCACGGCAAACGCAGTTACTTAACTGAAGAGCAATACAAAGGTATTAAAGCAGGTACATATAAAACCGAAAAAAACACAAGAACAAAAACTCGTGGACTTAACGACGTGCCAAACGCCATTGAGTGCAATATGTTTACTGTCATGAAAAATCACGTTAATGGTTATTTCACAGATAACGCTTACGAAGGCGTTCAAGGTCTTGAGTATGACTATGAAATTCCAATGGCACTTATTGAAAAAAGTGGCGGTATTTCTCACATTAACCACCCTACTGATTTATTACAAGCAAAGAAAAATCCCGATTGCTGTAACGACCCTAAAAATGTTGCATTCTTCGCAAATCTTATTATGAAATACCCTTCTTGTATGGGTATGGAAGTTCTTAATATGTATGATATTCCAAATCGTAGTGACCGTATTTTATGGGACAGGTTGTTACAACTTCTTACTCCTTACGGTCGCAAGGTTTTCGGATTTTCAAATAGCGATGCTCACCAAGTTGACCAAATTGACACAGCTTTTATGGATTTTATTCTTCCTGAATATTCTTTAGATACTCTTCGCAACGCTATGGAAACAGGTACATTCTTCTCTATTGCCCGTTATGCAAAAAATGAGTTAGGTGAAAACTTTAAAGGTGAAGGAGTTTGCCCAAGAGTTACAAAAATTTCAGTTAATAACGAAAACGACACCATTACTCTTAACGGCATTAACTGTAAAGAAATTAACTGGATTGCTGATGGTGAAATTATTAAAACTGACAGTATTGATGCTGACGGAAATATTACATCTACAATTAACCTTGCTGATTTTACTGACAAAATCAGTTGTTATGTGCGCGCTCAACTTAAAGGCAACGGCGGAATTTGTTTAACTCAGGCATTTGTTCTTGATGACGGGAATATGGAAGCGCTCAAAAAACCGCTTCTTAAAGAGGTTATGACTAAAGAACAAGCGAAAAAACGTAAATTCTATAGTAAGAAACTTGGCGTAATATATGGCAAGGTTACAAAGAAAATATAAAATAAAAAAACGGAGAGACGACAAAACTCTCCGTTTAATTTTTTGAGCAGATTTTTCGTAAGGCAATCTTGCCGAGGCGAAGCTGTATGAAGATACTGCGAGCCGAAAGCAAGGAAGCATTGCAAAAAATCTCCCAAAAAGATGTTGACAGTTGACATTTGTTGTTGTATAATACACAATGTATCCCAATGTAAAGGGAGGGATTTTTAATGAGTCAGGTAAAAGTTAAAGAAAACGAGTCCTTAGAAAGCGCTCTCAGAAGATTTAAGAGACAAACTTCTCGTGACGGTGTCATTCAAGAAGTTCGCAAAAGAGAGCATTACGAAAAGCCTTCTGTAAAAAGAAAGAAGAAGTCTGAGGCTGCACGTAAGCGTAAGTTCAAATAAGCTTGGGCTTTGCGAAGCTATGTTTCAAAACGCAAGTGGGCGTCCATTGACGGATTGCCCACTATTTTTTTGTTAAGGAGATATATTATGAGTTCCCCAATGCCAAAATACCGCTATAAAAGTGTACTTGACATTTCAATTGAAGATTTGCAAAATATGGGTGCAAAAGCGGTGGCTCTTGATATAGATAATACCATTTGTAACGACGGTAAAGAAAACTGCATACAAGGTCTTGAAGAATGGATTAAAACCACGCAAGATGCCGGCATCAGTGTTATGATTTTATCTAACGCCATGCCAAGACGACCAAGAAATCTTTCAAAAAGGTTAGGTATTCCATATCTTTGTATGGCAAGAAAACCAAAAGCGCATAAACTTATTAAAGCTGCACAAATGATGAATATTGAAACACATCAGCTTGCTATGGTAGGCGACCAGCTTTTTGCTGATGTTATGGCGGCAAACGCTTGTGGCGCTATTGCAATTCGCGTTGAGCCACTTGAAGGTGAAACTCGTTTCAAGAAATTTTATGAACGTCGCCGAGCAAAAGAAACTCCTGTTATAGAAGAATTTGAAAAATTACACGGATTTGGTTACTATGATTAAAGATTTACAAAAATTATTAAGCGAGCAGCAAAGTGGCACTTGTGCCTTAATAATCTCACCTGAAAATAGAAGATATTTTACCAATTTTCCATCCTCTGATGGATTTTTGCTTGTGTCAACTGACCGTGCAGTTTTTATTACTGACGGCAGATATATTGAAGCTGCACAAAAGCAAATCACTAATTGCGAAGTTATGCTTTTAGGTAAGGCATATCCACAAATTGCCCAAATCCTTAAAGAAATGAACTGTGGTAGATTACTTGTTGAATCAACAAGAATGACAGTTTCTACATACAACTCACTTAAAGGTGTGCTTAAGAAAACTCCTATTTCTACCGACACAACACTTGATACACTTATTAACACACTTCGTTCAGTTAAGACCGACTTTGAAGTTGAAAGCATTATAAAAGCTCAACGAATTGCTGAAGATGCCTTTCAACATATTCTAAAATTCATTAAAGTTGGCGTTACCGAAAAAGAAATTGCACTTGAATTAGATTTCTATATGCTTCGTCATGGTGGTGAGGGTCTTTCATTTGAAACTATCGCAGTTAGCGGTGCGAATTCCTCAATGCCACACGGTGTGCCAAGTGATAAAAAGATAGAAAACGGCGATTTTATCACTATGGATTTTGGCACAATTATAAATGGTTATCACAGTGATATGACAAGAACGGTTGCTGTAGGTTTTGCAACTGACGAAATGAAAAATGTATATACTACTGTGCTTAAAGCACAACAAAATTGTCTTGATAACACCAAAGCAGGTGTCAGCTGTAAAGATGGTGATGAGTTTGCCCGTAGCGTTATTAGAAACGCTGATTTAGGTCAATATTTCACTCACTCAACAGGTCATGGTGTAGGTGTTGAAATTCACGAATTTCCTAATCTTTCTCCTGCCTCTAATAGTGTTTTGCAAGTTGGCAATATTGTAACTGTTGAGCCAGGCATTTATATTCCCGAAAAATTCGGCGTCAGAATTGAAGATATGGCACTTATAACAAAAAACGGTTGTAGAAATCTTACAAATGCACCAAAAGAATTGATTATTTTATAATCAATGCGGTTATTACCGCCCCTGCCCCTGCGGATGCCAATAACTGAGTAACAAAAAACGCTTTACTTTTGATTTTTTGCTTACGAGTTTTAGGTATTCTTGTTGAATTGTGAATACTATTAAGTGCTTTACTTTTTAACTTGCTATCACTTTCCCCTGAAAATTCAGGGCGAACAAAAAACAGGGCTTTTTCAAAATAATCACACCCTGTTTCATGAATTTCAAGCACTTGTCGATTTACTCCCTTGACCATATAAAAATCCTCACACTTCATATTTGTTATATTCACAAATATTGTTGGATTTTTAGTCACTTTTATACTATATTTTGTGAACTTTTTCACATAAAAATTTGTCAATATGGGATTTTAACCAAAAATTATTACAAGAAAGTTTATACAAATAGTATAAAGAACTTTTCAATGAATTTGTTGAAAACTCTGTTGAAAATGTTTATAACTCCCACGAAAATCAATGGTTTTAAGCATATTTTTCCATTTTTCGACACTCTTGAAAAAATATTGTTAAAAAAGTGACAAATACAATTTGTTGTAATTGCTTTACATTTTATACAAAATGGAACATGCCTTTGTTATAAATTGTCTAAAATTTTTGTGCAATTTAACATTAGGAAAAATCAATAGAAATTTTATGAAATTTTGTCTATTTTGCAAAGGATTTTTATTATGAAAAATTGCTTTTCTATTCCACTACCCCAAACCTTTAACCTTGCCCTTTGTCTTGATTGTGGTCAAGCATTTCGTTGGCAAAACGATGGTGCAAAATGGCATGGTATAGCTTTTGGAAGACACATTACAATTGAACAAACTGAAACTGAACTTGTTTTTTATAACTGCACAAAAGAAGACTTTAATAATATATGGAAAAATTATTTTGACCTTGATTGTGATTACACTAAAATCGTGTCAAAATATGACGACAAATACTTAAAACTGGCAGTTAACGAATATAGTGGTATTAGAATTTTACGCCAAGAACCTTGGGAAGCGCTTTGCTCATTTATTATTTCGCAAAACAATAATATTCCTAGAATTAAAGGCATCATTGAACGCCTTTGCGAAGAATTCGGTGAAGGCGAAAGTGGCAAAAAATCTTTTCCAAGTGCTGCAACTCTTTCAAAACTCTCGATTGAAGATTTATCCCCCTTGCGTGCAGGTTTTCGTGCTAAATACATTATAGATGCTGCACAAAAAGTTGCGAATGGCGAAATGGATTTTGAAAAAATCAAAACCGAACCAATTGATTTTGGCCGTGTAGAATTACAAAAAATCAAAGGCGTTGGTGCAAAAGTTGCGGAATGCACCTTGCTTTATGGCTTTCATAAAATTGATGCATTCCCTATTGATGTGTGGGTAAAGCGTATTATGGCTGAAATGTACCCTAACGGATTACCACAATGCACAAAAGGTACTGAAGGTATTGCTCAGCAGTATTTATTCCACTGGAGAAGAATGAAAAAAGATTAAATAAATGCCTCTATTCCCTTGACTTTTAGGGCCTTGTTTGATATTATTAGATAAACTTAATAAGGTTATATCTCGTCTTTTGACGAGTGAAAAAGGAAAACCCCGTCGCAGTTTTGCGATGGGGTTTTAGGTTTTTATTAAGTTATTTCAAGGCATCATAAGTGCCCATCATCATACATTCCTGTTTAGTTTGTTCAAGGCGTTGTAATGCTTTTTCTCTTGCACTTTTTGCTCTTCTTATTTTCTTAACAACAGAACCTGCAAGAAAAATGCTTATTGTAGGCAAAGCAACAACCGCACCCGCCCAAACACCCCCGGCAAGTCGCATTGTTGGCTCTAACCCAATTAATCCACAAGCAGTAGTAAATGCAAGAACGCCAAAGAGAATAAGCCCTATGCCTATAACATATATAGGTATATATTTTTTTGCCTCTTTGATTTCCGCCTTTGTGTTTTCTTCAATTTTCATAACACTTTTGTTATACATTGAGCGAGTCATAACAATATGGTCGGTGTTAGGTTTCAACTCCCCATGATGCACAGCGTCAAAATATTCTCGACCCAATGGTTTTTCTTCTTCATGAACAACATTCTGGTCAAACATTCTATTTGCAAGATGAGAAATATCATCTTTTTCTCCGGTTGTTTCTAAAGTGTTTACTCTGAAATTTTCATCCACACAACTCACCTACCTGCATCATAAAGTCCTAAAAGCATTTGCTCATATTTATTTTCTTCCAAAATTTTAAGCGCTCTTATTTTTTTCTCTTTATATTGCTTAACATTTTTAATTGTGCTATATACAAATGCACCAAATACACCTGTGCTAATTGTAAAAATAATCCAACCGACACCGAAGAAAAAACCGCCTGCACCCCAAAGACTACGTGGGTTATACTTAACATCAGCAAAATACTTTTGAGAATCCACTATAACAAATCCTTGAAAAAACTCAATTGAAATAGCTATAGAAAATATTGCAAACGCCATTAAAACCACATAAACTACTAAGATTATTGCGAATTTTTTCTTTTCATGTTTAACACTATCATTAAAATTTTCTTCTACCTTTTCGCGCATTTCATAATGTTTTGTTCTTGTAAGACGGACTTCTTTATTAAGAAAATCCATACTTTCACCATAAATCTGATGAAGATAATCACGATTCATAGTTTCGCCTTCATTAAAAGTTGCAGTATTTTGGTCAAACATAGAATTAGGAATGTGTGATATATCTGGCTTTTCTTCCGTCATTTCAGGAATATCATCTCTTAACTTTTCGTCCATAATCTACCTACTTTTCAACGTCATAAGTGCCGAAATCTATACAACTCTTTTTTCGTTTTTCTAAATCAGCAAGGCGTTCTTGCTCTTTCTTTTTTATTTGCTTCATACGAATTATAAGACTTCCTAAAGGAAGTGAAAGAATACAAGGTGCCGACAACATAATTACAGCTAACATTCTTGAACGGTAGTTTATAAATGGGGCATCAAAAACAATAGGAATTAAAGCAAATACCATTACAATTTCAATTATTACATTCAAAATCGCAAGAATCAAGAAAAACGGAAATGTCTTTTTTATTCTTAACTTTTCTTCGTCAAAATATGTTGTGATTTCGTGATACTCAGCAAGATATTCGCTACGGGTCATTGTGGGAAGCCCACTATTATTCGAATAAAGTCCATTACTCATTTTTTATTTTTACTGCCTTTCAAAATAATCTTCATCAGCAATATAGTATGTGCGAATAAATCCGTCTTCTGAAACGAATACTATCTCCCCCGTTTGAGGGAGGTAGTATATTTTGTCGTTATCGCCTTCGTCGGTTTCAATCTTTACTTTCGATTGAGGATTTTGTATTACAGCATTTGCTTTTATAAGATATTCTTCTTCCGTGTTGCACGCCGTCGCTTCACAATGCTCATAAAAATGCTTTACAAGTTTTTCGGGTGTGCGGAAAGTAAAAATCTTTGCCATTAATGCTCAACCCAATCTCTTGAACGTTCAACAGCACGAAGCCATCCGCGGTATCTCTTTTCGCGTTTTTCTAAATCCATTTGTGGCTCAAAAACTTTATCAACTTCACGGATTTTTTCAATTTCTGCAGTATCTTTCCAAAATCCTGTTGCAAGGCCTGCAAGGTATGCTGCACCAATTGCAGTTGTTTCAACCATTTTTGGTCTATTCACATTTGTTCTAATCATATCGGACTGAATTTGCATCATAATATCACTTACTGATGCACCACCGTCAACGCGTAACTCCGAAAGATTAATATCTGAATCCTGTTTCATTGCTTCAAGCAAGTCAGTCATTTGATATGCAATTGCTTCAAGAACACTGCGACAAATATGTGCTGCATTAGCACCACGAGTAAGACCTACAATAGTACCTCTTGCATACATATCCCAGTAAGGTGCACCAAGTCCTGTAAATGCAGGAACAAAATAAACACCGTTTGAGTTAGGCACGCTTTCAGCAAGTTCATCACAACGACGAGCTGAAGGAATAAGGTGTAAATCATCACGAAGCCACTTAATAACTGAGCCCGCATTAAACGCCGAGCCCTCAATAGCATAAACAACTTCGTCGCCAATGCCCCAAGCAACGCCTGTAACAAGATTGTTTTTAGATTCAACTCGCTTGTCGCCTGTATTCATAAGCAAGAAACAACCTGTGCCATAAGTATTTTTTGCCTGACCCTTTTGGAAGCATCCCTGACCGAAAAGTGCGGCTGGCTGGTCACCGATAGCACCTGAAATTGGAACACCTGCAAGGTCTTCAATACCCATAACACTCTTTGCAACTGTACCATAAACCTTGCTTGATGGCTCAACTTTTGGAAGCATAGCCATAGGAATTTGGAGTTTTTCACAAAGGTATTCATCCCAACAAAGTTTATCAACATCAAAAATCATTGTTCTTGATGCGTTTGAATAGTCAGTAATATGTACTGCGCCGCCTGTTAAATTCCAAATAAGCCATGTTTCAACTGTGCCGAAAAGAAGTTGACCATGTTCAGCAAGTTCGCGAGCACCCTCAACATTATCAAGAATCCACTTAATTTTTGTAGCACTGAAATAAGCGTCAACTACAAGACCTGTGTGTTCCTTAATATATTGTGTAAGTTCTTTATCTTCTTTGATTTTTTCACACATATCAGCAGTTCTTCTACACTGCCACACAATTGCGTTATAAACCGGTTTACCTGTTGATTTATCCCAAACAATAGTAGTTTCACGCTGATTTGTAATGCCAATTGAAGCAATATCATTTGCAGTTGCCTTGCTTGCTGCCATTACTTCCATAACTGATTGAAGCTGTGAGAAAAGAATTTCCATTGGATTATGCTCAACCCAACCTGTATGTGGATAAATTTGATTAAACTCGTGCTGTGCTTTGTAGCAAATATTACCTTTCTTATCAAAAAGAATAGCACGTGAGCTTGTTGTTCCTTGGTCTAATGCCAAAACGTATTTTTTCATAGTATAACACCTCGTATATAATCCCTTTTTATTTTTTTGCTTGTTTTTTCACCTTTGCATCATCAAATAAATTGTGCAAACCTTCCCAATGGAGTACACGACGCTTAAACCAAATTGATGATGCGTGTTTATATATAAATGACGGACATGCTTTTTTGATTGGTGCATATCCTACTTTATAAACATCAAGCAATTTATAATAATCGTTTGCCTTGTGTAAAAATGTTGTGAAAGATGGATACCCTTTTTCAGCCCATGCATTTTCAGCCATAGCACCAAGTCGTGGGAATGTAAGAAACTCTAATCGTTTCATATTTGGCACATATTCAGTCCACATTTGTGCTTCAATACCCAATGTTTCTTCGTCATTTTCAGTTAATGCACCGTCATCTTCACAAACCATTTTAAGAGTATTCCAACCATGTGGGAAATCGAAATAATATGGATAACAATGAGTATTTATAAGCTTTCTGCCACGCTTTAATTCGTTTTCAACTAACTCCTTATCGTCACCCATACCACAAACAGTCCAAGCAACATCAGGACTTAATTTTTCAGCATTTTCGATTTTATCATAGCTCCACATTACTGAAGAATAACCCTTTGATTTAAGATATTCATCTATCTTTGTCATAAATAACATCTGCAAATCATTTTCGTCACGAAGTCCGTTATCTTTAATCGCTTTTTGACAGTTTGAACACAACTCCCAACGCATTTTGACTGCCTCATCACCGCCGATATGAATAATCTTATCAGGGAAAAGTTCAATTAACTCATCAAGTACATCATACACAAACTGATAAGACGACTCTTTACCTGCACAAAGAATGTCGTGCTTAACACCCCAATGAGTAGCTACTTCTAAATTGCGATCAAAGCAAGAAAGATATGGGTAACAAGAAATTGCAGCAACCATGTGACCGGGCACATCAAATTCAGGAATAACTTTAATTTGCTTTGAGTGACAGTATGCGACAATTTCTTTTATCTCATCTTGTGTATAATAACCCCCGTGTGGCTTATGATTAAAGTTTGTATGACTTCTTTTTGAGCCCTTTTCAGTAAGTAGCGGATATTTTTTTATTTCAACACGCCAACCTTGGTCTTCTGTCAAATGCCAATGAAGAGTGTTAAGTTTGTGTAAAGCCATTAAATCTACAACTCGTTTAACATCTTCTACCGAATAGAAATAGCGACCACAATCAAGCATATAGCCACGATATGCAAAACGAGGATAGTCAATAATTTCAGTGTATGGAATTTTTCCGTTTGTTTGCAAAAGCATTTGCTTTAAAGTTTGCAAACCATAAAAAAGTCCTGCCTCAGTTTTTGCATTAATATAAACACGACGGTCTTCGCACTTTAAGGTATAACCTTCAGCGTGCTCCATAGTATCGTCAATCTTTAAAATGATGGACCTTTCTTCACCTGTATCTTCATGAACAACAACTTTTTTGTTGAATACTTTTCGTGCAAACGATATTAAATCATCCGCAAAAGAAAAAGGTGAAATTATTGTACCTGAATGAAGCGTAAAACCCTTTTTGTCACTATTATAAAGTACGCTTACAGGTTGAGGAATTATGTTAAACATCCTTTTTACCTCCGAATACAATTATACAAATACATTTTAACACAAAAGAACTTTAACTACAATAAAAATAGTATTGATTTTCCTCTTGAAATTGCCGCATATATATAGTATAATAATTTGACTAGATAAGATGCCTTAATTCAGTCGTGTGCCGTGTGGGTCCTGTGCGGCGGGGCGCTGTGAACCATGTCAGGCGGGGAACCGAGCAGCATTAAGCGGTTTGCACCGGGCGCCACAGTCTGCCTGCACGACAC
>JAZKXL010000083.1:0-27397 GCA_045611635.1 Candidatus Fimenecus sp. | reverse complement strand
TGTAAGGCGAGTTTTGTCCATTTCGTGACAAAGGTCGTTAAGAATTTTATGATTTTCAACAAGGTCATCATCAGAGCCATTCATTGAAATTTCGTTTGAAAGTCCCCAAACTACAATAGATGGATGGTTATAATTTTGAACAATAAGTTCTTTCATTTGTGAAATTGTATTTTCACGACCTGTTGGCATATGCTTTGAAATATATGGAATTTCAGCCCAAATTACCATACCATATTCGTCGCAAAGGTCATAGAAATACTGGTCGTGCTGATAGTGTGCAAGGCGGATTGTATTTGCACCCATTTCATAGATAAATTCCATATCTTCTTTGTGATGCTCAGGAAGAAGCGCATTACCATAACCCCATCTATCTTGATGGCGTGAAACACCGCGAAGTGGATATTCTTCACCGTTAAGAATAAATCCACGCTCAGGGTCAATTTGGAATGTACGACAACCAAAACGAGTTGAAACTTTATCAATTACCTTGTCACCATCAAGAAGTTCGATTTCAGCAGTATAAAGATATGGATTTTTTCTACCATTCCAAAGAACAACATTTTTAATTTCAATTGTTTCTACTGCTTCATCTGTTTTAAGAGTTGTAACAACATCACCTGATTTATCTTTAATGATGTAGTTAATCATTTGACCTGGCTTTTTGTTTGTAACAAAAGATTCAAATGTAACTTTTGCATCAGTACCAACAACTTCAGGTGTAATTGCAATACCCTTGCCACCGTAATAATCAAGTTCAAAGTGGCTTTCACTTACTGCAATAAGATTTACATCTCTATAAAGACCACCATAGAAAGTAAAGTCAGCCATTTGAGGGTAAACTGTTTCGTTTGCTGAGTTGTCAACAAGAATGCCAAGGCGTGTACCCTTTTTAAGTTCTTCAGTAATGTCAACTCTCCAAGTAGAATAGCCACCATCATGAGATGCTAACTTATTACCATTCATAAATACAGTTGCTGATGAGTTTGCACCATTAATTTCAAGGTAATATTTATCGGCTGTTGGAACTTCTTCCATATCAATATCTTTTACATAACAGCAAGTGCCACGATAATAATCGTTGCCACCGTCTTGACCATCAATAGCATTCCAACAATGAGGAACACTTACAAAATCCCAATCAACAGGTGTTACTGCAGGAACTTCGCTAACACCTTTACGGAATGACCATTTGTGATTTAAACTGATAACTTTTCTCATAATATGTACTCCTTTTCCTTTGTTAAAAGTATAATAATTTACTCTTATATTTTAACTTAAAAGATTATTTTTTGTGAGTATAATTTTTATTGGTTTGTGTATAATTTTTTATAAAAATAAGGCAGGAGTTAATCCCCTGCCTTACATTTTATATCTTATTATTCAGCAATTTCTACTTTTGCATGTCTTTCTGCAAGTTCTTCTTGCATTTGAGCAAGTGTTTTCTTGTCAAGGTTGTAAACAATACCAAGACCAATGAATTGGAATACACCAGCAACAAGATAAAGAACAGCAACAAGCATACGAATATCACAAGCAACTTCCCAGCTGAGCAAGTTAACATCAATAGCAGTAAAATTGCCCTTTGCATCAGGAGCACTGTTATTTACATAACCCATTGTACCCATAATTGCAACTGCAACTGCTGGACCTACGCCCTGAGCAAGTTTACGGAAGAATGAATGAAGTGAATACACTGTACCCTCTTCACGAGTACCTGTTTTCCACTCATTATAGTCAATAGCATCACCCATCATAGCCCAAGAAACTGTTGAGTAGATACCAAGACCTAATGCACAAATAAGTTGACCAACAATGTAAATAATCAAGTCAAGTTTTGTGTTATCTTCTGTAACAGGAATAATTCCAAGTGGTGCAAGTAAGAGAACAGCAGCACCAACAATGTAGCAAATTGAGCCAATTGTTGAAAGTTCTTTCTTACCATACTTTTTAACCATCTTACGAGCAAGTGGTGTGAAAAGTACAATAGGAATCATTGCAAACATTGAAACAAGACCTGAAATCTTTGTGTTGTCAAAATAGATTTGGAATGTAACTGTAACAGCTGTTGTAGCACCTTGCATACCGATAAACATACCCATAGCAGCAAGTGTAGCACCAACTGCAGGTCTATTCTTAACAAAGTTGCCCATTGCCTTTATAACATTAAATTTAGGTTGGTCTTCATTGCATTGTACGTCTGTGTCAACACGGATTTCAGTGTTTCTAATCATTACTTGGAAGCAAATGAAACCAACAACACCCATAATGAGAGCCATTATAAATACGCGAGTACCATTAAGTGATTCATCTTCATTATAAATGATGAATGGGAATACTACCATTGGCACCATATTACCAAGCATACCACCGATTGAACGCCAAGCAGAAAGAGAAGCTCTGTCAGCATCATCAGATGAGATAAGTGATAAAAGTGAACCATAAGGAACATTAGCTATTGTATAGAATGCATCCCAAAGTACATAGCCACCAATGAAGATTGCAATTTTTGCAACGAGTGAAGCGCCTGTTGCAGGAATAAAGCAACATGCACCACCAACAATAAGACCAATTGAACCTACTAATATGTACTGTAAGAATTTATTTCTCTTGTACTTGTGTTTATCAGCATCAATAATTGAACCGATAAGTGGGTCATTAATTGCGTCCCATACCTGAACTACAACTAAAAGAAGTGAGTACCAAGCGCTAAGACCCATAACCTGTGTCCAGAAAAGCGCCATTGTGCCTTTAAGCGCAAAAGACATATTACAACCTAAGTCACCCATCATATAAGCAACTGAGTCACGCATGCCAAACTTGCGATGGCCATTTTCATCAAGTTTAACTTGTTTTGCCATTGTGGAAAAATCCCCCTTTAAATTCTTGTTGGAAAGAGTATAACTCTACCCTATTACCATACAACAATATTTTATACTATATAGGGCATAATAAGTGAGTATTTTTTTCATTTTTTTCAGTATTTTTTTTGTTACATCTTGAAATTTACCAAAAATTGTACGATAATAATAACAGTATTTTACTTGTGAGGAAATTTTATGAAATATGAAAAACAATTAGAGTTCTTTCAAAAAATCCTTGAAAATTATAGAATAAACTCATGCATTATAACTGATGGTGACTTTTCTTATAGAATGGCGGACCGAGGACTTCGCGATTCATTAGGGTTAAATGAAGATTACGACCAGTTATTTTGTACTCATCACGAAACACTTACTGAAAACACAATATTTTTGCTTACCGACAACTTCAGTTGTAATTATATTTTTATTATTTTGCCTGAAACAAATAATAAAAAGACTTTTATTGCCGGACCTTATATTGATAGGGATTTTACTCAAAAAATGGTCATTGACGCTGCAAAGCAATATGATATTCCGCCTACACTTTGCAGTCAAATTGAAAAATATTATACAACTGTACCCGTTTATGCTGACAAAGACATTGTGTCGTCACTTTTCATTTCGTTAGGCGAGCTTCTTTGGGGCAGCATGGAAAATTTTGCAGTAAAAGATTTAAGTCTTATTGCTCCTGAACGCAATTTCCCTGAAATTGTTGAGCGTCTTGGCAATCACATTGATGACCCGTTACTTGCTATGCAAATGCTTGAAAATCGCTATGAAGGTGAAAGAAAGCTTATGCAGGCAGTAAGTCAGGGTATTACTCACAAGGCCGAGCAAATGATTAGCAACTCGTCAGAGCTTATGCTTGAAATGCGAGTGCCTGACCCTGTTCGTAATATGAAAAACTATGTTATTGTTGCGAATGTACTTCTTCGTAAAGCCGTTGAGCAAGGCGGTGTTCACCCATTCTATATTGATGGTGTTTCATCAGATTTTGCAAGAAAAATTGAAAAAATTAAATCGGTGCAAGAAGGTATTGACATGATGCACGATATGATTTACAAATACTGTGCGTTAGTTAAAAACCATTCAATGAAAAACTACTCACTTCTTGTGCAAAAGGTTATTACCATAATTGATTCGGACTTAACCGCTGATTTAAGCTTACATCATCAATCCGAAATGCTTAATGTTAATGCCAGTTACCTTTCAACATTGTTCAAAAAAGAAACAGGTATGACACTTACTGAGTATGTTTCAAAGAAACGTATTGAACATGCCGCATTTTTGCTTGCATCTACTAATCTACAAATACAAACTGTTGCACAAAATTGTGGTATTTATGATGTAAACTACTTTACAAAGATGTTCAAAAAGCAAATGGACAAAACCCCAAGAGAATATCGAGAAAATGCGTTGAAATTTTAATGTTACAGTTAAACACTAAAAGACTTGCTGAAAAGCAAGTCTTTTTTGTTGTTAAAAAATATGCTTGTCATATTCTTTTAGGTTATCTCATACATTTGATTGAAACGCAAAGACGATAAAGGAGAGATTATATGGAATTCAATTCTAATAAAGATTGTATTTGTGTTAGCAATACGGTCTTTCAGGCAAGTGCGGAACATTCTATTGATTGTGATGTATCCTTACCTGAATACATGCCTGATATTGTGCGAATTCTTAGGTGTAGTGCAGTGTCGGGAATACAGTCACATCAAATTAACGGGGACCGAATTACCGCTGAGTGTGAGTGTCTTATAAAGGTGCTTTACATTTGTGAAGAGGGCAAAATCCGTTGCTTTGACCAAACAATTCACTTTTCAAAACAAATTGAACTTAAATCTGCTGACTTAGTTACCGACGTTTTTCTTGGTGCAAAAACTGACTATGTAAATTATAGAGTTTCAGGGCAACGAAAATTTGAGGTGCATGGTGCGGTTACAATTTTTGCAAAGGCAACCGATAAGAAAAAGTGCGAATTTATTTGTGATGCAAGCGGTGATGGTGTTACTGCAAGATGTGAAGAAATTGAAGCTTGCGACCTTGTGTCAGTTACTGAAAAATGTTTTACCATTTCTGAAACCGTTGAAACTGGTACACTTTCGGAACCTATTGGTGCAATTATTTCTACCTGTACAGTGGCAGTTATTGATGAACTTAAGGTTATTTCAAACAAGCTATTCTTAAAGGGTGAAATGACGATACGCACAGCATTTACAGGGCAAGAGACCTGCACTGTTTATAACCTTGAAAACACAATCAGTATTAACCAAATTATTGAATCACCTGACATTAACGACACTTGTAGTGTTGACGCACTTCTTTCAGTTATGAGCCACGAAGTGCGACCACGATTTGACTCGGTTGGAAACAAAAATCTTCTTGACATTTCAGCAACTATTGGATTTTCAGCTTGTGCTTTTTGTACCCGTCAAATCACTTGCGTAAAAGACGCCTACTCAACAAAATATGAGTCACAAGTGAAAAAAGGCGTTGTTTACTCACCCACTCTCTATGAAAAAATTGACGACACCTTCCTTTGTCGCGGTATTGCGGATTTTGGTACTACCGGTATAACAAAAGTTCTAAGTTTTTCTTGTCAAAATGCATCTTCAAATTTCATGGTAACGGAAGATGGTGTTGCAATTTGTGGCGAGGTTACAACGAACATTATTTACGAAGATGCTAATGGTGACATTTCATTTGCACAAAGGCAAATTCCATTTGAGTATAAGCGTCCTTTACAAGTAGACTGTGGTTTACTCACCTGCAAGCCCCATTGTGTTGCTACCGCATCAAGCTATGTGATGAACGAAGGCAACAAGTTAGATGTGCGCATTGAAATACATATTCACGGATTTGTTTTTGGTGAAAATGAAAAGAGTGTTATTACTGAAATAGTTGTTGATAAATCTAAGCCAAAAACTGTAAAAACCGCGTCACTTACTGTTTATTTTGCGGAATGTGATGAGTCCCTTTGGAGCATTGCCGAAAAACACAACACAACAATTGATGCAATTATGCGTGAAAATCACTTGACTGGTAACACCGTTGAGAAAAAGTGCAAGTTGCTTATTCCAAAGGTGTAAGGAGGGTTTAATATGAGTAATTCGAGTATTTATAACGATATTGCTGTGCGCACAGGCGGTGATATTTATATTGGTGTTGTAGGTCCTGTAAGAACAGGTAAATCCACCTTTATAAAGCGATTTATGGATTCAGTTGTTATTCCAAATATGGAAGATGGCGCTGTAAAAGACCGTGCAACTGATGAGTTGCCACAATCTTCCGCAGGGCGCACAATTATGACTACCGAGCCAAAATTTATACCTGAAAACGCGGTTAAGATTACGCTACCTGACAACGCAAGTTTTAATGTGCGAATGATTGACTGTGTTGGCTATATTGTACCAAGCTCGTTAGGTTATATTGAAGGTGACGGACCACGAATGGTACACACTCCTTGGTTTGAGAATGAAATTCCATTTAATATGGCGGCTGAAATCGGCACTCAAAAGGTTATTACGGAACATTCAACCATTGGTCTTGTTGTTACTACTGACGGTAGCATAAGTGATATTCCGCGAGATGAATATGAAGAGGCGGAAGAACGAGTTATTAACGAATTAAAGGCACTTAACAAGCCATTTGTTGTGCTTCTTAACTGTATGCATCCTAAAGGTGAGTCAGCGCAACGACTTTGTGATGAGTTGTCTATAAAATATTCGGTACCAGTTATGGCGGTTAACTGTCTAGAATTAAGTGAGCAAGAAATAAAAGAGATTATTACACAAATCCTTTTTGAATTCCCTGTTAAAGAAGTTGGTATTGATTTACCGCTTTGGCTTGTATCACTCCCCGACGACCATTGGCTTAAAACTGAAACTATTAAAAGTGTTTGGGAGTCCGTTGAAAATGTAACCTATGTGCGAGATATTAGCGTTATGACTGACTCTCTTTGTAATTGTGAACACATTACAAGCGCACAAATTTCTAATATGGATTTAAGCGTTGGTAGTGCGTGGATTTCAGTCAGTATGAACAACGATTTGTTCTATAAAATACTCCATGAAACAACGGGAATTGCCATTGACGGTGAGCAAGGACTTCTTGCTTGTATGAAAGAGTTATCAACTATTAAGAAAGAGTATGAGCGTATAAAATCAGCCCTTGATGAAGTTGAAACAACGGGATATGGAATAGTAATGCCAACCATTGACCAACTGTCTTTAGAAGAACCACAAATTGTAAAACAAGGGGGTAGATATGGTGTACGCCTTTGCGCTTCAGCACCATCAATTCATATGATGCGTGCCGACATAAAAACAGAGGTTGCACCAATAGTTGGTAGTGAAAGTCAGTCGGAAGAATTGGTTAAATATCTTCTTGCCGGCTTTGAAGAAGACCCCCATAAAATTTGGGAGTCCAATATTTTCGGCAAATCACTGAACGACCTTGTAAACGAGGGACTTCGCAACAAACTTTACCATATGCCAACTGATGCACGAATGAAATTCCAAGAAACATTAGAGCGAGTAATAAACGAAAGTTGCAACGGACTTTTGTGTATAATTTTATAAAAAATAGCGGAGCATTAACGCTCCGCCGTTTTTTTGTTTTTTATTTTGCCCTAATCCTAATTATTTGGTTGTAACCCATACCGCGAACAGTTACAGGCACACCAACATTTTTAAGGAATGCGCCACTCTTTTCATATTTTGCACTACCGATTGAGAATTTATAGATTTTTTCATCATCTAATCCCTCAAATTTCAAAGGAATTTGTTTTTGCATAAAGCGTGTAACTACTGAAGACAAGAAACCTACTGCCTCACTCTTATCTTCACTAACATAAAGGTTGAAAAGAATTTCATCACGGTCAGGGTCAAGAATTCTATAAAGGTCGCCGAATTGAACAAGGTGGCGAATTGCTTTATAAAGAATAATATTCTTTTCAGCAATTGCTAAATCCTCTTTGCTATACTTTGTAAGATTTCCACCAACACCAAGTGAACCCTGCATTGCTATATGGAATCTAAAATCAAGTGACATTGGTGGGTTATACCAGTTAACATCAGTTACCCAAGCACGCATAACTTTTGTAGGGCGAAGATATGTAAACCACTTTTGCATCATCATTCTATCAACGGCACTTGTGTTATCACTTGTCCACAC
This sequence comes from Candidatus Fimenecus sp., assembly GCA_045611635.1. GTDB lineage: Bacteria > Bacillota > Clostridia > Oscillospirales > Acutalibacteraceae > Fimenecus. The sequence continues at coordinate 19,358 of JAZKXL010000083.1, read as the reverse complement.
TTGGTCGTAATGCATAAGAGCACCATAGTCACTACGGCCACCACCTGATGAGCAACTTTCAATAGCAACATTAGGGTGTTTTTCTTTAAGACGGTCAACAATATCATAAACCGCTTGAGTATGTCTATACCACAACTCTTGTGGACAAGCAAGATTTTCAGCACCTGTTTCCGAAAGTGGTCTATTCATATCCCATTTAATGTATTTAATGTTATGATTTGTGAGCATTGTGTCCATACACTCAAAAATATATTCTTGAACATCTTTGCGAGTCATATTAAGGACTAACTGATGACGTAATGTATGGGCTGTACGATTGTCATAATGATATGCCCATTCAGGATGATTACGGAATAAATCGGAGTCAGGGTTTACCATTTCGGGCTCAAACCAAAGGCCAAAATCCATACCAAATTTATTTACATTGTTAATGAGCTCATCAATGCCCTTAGGGAATTTGCGCTTGTTTACAAACCAATCACCAAGACCTGCACGGTCGTGATTACGGCCACCAAACCAACCATCATCCATAACAAAAAGTTCAACGCCCATATCAGCAGCAAGCTTTGCAAGTTTTGTTTGGTCTTTACAATTTACATCAAACTCAGTTGCTTCCCAAGAGTTGTAAAGCACTGGCAAAATCTTATCATTAAACTGTTTTGGCAACACGTGGTTAATTGCAAAACGATTCATTTGACGGCTCATTTCACCAAATCCAACTGTATAACCACAAAATACTTTAGGTGTTTCTAAAGTTTCTCCGCCTTTAAGCTCATACTTGAAATCGTGGTCATTAAGTCCTAATGAAACTCTTGTTGTGTAGAAAAGGTCACGAGTGCAAAGCACCTTAAAGTTGCCGCTATATGCAAGTGTTGCGAAATATACGTCGCCCTGCTTTTCATCCGCATTTTGATATGCTATAAAATATGGTGACTGATTATGACCTGTTGTGCCACGCTTACTGTCAAATACTAATGCGCCACCTTCAAGAGTTGACTCGGTTTCAACAAATTCACCGCCCCAACTACCATTTGTATTTTTAAATGTATAAGGGTAGATTGATGGAAGTGTTAACTCCGCTGAAAATACTCTATCAAGAATAATTTTTTCACTACCTATATTTTTAATTTCAGCCCAACGAGTAATAATATCATCATTATCTTGGATTTTGTATTTAAGTATAACCTGTAATGGATATGCTTTATCTTCAAAAATTACAGTAAGAAGATTATCTTCCGCCTTTACATCTTTAAACTCTAACTCAATTTCACGGCATTTATCAGGAAATACCACTTTCAAGTCACTTTCTCGATACATTGTACCACCGAAAACAGTGTATTCTTGCTTTGCCATATCAAGACGGGTATGATTTGAGTTTTCGTCCCAAATATCAGTTGTGTAATAATCATTTATGTTGCACTTTTTACCCCAATGAATGTGTCGGTTGTAGCCATATTTATCCACCCCAAGCACATAATGAGTGTTTTTGGTTTCAAGTACAAAAATGTTGTTTTTAAGAGTGTATATTGCCATTTTTTTACCCCCAAAGGTCAAATTTTCCTATGAATTTAGTATATCAATTTTTTATTGTAAATGCAACAACAATAAAAGTGCAAAATTGTTCATTAAAAAAGCGAGGTTTATGACCTCGCCTTTTATTTTTATTAACCTTTAAGAACATCTTTGTAAAGACGAATATATTCATTTGCTGATTTGCCCCAGCTGTTGTCACATTCCATTGCGCGCTTTACAAGAATATTCCAACCCTCTTTGTTAGAGTAGCCGCCGATTGCTCTCTTAATTGTATAAAGCATATCGTGAGCGTTGTATGTTGAGAATGTAAATCCGTTACCCTCGCCATCACCACTGTCTTTGATGCTGTCACGAAGACCGCCTGTTTCACGAACGATAGGAACTGTACCATAACGAAGTGAAATCATTTGTGAAAGTCCACATGGCTCACTCTTACTTGGCATTAAGAACAAGTCGCAACCTGCATAAATTTTCTTTGAAAGTGATGGAATAAAGCCGATTTTAAGTCCCATTTTATCAGGGTATTTTTCAGCCATCTCTTTAAAGAAGCTTTCATATTGCCATTCACCTGAGCCGAGTACTACAAACTGAATATCTTCAGTTGCAAGTAACTCATCAAGCACTGCTTTAACAAGGTCAAGACCCTTATGACCTACAAGGCGTGTAACCATACCCATAACAGGCACGTCAGGGCGTACAGGTAATCCAAAATACTCTTGAAGTTTTGCTTTGTTAACTGCTTTCTTTTCTTCAAAATCCGCTGAAGTGTAGTTAACTTCAATATCTTTATCAGTTTCAGGGTTATAAAGAATTGTGTCAATACCATTCAAAATACCGCTTAATTTCCATGAACGCTGATTAAGAATAATATCAAGGCCATGTGAATACCAAGGGTCAAGAATTTCGTTAGCGTATGATGGAGAAACTGTTGTAACTCTATCAGCACACTCAATAGCTCCTTTCATATAGTTACAGTCACCATCATATTCAAGAAGTGATGCAGCACTTTCAGGAAGTCCTACAACATCACCTAAAAGGTCCATGCCATAAGTGCCTTGATATTGAATATTATGGATTGTGAAAACTGTTTTAATGTTTTCAAAACCAGGGCGATTTGCATAAAGTGTGTTGTAATAAACAGGGGTAAGTGCTGATTGCCAGTCGTTACAATGAATAATGTCCGGCTTAAAATCAATGTGTGGAATTATTTCAAGTACTGCACGAGCAAAGAATGCAAAACGCTCAGCATCATCATAATAGCCATAAAGACCATCACGCTTAAAGTAATATTGATTATCAAGAAGATAATAGATTACGCCACCTGCTTTTGCTTCAAAAACACCGCAATACTGTCTTCTCCATGCAACAGGCACTGAAATGCTTGTTACAAATTTCATGGTATCTTTAAGTTCTTGACTAATTGTGTCATAAAGAGGCATAACAACACGCGCACCTATAAGACGTTTGCGAAGTGCTTGAGGAAGACTACCTGCAACATCACCTAGACCGCCACTTGCTTTGAACGGAAGTGCCTCACTTGCAACATATAAAACTTTCATATATTTTTCCTTTCGAAATGCACCGTCAGGTGCAATTCATGTGATTAATCACAATTCATTACTTAGATTACAATTTCCTTACCAATATAAAGCTGATAATTTTCAGCACCTGAAAGAGTTTTGTTTGGTGTAATTACAACGCTCTTGTCAGCAATTACATAGTTTACTGATGTGTTCTTTGAAATCATACCATCTTGCATAATGATTGAATTCTTAACAACAGCACCCTTTTCAACACGTACGCCACGGAAAAGAATTGAATTTTCAACTGTACCTTCAATAATACAACCATCAGCAACAAGTGAATTCTTAACGCTTGAACCAATGCCGTAAATTGCAGGCATATCATCACGAACTTTTGTGTAAATTGGTCGTTCTTTGTAGAAAAGTTCGTCAGCGTTTTCAATGTTAAGAAGTTCCATATTTACTTTAAAGAAACTTTCAAGAGATTCTATAGTTGCTGCGTAGCCCTTAACCTCATAACCATAAACATTAAGATTATCAATATTTCTCTTAATAATATCACGACCGAAGCTCTTGTAATGGTTGCTAACTGCATCATTAATAAGCTTCTCAAGAAGAGCTTTTTTCATTAATATAATATTAAGTGAATAGTTTACATCACTATCTACATTAGGGTTGATTTCAACATTTTCAACTCTGCCATAGAATCCTATATCGAGTGTCATTGAACCTTCAAGGTTTGGTTTTTTACCAGTCTTATAAACAATTGTGATATCGGCATTATTATAAATATGATAATCAACTAAATCTTCAACATCAAGATTTACAACTGTGTTACAGTCTGAAAGAAGCACATATTCTTCAGTTGAACGAGAAATAAAGCCAAGCACACCCTTAAGTGATGAAAGCTTGTCGTTATTGCCACCTACCTCAGTTGTTGAGAATGGTGGAAGAATGAAAAGACCATCATTTTTTCTAGATAAATCCCAAGGTTTGCCTGTACCTACGTGGTCCATAAGTGACTGATAATTACTCTTTGTAAGCACGCCAACCTTTTCAATGCCTGCGTTAACCATATTTGAAAGAGTAAAGTCAATAAGACGGTAACGAGATGCAAATGGCACTGAACCCATTGTACGAATACCTGTTAACTCATCAATACACTCATCATAAGCGTTTGAAAAAACAAGTCCAAAAACATTTTTACAGGTCATTTTATTCAGCCTCCTTTACTACATCTTCATCAACCATTGCTTTAGGTGCTACAAAAGCGCCTTCATGTACTGTTACGCCTGCACCAACAACTGCAACGCCCCAGTCATCACGATTTGCAACATCTTGTGGATTTGCACCAACAACTGCACCTGCTTCAATAACTGCATTTTCAGCAACCATTGAGTATTGTACAACCGCACCCTTTTTAATAACTGTGCCTGGCATTACAATTGAGTATTCAACCTTTGCGCCTTCTTCAACAACAACGTCATTGAAAAGAATTGAGTAGTCAACCTCGCCACAAACTCGTGAGCCCTCTGAAATCATTGAGTTTTGCACTATTGCATTATTTGAAATGTAATGTGGTGGGCTTGAAGGAGTTTTTGCATAAATTCGCCAACTTGTGTCTGACAAATCAAGGTCAACTTTAGGATTAAGAAGGTCAAGGTTTGCTTCCCACAAGCTATCAATTGTACCAACATCTTTCCAGTAACCATCAAAGAGGTAAGCATACATCTTTTCACCATCAGCATGCATTTTTGGAATAACATTTTTACCAAAGTCGTTGCTAGAATTTGGGTCTTGCTCATCATCAATAAGATATTGACGAAGCTTGCTCCAAGTAAACACATAAACACCCATTGATGCCTTATTACTTCTTGGATTTTTTGGTTTTTCTTCAAACTCACTAATTGAGTTGTCATCATTTAAAATCATAAGACCAAAACGGCTTGCTTCTTCCCAATCTACTTCAAGCATTGCAATTGTACAAGCAGCGCCTTTTTCCTTATGGTATTCAAGCATTTTGTTATAGTCCATTTTATAGATATGGTCGCCTGAAAGAATTACAACATATTCAGGGTCATAACGGTCAATGAAATTTATGTTTTGATAAATAGCGTTTGCAGTACCCTTATACCATTCAGTACCCTTGATTTGTTGATAAGGTGAAAGAATATGTACACCGCCATTTGCACGGTCTAAGTCCCATGCTTGACCATTACCTATGTAGTCATTAAGTTCAAGTGGTTGATACTGTGTTAAAACACCAACGGTAGTAATACCTGAGTTTACACAGTTTGAAAGTGGGAAGTCGATAATTCTGTATTTACCGCCGTATGGTACAGCAGGTTTAGCAATGTTCTTTGTGAGAATTCCAAGACGGCTTCCCTGACCGCCTGCAAGAAGCATTGCAATACATTCTTGTTTTCTAGCCATATTTATTCCTCCTTAATGGATGTTAGTATATTTTGTTATCTTGTTTTTTGAAGATAGATTGTTGACATTGGTGGTAAATCAAGAGAAATACATTGTGAAAATCCGTGCATTTCTTCTTTTTGCCACTTGATTTTTTCAGGTTGTGATTTTCCTGTGCCGCCATATTTACGGTCGTCGGAATTGAACACAATCTTGTAGTTACTCTTTGCAGGAACACCAATTTTATAGTTGTCTCTTGCTACCGGTGTAAAGTTGCATACTGCAATAATCTCTTTACCCTTTTGGTCAATTCTACGGAATGAAATAACTGAGTTGTCGTTGTCATCCGCCGAAATCCAAGAAAAACCTTCCCAAGAGTGGTCAACCTGCCAAAGTGGAGCGTTGTCTTTATAGAAATGATTAAGGTCTTTAAAATATGTTTGCAACTGTTTGTGTGCATCATACTCTAAAAGTAACCAGTCAAGACCTTGTTTGTAGTTCCACTCAATAAACTGACCAAACTCGCTACCCATAAACATAAGTTTTTTACCGGGGTGAGCCATCATATAACCCATAAATGCCCTTACACCTGCAAACTTTTCTTCATAAGTACCTGGCATTTTATTTATAAGTGAGCATTTACCATGCACAACCTCATCATGAGAAATTGGCAAGATAAAGTTCTCGGAAAATGCATAAAAGAATGAAAATGTAATACAACCGTGATTGCCTTTTCTATAAAGTGGGTCCATTGAAAAGTAACGAAGAATGTCATTCATCCAACCCATATTCCACTTGTAGTTAAACCCAAGTCCACCCATATAAACAGGTTTGGTAACCATTGGCCAAGCGGTGCTTTCTTCCGCTATAAGAAGACTGCCGTGATAGTCACGGAAAACATTCATACTGAGTTTATTAAGGAATTCAACAGTTTCAAGATTTTCAACGCCACCATCTTTATTTGCTATCCAATGGCCATCATCTCTACCATAATTGAGGTAAAGCATAGATGCAACCGCGTCAACACGAAGTCCGTCGATATGATATTTATCAAGCCAAAACATTGCACTTGAAATAAGGAATGACTGCACTTCGTTTCTACCAAAGTCAAAAACTTTTGTTCCCCATTCAAGATGCTCACCTTTTCGCACATCAGCATACTCATAACAAGGTGTACCGTCAAATTCATAAAGACCATTTGCATCTTTAGGGAAGTGAGCCGGTACCCAGTCAAGAATAACACCGATTCCGTTTTTGTGACACATATCAATAAGATACATTAAATCATCAGGTGTGCCATAACGAGATGTGGCTGCAAAATAACCTGTAACCTGATAACCCCATGAGCCGTCAAACGGAAATTCAGTAAGTGGCATAAATTCAATGTGAGTATATCCCATTTCTTTAACATAAGGGATTAACTCCTCAGCCATTTTGCGATATGAATAGAAGTTACCGTCATCATATTGCTTCCACGAGCCAAAATGTACTTCATAAATGTTAACCGGTCTATCATACTGTGCTTTTTCACGCTTTGCTTTTTCCCACTTAGCGTCAGTCCATTTATAATTTCCTAGCTCGTAATATTTTGTGGCATTGTCAGGGCGTGTTTCCATATGATAACCATAAGGGTCACTTTTCATAAGCTTTCTGCCATCACTAGTTGTAATGCAAAATTTATATGAATCGTAAAGTTTTACGCCTTTAACATAAGCTTCCCAAATTCCACCTGCGGTAATGCGCTCAGCATAATTTGCTGTGTCATTCCAACCGTTAAAATCACCACTGACACTAACCGCTACCGCATTTGGTGCCCAAGTGCGAAACACAACTGTATCATCATCTACACGATGTGCCCCCATATATTCATAAGCACGGGCATTGTTACCTTGATGGAATAAATACACTGGTACTTGCGCCTCGTAATTATTATTTTGAGAATCCACCACTTTCTTCACCTCACAGTTTTGGTCGTAATTATAATCATACACATATATTTTATCACTACAAAGCCACGATTTCAAGTAAATTTTGAACAAAATAGTCAAATTGGCAACAAATTTCATTACAAGCATTTGTGCACTTTGTTACAAAATTTGGCAATAAATACAACAAACAACTCAAATTCGTTATAATTTTGCATAAAAAGCTTACTCAAAAGAAATACTACGAGCCGAAAGACACGCAGCATTGCGGAAAAAGAAACTATTTTGCATAAAAAAAGAGCTCACTCAAACGAGCAAGCTCTTTAATTAAATATTAATTAATATGCAACTTTCCACCATTCTTCGAAACCAAGACCTACTGAATAGTCACCCATATAGAGGTACATAGGAAGGTCGAAGTAGTATTCAACAAGTCTACCTGAATCCTTTTCAATTTTTGCAATTGCTGTTGTTGCTTTGTAATCACATTTTGGTTCAAGTTTGTTGATAATTGGAACATCTTTAATTGGCTCTTGAATTGATTCTTTTGTAAGAATTGATGCAACTGAGCCAACTTTTTTACCTGCTGTTGGGTCAACTGCACCCTTAACAACAACTGTAATTACATAATAATTGCCTTCTTCTTTACAGCTAATTGCCTTAACGTCACTCTTTGTAAGACCGCAAGTAGCACCTGCTGGTGGGAAGTTAGCTGCAATATCAGAACCCTTGTATGTAACGTTTGTTTCTTCTTCTTTAAGAAGTGAGCCCATAAGACCTTTACCAGCGCCTTCAATAATAGTATTGCCTTTAGCGTCAACGTGCTCATCATAGTTATAAGCGTTTTTCTTAACTTGAGTTACACTTTTTGCTTTTGTTTTAACATCATTAAATGATTTAACAAATAACTCAAACTGTAATGTGTTAGATGTCATAACAGTAGCAGTTGTGCCACCTTGTTCAGTTGAACCGCCTTGTTCAGTTGAACCACCTTGTTCAGTTGAGCCGCCTTGTTCAGTTGAACCGCCTTGTTCACCTGCGCCCTCATCATCCCAGTTAACGCCTTCGTCTTCTTTAGAGTTATTATTATTACTGTTGTTAACTACGCTGTTTGAATTTTTTACGACAGTTGAAAGACCTATTTTTGTATATGCCAATGTTGATGCACTATAAACTATTGCAACAGCAACACAAATAGCAACCGCTTTAATAAATAAATTTACAAACTTATTTCTTTTTTCAGCTTTCTTTTCGATTTTAGTTCTGTATTGTTCGGGTGTAAGCTGTTTTTTAGCCATTTTATAAAACCCCTTTCAAAAATTAAACCTTTACCACATAACTTTACAACAAAATGGGCAAAATGTCAATATCATTTCTTTAAAAATCATCTACCTTTAATATTGTATTAACTTCTTTTTTGTGTTATCATATTGTACATATAACGACTAATAAAAATTTCTTGTTAAGAGGAACAATCAAAATGAAAGATTTTAAGAAAAAAGCATTTAGTTGGATAGTAATCATCAAGGTTGTTGGTCATTTGTTATTTGTAATGAATCCCAAAATTATGTACTACAACCATCTTGATAAAAAAGGTAAACATGAAAAGCGTGATGCTTTTGCGTTTAAAACAGTTAAAAAGTGGTCTAAATTTGTTGTTCGTGCCGCAAAGTTAAACATTACTGTTGAAGGTATTGAAAAAGTTCCTACTGATAGACCTGTACTTTTTACACCAAATCACCAAAGTTATGCTGATATTCCTATACTTCTTTACGCTTTAAGTAATTTCTATTTTGGTTTTATGATGAAAATCTCACTTGCAGGTGTACCTTTCATTGGCACAATAAGTAAAATGCTTAAAAGCGTGCCTGTAAACCAAGAAAATCCTCGTGAAGCAGTTAAAGCAATTCACAAAACTATTGAAACCATTAACAGTGGTCACTCAATGCTTATTTTCCCTGAAGGCAAGCGTGGTTACTCAAACACTCCTGATGAATTCAAAAATGGTGCATTTAAAATTGTACAAAAAACAAATGTTACGGTTGTACCAGTTTATATAAGAAATGTTTTCAAGGTGCTTGAAGGTAACGACGGTGTTGTTGCTCCTGCTGATGTTAAAATCACAATCCTTGACCCTATTGAAACAGGCAATATGTCCCGTGCTGATGTTAAAGACTTGCACGACAAGGTTTACAATGTGATTTTAGAAGAATCAAAAAAATATAACGATTAAAAATTAGGCAGTCTGTAAAAAAAGACTGCCCCTTTTTATATGTTTTGTTGTATTGAATATTTTCATATTATATAGTATAATTAATTGAATATTTTTCCTAAGGAGGAATAGTAGTGAAAAAGGGAATGATATTTGACAAATCAAAAAAAGTATTTCCAATGATTATTATGGTAATCGGCATTATTCTTGCCCTTGCATTACAAATTATGCGACTTAATTTAGTTGCTGTTGTAAACGTTGCATACATGTGCATTGTTGTTGCCCTTATGATGTTGGGAATCTTTATTTTTAAAAAGCTTTACATATGGAATTTTATTACATATGGCATAAACGCTTTGTCAGTTGTGCTTTATTATGCAATTTGGGGCGCTGACGCTGGTTTTGGTGCTTTTACAAGTGGTAAAGCTGGTTGGGCATCTGTTGAAAATGCTCTCACATCAGGTGCTGACAATGCGAATTTCTTTATTCGCCTTGGTGGTAACCTTTTACTTATTTTACCTTGTGCTATTTTCTTTTTTGCCCTTTTGTTTATTGGCAAAAAGCAGTTCCAAAACAAAGGCGCACACGTTGTAATTACAAGTATCGTTAGCGTTTTTCTTGCAGCTACATCTGCATTCTATGTAATCACAATGAACCTTCGTTCACAACCTAACGTTGAAAGAATGTGGGAAGGTCATGACGATTATCTTGACGGTGTTGACAAAGTTACTGAAGGCAAACCTAATGTGCTTTTTATTATGATGGACGACTTAGGTTGGGGTGATATTTCACTTAATGGTGCAATTTATGACACTCCAAATATTGACCGCATTGGTGAAGAAGGCGTTAACTTTGACAACTTCTATTCAAGCTATTCAGTTTGCTCACCTGCACGTTTCAGCGTAATGACTGGTCGTTATCCATTCCGTGGTTATGCTGACAATGTTATTTATCCTACACAACAAACACTTTCACCATTTGCATCAACACGTCTTTTCAACTCTATTGAAATGGGCAACAACTGTGATGGTATGCTTGGTGATGAAATCACAATTGCTGAAGTATTCCAGCAAGCTGGTTACAATACAGGTGCATTCGGTAAATGGCACCTTGGTGACTATGGTGAATATCTTCCTACAAATCAGGGCTTTGACTATTTCTATGGCAGCCATCACGTTAACGATATGACTCCATTCTACTATGTTGAAGAAGAAAACGGTGCTTATGAAATTGTACATGGCACTGATGAATTCTTTAAAGACGGTAAGAAAGAGCAAAGCCAAGCAAGTGAATGGATTCACAACTCTATTGACGCTTGGATTACTGACCAGGTTACTAATTCTGATGAGCCATTCTTCGCATACTATGCAACTCCATGGCCACATGGTCCTGTTTTTGCAGGTGATGATTTTGACGGCACAAGTGGTATGGGTACATACGTTGACTGCGTTACCGAGTTTGACTACTACTTAGGCGAACTTTTTAACACACTTGAAGAATTAGGCGTTATGGACGACACAATAATTATTTTTACAAGCGATAATGGTCCTGCACTTGAAGGTTCAACAGGTGAACTTCGTGGTGGTAAATACATGGCTTATGAAGCAGGTCAAAAGGTTCCATTTATGATTAAGTGGACAAATAATGGCGGACTTTGGGATGCGGGCTCAACACGAGCACAAAGTGCTGTGCTTGCTGATATGTTCCCAACTCTTATTGACCTTTGCGGAATTACCGGTGACGGTGGCAAAGAAAATTACTTGCCATTTGATAGAACTATTGACGGTGTTTCAATGCTTCCTATTCTTAAAGATGACACTGCAATTCATAACGAAGACCATCCAATTCTTCATATGAAACGCGAAAAGCTTAAAGCACTCCAATACACAATGACAACTGAAGAAGTTCTTAATCGTGAAGAATATAAAGATTACACATATCCTATTCTTACTGAAAATGAATATGTAACCTTTAAATATTTCCGTAAGATGCAAAATGACAACCCTGCATTCTTTGACAAGACAAGAAAGAATTGGTTATTCGTGCTTAACGACGACAAGAGCGAAAGTTATAATCGCACAAGCACATATCCAACAATTGCAGAAGAACTTAACGAAAAGATGGATGAAGTTATGAATGACTTCAAAGAAAATCGTAGAGGAATTAACTACGATTATTACAAAAAAGCATAAATAATAATTGCCCATTGAAAAGTTGATTTTCAGTGGGCTTTATTATATAATGAATAATGAATGATGAAGAATGAAAAATGAATAACTAAGGGTCTGCAACGCTTATTATTTAATTGCAACGCAGTTCCTAAACAGTTCATTATTCACTATTCATTACTAAAAAGGAGATATTTATGCCACCACTTTCAATTATGATTAAGCCCGCATCTTCCCTTTGTAATATGCGGTGTGAGTACTGTTTCTATCACAATGTTACTGAACTTCGCCAGGTTTCTTCTTTCGGTATTATGACAAGTGAAACCGCTGACAATTTAATAGAAAAAGCACTGGCATTTGCTAACGGAGAAAGTGTTGCATTTGCTTTTCAGGGTGGTGAGCCCTTAATGGCAGGACTCCCCTATTTCAAGCACTTTGTTGAAAAGGTTAAGTCGGCAAATAAATTAAATAGCCAAATTTATTTCAGCACACAAACAAACGGTACACTTGTCACTGATGAGTGGTGCGAGTTTTTTCACAAAAACAATTTCCTTGTAGGTCTTAGTCTTGATGGTGATTTCAAGCACAATAAATTCCGTGTTGATGCTAATCGCGAAAACACATTTTATCGCATTTTGGCTGCTGCTGAAAAATTTAAAAAGCACAAGGTTGAGTTTAACATTTTAACTGTGCTTACAGGTTATTGTGCAGATAATATTGATGATATATACAAGTTTTTCCGCAACAAAGGATTTAGATATTTGCAGTTTATTCCGTGTTTGCGACCATTTGATGACAACACCGAAAGTGAGTTATACATGACCCCTGCACAATACGGTGATTTTCTTGTAAAATGCTTTAACTATTATGTTAAGGATTATGTAAGGGGGCAATACACAAGTGTCCGTTGGTTTGATAATATTGTCCATCAATTTTTAGGCAACAAGACCGAACAGTGCGGAATGTGTGGCCATTGTATGCACCAATTTGTTGCTGAGGGTAACGGCAATATTTACCCTTGCGACTTTTATTGCACTGATGAATGGTATCTTGGCAATATCAATAATGAAAACGAGAATTTTGACACCCTTGCCCACTGTGATAAGGCAATAGAATTCTTGCGTGAAAGTCTTGCAGTGCCAGAAAAATGTAAACAATGCAAATATTATCCTGTATGTCGTGCAGGCGGTTGCAAACGCACCCGTGCTGACCGCGATTATTGTGAAAGTTATAAAAAGTTCTTTTCATCATGCCTGCCACTATTTAGAGCATTTATAAACGAACGAAAATAATTATAAATTGGCATACTCAAATTCATACGATAAAAAAATCCCACTATTCAAAACGAATAATGGGGTTTTCTTATTTATTTCTTTTCAGCTTTCCGTTTGTCAAAGAATTTTTTTGTTTCTTTAGAAACTACACCTGATAGTGCAAAAAGTGCAATCATATTTGGAATTGCCATAAGTCCGTTGAAAATATCAGCAATTGTCCACACCTCTGAAATTGTCATATATGGACCAATAAACACAGCAACAATATATAAATATCTAAATACCTTAATCACTTTTTTATTGCTGTTTGTAAGGTATTTAAGACAGCTTTCTGAATAGTAGTTCCAACCAAGAATTGTTGTGAATGCGAAGAATACAAGACAAAGCATAAGAATAAATGATGTTAATCTTTCAGGCAAGAAAGGAATACCCTCACCGAAAGCATAAGATGTAACTGCTACACCTTCAAGTCCCTTATCCCATGCACCTGTAATGATAATTGAAAGACCTGTCATTGTACAAATAACGATTGTATCAAGGAATGTGCCTGTCATTGTAACAAGACCTTGTCTTACAGGTTCATTTGTTTTTGCTGCTGCTGATGCAATAGGCGCTGAACCAAGACCTGATTCATTTGAAAAAATACCACGTGCAACACCCTTTTGCATTGCAATAAATAATGTACCAACAACACCACCGGTTACAGCGGATGGGTTAAAAGCACCTTTAACAATTACTTCCATTGCCATTGGAATTTTGTCAAGATTTGAGAAAATAAGCATAAGTGCAAAAACAACATAAGCAATTGCCATAAATGGCACAACAATTGTTGCAACACTTGAAATTCTCTTGATTCCACCAATTAACACAAGCGCTACACAAAGAGCAAGTATTATTGATGCAATTACAACTGACCAAGAATATTCACCAATTAAAGGAATATTCACAGTATTAGTATTGCCTGCATCAAAGAACAAGTTTACTGCTGATGAAATACCATTAACCTGAGTAAATGTACCAATACCCATAAGACCTGCACAAACGCCAAAAACTGCAAATGCTTTTGCAAGCCATTTCCACTTTGCGCCCATACCTTTTTCTATGTAATAGAATGGTCCACCAAGTGCGTTTCCGTCTTCATTAAAAACACGATATTTTACTGCTAAAAGACCTTCGGCATATTTTGTTGCCATACCAAGAAACGCAGCAACAAGCATCCAAAAAAGAGCACCGGGACCACCTGCACAAATAGCTGTTGCAACACCTACAATATTACCTGTACCAATTGTTGCGGAAAGAGCAGTACATAGCGCACCGAAAGATGAAACATCACCTTTGCCACCATCTTCTTCCTGCACCATCCATTTAAGTGCTAAAGGTAAGTGGAAAACTTGAACAAGTTTTGTTCTTAAAGTAAGTAAAAGGCCACCTACCATAATAAGCACCATTAAAGGTACGCCCCACACAAAATCATCAATCGCTACTAAAAAGTCGTTGAAATTCATTTCTCTTCATCCTCACTGTTCTAAAAAAAATAACGGACCGGGTGCAAATACACTCAGTCCTGAAAAATCTTATAAGAAATTTCCGTCCTTTGACCTGAGAGATTAGCGTTACGCTTTGCACCTTCGGTATCCACATTTCGTGGAATTCTCCGGAATACCATCAGCAGACAGTCAAGATTCTTCTTTTCAATCCGCTTCATTTGGTTATTTAGTTGATGTGATAAATTGTAATACAAAAAAACGCTCTTGTCAAGACATAATATACATTAATGCCATTATTAGCATTTCATCAGCGCCCTCACTTTTAAGAAGCATAATAAGTCCCATAAGCATTGCTTTATCCGGCTCGGCAAAAAGACCTTCTAAAACATTTTGTTTGCTTTGTTGTGGCTTTGTTTCCTTTTTCGGCGGTTTTGGCGACTCTTTTCTTTCTTCCTTGAAGAAATCCTTAAAGTTAGGATAAACGCTGTTTTCAGGAAAATTTGGTGGCATATTAGTCACCTTTGTTTCTATTGTTGGTTGAACAGTATCTTTTATTGGTTGTGGTTTAAAATCTTGTTGCACCTTTTCTACAATTGCATCAGTGGCCTTTTGCATTTGACGTACTCTTGCCATTGCCTTTTGTTGCATATTTTGAATTTCGGAATAAGAATAATCAGCCATCTAAAACATTCCTTTCAACAAGGGTAAAATCTGCATAAGTTGCAAGAATTTAACCGCATCATCAGCTTTCTTTTGCCTATCAACATTAAGCATTGGTTTTAAATCAGTTATAAGCCGAGTGCGATAATCTTCTTTGTTCATTTGTCCCATTACGCTCATAATTTTACTGACAGTATTCATGTCTATTGGAAAATTAGGTGTTTTTTCAGTATCTTTGGGCTTTTCCTGTTTCGGCTCATTATTATTCATTAAAGATTCCGCTACACTTTTAATTTTTGCCATATCTTCAGCACTTACTGAAGACAGCAAGCTTTCAATATCAATCATTTTTTATCCCCCAAAAATTTCTTCAATAATTCTTGTGCTTGTGTAGTAGATAAAAGCTGCTCAAGGGCGCTTCTATCATTCATTATCTCTTGTAGCTTCTTAGTTTGTGATTGGTTTAAGCTTTTCATTAAAAAGTCCTGCGCTTGAGTTTTATCCTTTTGATTTTTCATTTTTTCTACTATTTCATCAAAATTATTGTTACTCATTGAAAACACCACCATTTTACTGTATAATAATAGTATGCAATACATTTTATGCTTTACAAGGTGGTGTTATGCTTTGAGAATTCTTGTTTTGTCAGATTCACATGGTGATTATTTCACTATGAAAAAAGCAATCGACGCTCAACCTACTGCGGAAGTTGTTGTGTTTTTGGGTGATGGATATCGTGATTTTGAGCGGTGCCTACCTCTTTTAGATGGTAAACGGATTTATGCAGTTAAAGGCAATAATGATTTTTATTGCGACTACCCTAAAAGCCAAATTATAAACGAGGGTGGAATAAGCATCTACATTACTCATGGTCATTATGAATATGTAAAAAGTTCTTTAGGCCGGCTTGTTACCGTTGCAAAAGAAAACAACTGTCCTCTTGCTCTTTACGGGCACAAGCACCAACAACAAGAAGCAAACTGTGACGGAGTTAAATTATTTAGTCCCGGCGCTTTAAAAGATGATGAATATGGCGTTATTGATATTATTGATGGCGGATTTATTTGTATAGGTATTAAATTAAGGTGATATTATGATACTTTTTAAAAATGCAAATGTAATTTTAGAAAATGAAGTGCAAACACTTTCAGTGCTTGTTGATGGCAACAAAATTGTAAAAGTTGCAAAAGAAATTTCAACTGATGCGCAAATTATTGACTGTGAGGGGCTTTTTCTTTCAGCAGGATTTATTGATTTGCACGTGCATGGTGGTGGCAGAATTTCCGCTATGTGTTGTGACAGCGACAAACTTTGCAAAATGGCAAAGGCTCACGCTTTACACGGTACAACAAGTATTTTGCCTACAACTCTCGCAGCGCCTATAAATCAGTTGCTAAATGTTACAAAATACATAAAAAAAGCCAGTGAACAATGCACTGACGCTAATATTTTGGGTGTTCATTTTGAAGGCCCATACTTAAATCCTGAAAATAAAGGCGCACAAAGTGAAGAAAATATACTCTCACCATTAAAAGATGACCCTACCCCACTTATTGAATGTTGGGACAAGGTTAAAATGATGGGTGTTGCCCCTGAAATCTCAGGTGCATACGAGTTAGGTGAAAAACTTAACGAAAAAGGTATTGTTGTTTCAGTTGCTCACACAAAAGCGGATTACGACACAACAATTAATGCCCTTAATCACGGATTTTCTGATTTCACACACATTTACAATGCATCAACAAGTTGTTTTAAGCGTGGAATTTTCCGCGTGGCAGGTGCCGTAGAGGCAGGTCTTGTTGACGACCGCTACACAGTACAGGTTATTGCGGATTTGCGCCACTTACCACTTGGTGTATTAAAACTTATTTACAAGTGCAAGGGCGCTGACAAAATGTATTTAATTACTGACGGACTTGAATTCTCCGCAAGTAATCTTAAAGATGGCGAAATTTGTGTGCAAGAAAATGGCGTCAGCGTTGTTTATGAAGACAATGTTATGAAGCTTTCTGACCGTAGTTGTCTTGCAGGTAGTGCCGCTACAACCGATATGCTTGTTCGAAATATGTATAAGCAGGTTGGTGCACCAATTTATGATGCAATTAAAATGGCGTCTTCTACTCCTGCAAAAGTAATCGGAATTGACAACCACAAAGGTTATATTAAAGAGGGATATGATGCTGATATACTTCTTTTTGACGATAACATCAATATTAAAAAAGTTATGGTTATGGGTAATTTTGTGGAGGAATAGTTATGACAATCTATGATTTAAAAAACAAAGACCTTAAAAAGTATTTTAGAGAATTTGCAAAAACTACATACGGAAAAGTTGTATTTTGCCTTGCTTATTCAGTTTTCTTTATTATGGCAATTATATGTACTGAAACTGCAATTCTTTGCAAAATGTATTGCGGCTCATTCTTCGGTTGTAACAGTAATCTTGCTACATACTTAATATATCTTTTAGTGTCATTTGTAGTTGGCTCGGCTTACTTTTATCGTGAATTTGATAAGTTCTTACAAGTGAAATATAAGGATAAATAAATTATTCATCATTCATTATTCATTAAATAAAAATAACCCTCGGGTTTTCCCGAGGGGTTAATTTTATGGTTTTATAAAGCTTACCGCATTAGTCATTGATGAGTTCAATGATGCACATTTCAGCTGCGTCGCCTCTTCTTGGACCAGTTTTGATAATACGTGTGTAACCACCGTTTTTATCAGCATACTTTGGTGCAACTTCTTCCATCAACTTTTTAGCAACTGCTTCTTTTGTGATGTAAGAATAAACTTGTCTTTTTGAATGAAGACTGCTGTCTTTTGCAATTGTAAACATCTTTTCAGCCATAGCTTTTACTTCTTTGGCTCTTGTAACTGTTGTTTCAATCTGACCATTTTCAATAAGATATGTTACCATACCTCTGAGCATAGCCTTGCGGTGATCGCTTGTTCTACCAAGTTTTCTTGTTCCTGGCATTCAAAATCACTCCTTTATTATTCGTCGTCCCTACGAAGAGAAAGACCGAGAGATTCAAGTTTTGCAATAACCTCTTCAAGAGATTTTCTACCAAGGTTACGAACTCTCATCATGTCTTCTTCTGTTTTAGTTGTCAAATCTTCAACTGTGTTGATTGTTGCTCTCTTTAAGCAGTTGAATGAACGAACTGAAAGGTCAAGTTCTTCAATAGTCATTTCAAGAACCTTTGTTTTTGAGTCGTCATTCTTGACAACCATTGTCTCTGTTTCTCTTGCTTCTTCTGAAAGGTCAACAAAGAGATTGAGATGGTCTGTAAGGATTTTTGCGCCGAGAGAAACGGCATCCTGTGCTGAAATTGTACCGTTTGTCCAAGCTTCAAGTGTGAGCTTGTCATAGTCAGTAATCTGACCAACACGAGTATTTTCAACTGTATAGTTCACCTTTAATACAGGTGTATAGATTGAATCTATCGCGATTACGCCGATAATTGGTTGCATAATTTGTTTGTTTCTTTCAGCTGAAACATAACCTCTACCTTTGTCAGCAGTAAGCACCATTTTAAGAGCGCCACCATCTTCAAGGTTTGCGATTACGTGTTCAGGATTAAGAATTTCAACATCTGAGTCAACCTCAATATCACCAGCTGTAACCTGGCACTTGCCATTTGCATTAATATAAAGTGTTTTTGGACCGTCACCGTGAATTTTAAGGATTACACCTTTAAGATTCAAAACGATTTCAGTTACATCTTCTTTCACACCATCAATGGTTGAGAACTCATGAAGAACACCTTCAATGCTTGCTGATGTAATTGCATAACCTGGAAGTGATGACAAAAGAACACGACGAAGGCTGTTGCCAAGTGTTGTGCCGTAGCCACGTTCAAGTGGTTCAACTACGAATTTGCCATATGTTCCGTCAGCAGATAAATCAAGTGCTTCAATGCTGGGCTTCTCTATTCCTATCATTCAAAACCCTCCTATAAACTGAGTACAGAAATAGTTTTCTGCTAATTGTTATTATTATTTCAAGCCGATTACTTAGAATAAAGCTCGACGATAAGATGCTCTTCAACAGGTACTGCAATTTCTTCTCTGTCTGGAAGCTTAACAACCTTAGCTGAAAGCTCTTCTGCATTCTTATCAAGCCATGCAGGAACTGGACGAGATGCGTTAGCTTCA
>JAZKXL010000082.1:0-21697 GCA_045611635.1 Candidatus Fimenecus sp. | reverse complement strand
GACGAAGCGCATAGCTCATAATTTCATCATCATTATAAAATGGCTTGAAATCACTAAGCTTTCGTGCTTTTTTTGTTGCTCTTACGGTATTTATTAAAAGCACCGCTACAAGACAAAATACTGCTAATAAGATTATGCATAAAATTTCCATTTGTATCACCTTAGGTAAATTATACTCTTTAATTTTGTTACCGTCAATGTATGACTAAATTTTTGACCCTTGCAAATTATAATAATACAAAAGGAGATGTAAATATGAGTGTAAAAATTGAATTTAATGATGAGGTTTTGCACTGTCGATTACAGGGCGAAATTGACCACCACACCACACTACCAATTCGTTTAGAAATTGATGACAAAATTGAAAACTGCCGACCTAAAAATGCCATTCTTGATTTTACTGATGTAACCTTTATGGACAGTTCAGGAATTGGTCTTGTTATGGGTAGATATAAATTATTGTCGCAATTTGACGGTACACTTGAGGTTACAGGTCTTTCAAACAACGCCTATAAGGTTATGCGACTTGCAGGACTTGACCGTATTGCTACAATTACGAAAGGAGTTAAAAAACAATGATTACCAATGAATTTAGAATGACTGTTGACAGCAGGTCAGTAAACGAAAGTTTTTCTCGTGCTACGGTAGCGGCATTCTCCGCTCAACTTGACCCTACTTTAGAAGAAATTAACGACATAAAAACAGCAGTAAGTGAGGCGGTCACAAACTGTATTGTCCACGGTTATAAAAACGAAGTGGGAAAAATCTACATAACTGTAAAAATCCACGACAACAACAAAATCATTATTACAATTCGTGACAAGGGTTGCGGAATAAGTGACATTAAAAAAGCACGAGAGCCACTTTTTACAACACTTGGCGGAGACCGTGCAGGGCTTGGATTTTCAGTTATGGAAAGTTTTATGGACAAGCTTTTAGTTCGTTCTAAAATGGGCGTTGGCACCACCGTTACCCTTTGCAAAAGAATTCACGGGCGCACAAAATGACAAGAGATGAATTAATACTTAACAACCTTGGTCTTGTGGGTAGTTGTGCTTCACGGTTTATTGGCAAGGGTGTTGATTATGAGGACTTGTACTCGGCAGGGTGTATTGGTCTTATTAAAGCCGCTGACCGCTTTGATGAAACCCTTGGCTTTGCCTTTTCAACCTATGCGGTACCCTCAATTTTAGGTGAGATACGACGAATTTTTCGTGATGGCGGTGCTATAAAGGTAAGTCGGTCACTTAAAGAAAAAGTTCGCACACTCACACTTGTGACGGAGCAATTTAAAAAGGAAAACGGCATAGAGCCCACCATTTCAGAATTAAGCGAAAGATTGAATTTAAGCATTGAAGAAACAGCACAGTTATTTTGTGCTTCACAACCCGTTATGTCACTAACCGCTGATGATGACAACGAAAAGCAAATTGAAATACCCACCGAAGATGAATACGCACCCATTGATAATCGACTTGCGGTAACTAAAATTATAGATGAGCTACCCCCTGCTGACCGCGCTTTAATTAAACTACGATTTTACGACGAGCTTACACAGTCTAAAACGGCACAAGTGCTTGGAATTTCACAGGTACAGGTATCACGACGAGAGAAAATAATACTATCACGAATGCGAGAGAAGCTTATAAGTTAATTGCAAATCATTTTGCACTTTGCATTTATACAAATAATATGATATAATATGATGATTTCATATTTTGGAGTATTATTTATGAACAAAAAACCTTATTTAATCATATTAAAAATATTATCTATAGTTTGTGTTATTACGCTACTTTTTTCCGCTTGTACCACAGGCATTCCTACAAAAACTATTAGATATAAAGAGCAAAAAACTGTTACTGCAAAATACAGCAACGACAAACTTCATAAAAGTAATGACACAGCATACACATCAGTTTGCACGTCAGGTCTTATTGAGTTACTTTTTGACGAAACCACTTGCACAGTTGCAATTCGTGACACTAATTCAGGTAATTTGTGGACAACTCTTCCACACTCTTCAACCAAAAAGCAAATTATGTCATCAGCAGTAGAGGTGGAGCTTTCAAACGGTGATGAAACAGTATATGTGCTTAACTCACAAGAAAATTCAGTTGCATTTGAAAACTTTAACTACACTACAGGCGAAGATGGTGTACTTGTAAACTATTCAATTTCACTTGACAAAGAAACTGGCAAAAAGAACATTGATGATTTAAAAGACAATGAAATCCGTGTTGATTTATCAGTGCTTTACACTCTTCGTGACGGCTCATTCTATGTAAATGTTAGTATGAATACTCTTAAGTTACCTGACGGTGTTTATCTTGAAAAAGTGCGCCTTTTGAAAAACTTTGGTGCTTATGAGCAAAGCGGTGATGAGGATTATATTTTTATTCCTGATGGTAGCGGTGCTCTTATTATGACCGGTATTAAAGATGACACCTTTGAGCCAATTGATTTAAAGGTTTATGAGGACAACTGTCTTGTTGGTGCATTCGGTATAAAGCGCGGTAACGGTGCATTTCTTTGCATTATTGAACAAGGTGACTCTATTGCAAACATTCACGCTGATAGAAATAGCAAAACCGCTATAAACGGTGTTTATGCAACCTTTGACACAACTGAAACTCTTATTGAAAACGGAAAAACCATAAAGAAAACATATGGCTATGAATATCAAAATGAAATTGTTTTGTGTTATCGTTTTCTTTCAGGAAAATCCGCCACATATTCAGGAATGACAACAGCTTGTCGTGAAAATCTTATGAGAACTGGTGTACTTTCTACTAAAACACTTTCAAACGAGCAAACAAACATTCCACTTATTGTTTCAGTGCAGGGCGGTTTTGTAAATGAAAAAGGCAAATACACTGTGCTTTCTTCTTATGAACAAACTCTTTCACTTATGACACTACTTAAAGCAAAGGGTGTTAACAACATTTACCTTCGTTATAACGGACTTTATGATGAGGCAAACAATGGTAGCAGTGAAGATTTTGGAAAGTTTAGCAAAAAACTTGGGACTCGTGAACAATTCAACGAGTTGTACACTTATTTGAATAATCAAGAATTCTCACTTTTTGTTGAGACCGATATTCTTACATATAAATATGATGGTGATAGTGCAAAGGCGCCTAACGGCAATAAAATGAAGGTAACACCTGACAGCACCTTCCCACAAGTGTATGAAAAGCAAAGTTTTCTTAAAATGAATTTGCTTGAAAATAAAATTGAAGACATTCTTAAATCTTCTACTGATATAGATTTTGATGGTTACGCCCTAAACGATATTGGCAATACTCTTTATTCTGATTATTCATCTAATTTCTATTCAAGAGTAAGTGCACAAAAAGAGATTTCGGCACAACTTCCTGCACTTTCAACTTCAAAGCTTGCTATGGTTGATACAGGTAATTTCTATTCAATTAAAAATGCTGATGTTGTTTCAGCAATTCCACTTTCACCTTGTGCAAGAAAAGAAAATTCGGCTTATATTGGAATTCCGTTTGTTCAAATGATGCTTCACGGAATTTGCGAATTTAGCGGTGCCGGAATGAACTCGTCAGAAAATATTAAAAACGCTATATTAAAGTCAATTGAATACGGTTGTTTGCCAAGTGCTGATTGGTATTGTACCGCTCTTTCAAAAGACCTTGACGGCAAATATTACTACGATAGCAACATAAACGAAATTATTGAGGGTTATACAAAGGCAAACAGTGTGCTTTCAGGACTTCGTGACGCAAGAATGACATCACACTATAAAGTGCAAGATGGCGTTTATTGTACTGAATATAACAACAGTGAAAAGGTTTATGTAAACTACAATGACAAGCCGGTTACAATAAACGGTATTAAAGTAAATGCAAAGGATTGCGTTGCTATTAACTAAACACAAATACCCTACCCGTCAACGTTTAAAATTCAAAAGGGTAACAAAAAACTTGTTGTACAACAATAAAATCCCCATTCTCATATTGAGAGTGGGGATTATTATTTTTATTATTTTTTATTAACCGAATAGTCCGCTTAAAATTCCGTTATTTGTTGGCTCGTCTTCGGTTACTGGCTCAGTTATCGGCTCAGTTATTGGTGGTGGGCCATAAACTTGAATATAAACCTCACTACCCTTGATACGACTTGAACCCTCTTCAGGTGTAACCTCAGCAACGTCGCCTTCTTCGTAGTCACCATTATTTTCTTTAATAATAATATTTACTACAAAGCCCGCCTCTTCAAGCTGCTCTTTTGCGAAATCAACATTAAGATTTTTAACTGATGGAATTATTTTATATTCAGGACCTTTACTTACCTCAAAGATAATTTCAGTACCCGCAGCCACCATTTGACCCGGTTCAATACTTTGAGAAATAATGTATCCCTTTTCCACTTCAGTGCTATATTTCATTTCTACCTTAATTGTAAAGCGCTGATTTTGAACTGGATTTTGTCCCACCATATCATAAGAACTATTCACAAAATTAGGCACTTCATACATTTCATGTGCTTGTGTTGTGGTTTCAGTGGGCTCTTCAGGTTGTTCTTTAATCATTTTGTCATACAAGAACCAACCGCCAAAAATTATAAGTCCTATACCAAGACACACAAGAAATGTAATAAGAATTATTTTTCCCGTTGAACTTTCTTCTTCAGGCACCACTACCGGCTCTGGCTTTGGTGGTTTTCTTTCACCCATTGGCACACTTACGCCTGAAAACGATGATGCCACATTACCAGGTGTTGCTGAAAGCTCTTCACGAAGTGTTTCAATGTCAGGCGTTCTATCTTGTGGGTCAACCTGCAAACCGTTCATAAGAGCATTAATTACATAAACAGGAATAATTTCAGCATATCTTGCAGGTATTATAAGCTGGTCATTCATTGAGCGTGAAACTGCATCTTGTGGCACACTACCAACAAGGGCTCTATAAATTACTGCACAAAAAGCATAAACGTCGGACCAACAACCATTTTCGTAATTGTAGCCGTATTGCTCAATAGAAGTATATCCTTCAAAAAATTCAGGAGAAAGCTCACTACCCTCAATTCGTGCTTCACTTATTGAAAAACCTGAAAGACGAAGTTTACCGTCACGGCCAATAAATAAATTATCAGGGTTAATTCCGTTATGAGTAATGCCTAACTGATGAAGTGCTGAAATTGTTGATAGCACAGGCATAAAAAGTACCTTTGCTTTTTCCCAGTTAAGATAACCCGTTTGACTGCGAAGTAAAAACTCACGAAGTGAAATACTTTCAACATATTCCGTTACCACATAGGCGGTGTTGTTTTCTTCAACAATATCAACAACCGGAACAAGTGCTGAAAGTCCTCTTACACGGGCAAGTCGGCGCCACAGCTCAAGGAATTTTGCAAGGTAGTTGTAGTAGTAATCACGCCATTGGATTTTTACTGAAATTTCAGTTGTACCAAAACTACGGTCAACAAACCTTTCAGGCAAAAATTCACGAATTAAAACCGATATATTTCTTCCCGTATCATACGCCATATATGTGGCGCCTTCACTGTTAGATGACAAAACCTTACCAATTACATATTTGTCACCAACTAACGTTTTTAACGGTAAATAAGGTGAAATTTGTGGTGAGTCAACATAATACCCACATTTTGGACACTGCTTTTCGCCATATAATTCATTCATACAACTCATACAAAGATTATCAATGTTCACGAAAGCATCTCCTTTTCAAAATTTACTCTAAATATAATATATCAAATGTGTTTACACATTGTCAAATGACAATTTTGTTACGATTCATCAAAAAGTACCGCTTCAGCACATTTTACGCCGTCAACTGCAGCAGACACGATTCCACCCGCATAGCCCGCACCCTCACCACAAGGATAAAGTCCACGAATGTTAGTTTGATAAAACTCGTCACGAAGAATTCGCACAGGTGATGAGCTTCTAGTTTCAGGAGCAGTTAATACTGCATCATTCATTGCAAAGCCCTGAAGTTTTTTGTCCATTTGAACAAGAGCGTCACGCATTGTATTTACTACCTTTTGTGGTAAAACCTGGCTTATGTCGCCCATACTAACACCCGTTGGGAATGATGGTTTTACCGCACCAAGTTTAGTAGATTTTTCGTTCTTTAAGAAATCCCCCACAAGTTGTGCAGGTGCAGTATAATCTCCGCCACCTAAATTAAATGCCTTTTGCTCAATTTCCCTTTGTAACTGAAATCCTGACAATACATGCTCACTTGGGAAATCCGCTGGCTCAACACCTACTAAAATTGCTGAGTTTGCATTCTCTTTATCACGGGCAAATTCACTCATACCATTTGTAACAACTCCACCCTTTTGTGAAGATGCACATACAACTGTACCACCAGGACACATACAAAAAGTGTATGCTCCCCTACCATGTGGCGGATGACAAGCAAGTTTATAATCGGCGGCGCGAAGCTTTGGATGATTTTTATATTCACCATATTGCACGGTGTTTATAAATTCTTGCGGATGTTCAATTCTTGCACCTATTGAAAATGGTTTTTGCATCATATTAATGCCTTTATTGTAAAGCATTTCAATAGTGTCACTTGCCGAATGTCCTATTGAAAGAATAAGAGCATCAGTTTCTATGTCTTTTTCTTTGCCGAATTTGTCTTTTACTGTTACGCCGTGAATAAATCCGTTTGCAACAATAATATTTGTAAGTTGAGTATCAAAAATCACTGTGCCACCAAGTGAAATAATCTCTTCACGAATGGATTTTACAGTTGCTTTTAACTTGTCAGTACCAATATGTGGTTTCGCATTTGCAAGAATATCATCAGGTGCACCGTGATTTACAAATTCTTCAAAAACAAAACGACAACGACTATCTTTAATGCCCGTTGTAAGCTTACCATCAGAGAATGTACCTGCGCCACCCTCACCATACTGAATGTTTGAATTTTCATTAAGGTCACGATTAGTCCAAAAATTATTTACATCATTAGTGCGTTTATCTATATCGCTACCACGCTCAATAATTATAGGACAATGACCGCTACGAGCCAAAATAAGACCTGCAAACATACCCGCGGGACCAAAACCTGCAATTACAGGCGGCAAGGTGCTTTTTCTATTAGACTGTGGCATTGTGTAGGTGTATTTTTCGCACACCTTAACCTTTGCACTGTCAAGTCCTAATGCGATTTTTTCTTCATCACCATCAACAGTTGCATCAATGGTGAAAACAAATTTAACCTCACCCTTACGACAGTCCACGCTTTGTTTATATATTTCAGTTTTTAATAGTCTTTTTCGTTCAATTTTTAATGCCTTGACAACAGCATTTTCAATATCATTAAAATCACTGTCAAGGTCAAGTTTAATTTCACTAATTCTAAGCATTGTTAATCCTTTCGGCTATTGTGTTACCTGCAAGGCGACCAGAAGACCACGCCCATTGAAGATTATAACCGCCACAATCGCCATCAACATCAAGGGCTTCGCCGCAACAAAATACATTCTTTGTAAGTTTTGATTCCATTGTATCTTCATAAAATTGTGAGCAATCGGCGCCACCTGCCGTAACTTGTGCATAATCAAAACTACGGGAATTTTTAATTTTAATTTTCCAACACTTGATGATTTTTGCAAGATTTTCAATTTGAGTGTTAGAAAGCTCATTAATTCTACCATTTGCCTGAATTCCGCACTCTTTCATAAGCACTATGCAAAGCTGTTTATTCATAATTCCGCTAAGCATATTCTCGCAAAGACCTTTATCAATATTGCGTCTTGAATAAAGATATTCCTTAACCTCATTTTCATTGAAATCAGGTGCAACATCAAGATGAATTGAAATGTTGTTTGATGGAGAAACTGACACATAGCGTGAAAGTTGCATAATAGGAATACCTGAAAGACCATAGTCAGTAAATTGCACTTCGCCATAGTTTTCAAGGGCTTTTTCACCATCAATTATTAAATCCATTTTGCAAATTGAGCGCACACCCTTAAGTGCCCTTGTAAAATCGTCACAATTAAGGGCTACAAGCGCTGGTGCAGGTGAAATGATTTTATGACCAAGCATATTAAGCAAATCATAAGCATCACCATCATTACCATGTGCCTTACAAGTCATACCACCACACGCCACAACAACATAATCAAAGCGGTCACGATGATTTACAACTAATTTTGTAGTAACGCCTGTATCAACGGTTTTTAGATGTACTGCACGGTAGTCGCATACCACATTTACACCTTCTCTTGCACATTCAAAGCGCAAAGCATCAAGCACTGAGGTTGCCTGATTTGAAAGAGGATACACTCTACCCTCATCTTCAGTTCTTGTGTAAAGACCTAAAGACTTAAAAAAGTCAATGTTATTTTGTGGTGAAAACTTATTTAGTGCAATTTTGGTAAACTTTGCATTACCCCTATAATTTTCAACAGTTATATTCACATTTGTAAGGTTACATCTACCATTACCCGTTACAAGAATTTTTTTGCCCACACGGGTAAGTTTTTCAAGAATTGTAACCTCTACATCATCTTTATTTTTAATAGTGCGCATAATCTCAATAGCGCAGGCAAGTCCTGATGCACCGCCACCAATTATTGCAATTTTAGTCATCACTTACCCCTGCCTTTTCAAGATATTCGTAAAGTTTATCAATAGTAACAGGACTCATTACATGTTCCATTTGACAAGCATCATTTTCAGCAGTTTCTTCATCAATACCAAGTTTGTTAATTAAAAAACTTTTAATTATTCTATGACGGCGCAACACATTCGCCGCATAACTTTCGCCTGCGGGTGTAATTTCAATATCGCCATAAACTTTATGCTCTAAAAATCCGTTTTGGGTAAGAGTATTGATTGCACGATTTACGCTTGGCTTCGAAACACCAAGGAATTCCGCAATATCAGTAAGACGCACACTACCCTTTTGCTTTGATAGCACAAACACCGCTTCAAGATAATCTTCAAGGGAAGATGTCATAACATAATTATCTTTTTTCATTTTTACAAATCCTTAATTAATTCTTTGAAACTACTTTTGATTCAGTTTCTTTAATTATTGCAGCGCGGTCTTTTTCAGAAAGTTTGCGCAAATTCACAAGGTGTTGATGCTCTTCCTTTGAAAGTTGTGAAAGAAAGCGGGTATCTGGCTGATTTGCAAAATATTCTTCATCCTCAGCATATTGTCTAATAACATCTTCAAAAAATCTTTCAATAGGAAGCTTGTAATACTCACTTAACTTAACAAGCCCTTCAGCGTCAATAGTTCTTTCGCCCTTTTCATATGCAATATATGTTGAACGGCTAACCTCTAATACATCAGCAACATCTTGCTGTGACAATTTATTTTGCTTTCTTGCAATACGAAGTTGTCTTAAAAACATAAAATACACCTCTTCAATGATTTGTAGTTATTATACTACATTTTTGTCAAAAGTTCAACACATATAATCAGTAAAAAGCACAAACATTGCAAAAAAAATATTTCTGTGGTAAAATACATTCATTAACTTGGGTGGTGAAAAGAAATTATGCTCTGTATTTTTATAGCACTCGTTGTAATTTGCATACTTCTTTTTGTTGCGGCACTTAAAATTATGGACGCAACGGGAAGTTCTAAAAGATGCGAAGGCGACGAAAATCTTAAATATCTTAAAGCGAAAAATTTTGACAATCTTAATGCTCGTCCTATTGCTTTTAAATCTAACAAGGGGCAAACTCTTAACGGATTTCTATACGACAACGCTAAGGTTGAGTCATATAAGGCACTTGTAGTTTTTTCACACGGAATGGGTGCAGGTCACCTTGCCTATACTACTGAAATTAATTATTTTGCACAAAAGGGTTATCTTGTATTGGCTTATGATAACACAGGTACTTGCGCATCTGAGGGCGCTAAAATCAATGGCTTTGCACAAGGTATTATTGACCTTAAATTTGCACTTGAATTTGTAAAATCTCGTGAAGATTTAAAAGATATGCCTATTATTCTTGCTGGCCACTCTTGGGGTGCTTACAGTGTTTGCAATGTTTCAGCAATTACTGATGTTGAAATCAAGGGAATTGTTGCATTTTCACCTTTTAACTCAATGAATAAGTTAATCCGCGACTTTGCAAAAACAAAAACCAAGGCAGACCTTTCAATTTTAAATCCGTTTTTTGACCTAATTAATCTTATTAGATTTGGCAAAACTGGTATTCTTCGCACCTGCGATACAATTAACGATAACTCAATTCCTACCCTTGTTATGCACGGTGGTAACGATATGCAGGTTACTGTGAAAAATAGTCCCGTTGGCAAGCCACATAAAATTGAAGATAACAAGAACGCACGAACAGTGCTTTATGAAAGCAAATTTCATAATGTGTATCTTGCAAAGGATGCTGAGCAATACCTTAATGATACCTTTGCAAAAATTGAGTCGCTTGGCAAAAATAGTCCTGAAGCGTATGAGGTGTATCAAAATATTGACTATACCCTTATTACAAAAGAAGATTTAAACGTTATGGAAACCGCTGTTTCGTTTATGGAAGAATGTGTTATGAAACGTGACTTTTTAACTGAACAAGGTGAATAATATATGCTTTTTAGTAAAAAAACAAGCTACTCAAAAATCACACAATATAATCGTGAGCAACATACAAAACGTGAAAATTACAGTATTCTCAATAAAGAATACGCGTTGAAAAATCAAACTATATTATTAGGTGACTCTATTACTGACTTTTTTAATTGGTATGAGTTATTCTATGATTTTAGCAAAGCCACAGGTCAAGCAGTTTATAACCGTGGAATTAGTGGTGATACTACTGATAGACTTCTTGAAAGACTATATGACAACGTATTGAATATTGCTCCTAAAAATATTGTATTACTTATTGGCACTAACGATATTGGTCGTGGGCTTCCCCTTTCAATGAGTGTCGAAAATGTAAGTAAAATTATTGAAATGGCAAAAGAAAAATGTCCTGATGTGAATTTTATTCTTCAAGCGGTTTACCCTATAAATCGTGGTATGCGTGACCGATTTGAAAAACGCAGTAATGAAAAAATTGAACTTATGAATAAAGAATTTGTCAAGTTAAGTGAAAAATACAGTTGCCAATGGCTTGATGTTACTGACAAATTAAAAGATGACACCGGAAACTTGAAAAAAGAATACACTTTTGACGGACTCCACGTAAACGTAAGCGCATATAAAATTATTTCCCAAAACATTATTCCATTGTTGAAATGATTAAAAGACCGAACCTTAAAAATTCAAGGTTCGGTCTTTTGTTTTTATAAATTTAATAATATGTTACTTATTTTAACTATTCTTCGTTTTCTTTCTTACCAAGACACATAAGAAACAAAGCACTTGCTATTGTTGTGAAAAGACCAATTGGAATACAATATGCAGCAACTGTTTCAAGAGTTGTCATTGGTTCGTTAATGGTTGAATTTTTAATTTCTTTGAATGAAACAATAGTATAGAATGGTTCTTGTTCATACGACGTTTCAATTCCCTTTACTTTAACTGACCATGTACCCTTAATAGGGTTTTTAACAGTTATCATAGATGGAATCTTGCTTTCATCAATATGTGCACCAGGATAATTTTCATCAACTTCTCTTCCGCTAGGGTCAATGAGAATTGTTTCAAGGAAAGAACCTGGCCATGCAGTTGAAACGTGCAAGTCACCACTCTTATCTTCAACTTCAAACTCAGTGGCTTTTGAAGTTTCACCCTCAGCTACCGTTGATTCAAGCTCAGCAAGCACATTTGCATTACTTGCCTGTTGTGCATACATAAAACTTCCAATAATGCTCATAATGTTTTCGGTGTTCGCAAAACGATACTCACCATTAGCGGTATTTGCAATTTCCCTTAAAGCATCTTCATTTACATCGTTACCAAAACCAATTGTGTAAACTTTAATGCCTTTTGCTGCCGCCTCTTTGGCAGCTTCTATGCTTTCATAACCATTATCTTGACCATCAGTCATGAGAATAATAATTTTATTATTGCTTGTTACTGCGTCAAGCTGTAAAATACCTTGTCGAATACCACTTCCAATATTTGTGCCACCTGTTGGTTGAAGAGTATCAATACAATCGGCAAGATATTTAAAGTCAATATGCGGAACAGCGACCATTTCACCATCGTCATCAAATTTCACAATGCCAATACCATAGTTTTCATCTTTATAGGAATTATTCCATTGTTCAGTAGTTGACAAAATTATTTTAGACGCCTCTTGAGCCGCTTTTAGCTTAGTTTCGCCCGTATTCACAGTGTAATCCATTGAACCCGACACGTCAAAAACAATAGAAATAATCGAGGCAAATTCAGTTGGTGCAGCCATTGTAGATACTGGAACTACCGGTTTAAACTCATCCGTCTTATCACCAAGCATAAACAAAGTAATATCAAGCAGCGTAAATTCAAAATCAATATCTAATTCAAAATCACTTAGGAACGATTTACCTTGAGCACTTAACTTTACTTTAGCTTCCATTAGTTTCAAATACCCACGAGCATAATTTTCAGTAGATACTACATCTTCAACCTTAGGGTTTGGATTTTTAGAACTAGCTGTCAATGTTAAGTTTGCCGCTGCCTCAACGCCAAATTTTGCAATAGCAAGTTCACCAATATTTACGCCTGCAACATAGAAAAGTACTGAGCCACCTAACAGTGTAAGGTCAGCTTCAAATCCTATTTTAAATTCCGCATCCCATGAAAGACCGTCTTCCTCCGTCTCTTCAGCACTTATATATGGATATTGCTCAAACTGAAGACAAGGGTCACCATCTTTAAATACACGCAAACCATTATTGAAGTTTTTTGCATAGGTAAAGCCCGTAGTAAATTCAAGACTAATTTCACCATTCCAGTCAGCATAAACCATTAAGAATAAAGTTGGAAAAATGGATTCTGATGCTTTATCAAATGCACTATGTGTAATATAAATAGGTGTTGTACCTTCAAACTTAAAAATAGCTAATGGCAAACGTTTTTCATCAAGACCCTCAAATTTTACTAACCAAGTATCTAACTCAGTTGATTTTGATTCTGTTGATGCAGAAATTTCACCATCAAGTGTTACTGAAGCGAAAATTTGACCACTAAGACCAAAATACAATTCTTCAAAATCCGCTGCACGTGGCATATCACATACCAAATGAGCTCTTAAATCCTTAATACCAAATTTACCTTTAAGACCAAGTTCCTTCTCTATTAAATCATCATCTTTATATTCATCATCGTCATCGTCATCGTCATCTTCATCGTCATCATCATCTTCGTCATCGTCGTCTTCATCGTCATCTTCATCGTCGTCTTCATCGTCTTCATCTTCTTCATCATTACCACCAAAGGTAATAATTAAATCGTAGCCATCTGTCATGTAATCATTAGTAGTATACATAACATCTTGCTCGTCTTCAGCTTGAAGTGCAAGAGTTTGTGCAGTAGCATCACCTAACTCGCCTTTTTTCTCAACATTAGCCATTTCTTCATCAATATCGCCAAAGTGTGAAGAAACGCCATCAGCATAGTATGCTTCCACAAAATTCTCTTCAGTAAGAAGGTCTGAATAACTAACCTCTATATTATCAAAAATTTCATCAAAATATGGTTCCTCAACTTCAATGGTGGTTTGCCCATCATATGCTGACATACCCGTAACCTTTAAAATACGGTCACCACCAAGTGGAGAATTAGAATCGCCCTGAATATAGATGATTTCACCATAACCAACATCACTAAGAGCGCTAATATTGTCGCCCTCTAAAGTAATTATAAGGGTTTTCTCGTTATATTCATCTCTTTCAATGCTTCTTATTGCTTTGTTAATTTGTTTTGATTTTGATTCATTTAAGACCTTAACATTGCTATTCAGTGCCATTTCATCACTAAAATCCGAATAATCTTCCGTTGGGTCAACGTATGAGCCAGTTTCTTCAGTTGAAGGTTTTTTATCTCCGTCTGGGGTATCATTTCCATTATTTGTTAAGCCGCTATTTTTATTCAATGCCGCAACTGTAACGCCAAAGCATGATAATAAAATACCTAAAACAAGAGTAACAACAAGAAATATTCTAAGTGTTTTTCTAAATTTTAATTTAAATGTTTTCATTTCTTTGTCCTCCGTGTATTAAGCATCATTACAACAACTGTTGATACAATTATAAGAGCAAAAACCACAATTCCCCAAATAATAAATGGAATACTTTCTATTTTGCCAACATCATTAGCAAGGACTCCTATATTTACTGCAATAGCATCATAAAAGTTAGGAATAACTTTTGTCGATAAAGGAACAACCACCGTTAACAGTATTGCTGAAATGCCCGAAACTACTGAAAATGCAATATGAAACGGTGCATTTCTTTTTGTAAATATAAAGCTTATTAATGCAATTGCTGCAAAAACTGGTACTGAGTAAAAAAGAATTTTCATTCCAACTGCAATAGCGGTGGAAATTATATTAGGATAAAAAACTCTATTACCTACTAATAATAACTGCACAAATTCTGACAAAGTCAAATATGCGTCAAAATCACTATCAAAAGATGAATTAATCGTTATGGTTTCACTTATGTTAAATATAAATATGAAAATGCATGATACCCCAATGTAAAGCGCTGCCAAAGCAAACCAAAGACAGCATAAAATCCCGTCATCTTTAGTAAATTTAGGCAAGCGTGACTCAGTTTTAACTTTTTTCACTTTCACTTTAGGTTCGTATGTAAGTCGCTTGGCAGTCTTAGCCACCTTAGGCACTGTTGAAATAGATGCACCACAATAGCCACAAAATGCAGTGTTGTTATCTATTTCTTTTCCACAATTTGGACAAAACATAAAATCAACCTCCTTTGATACATAAATTTTACTATATACGACAAACAAATGCAATATTAGAAAAGTTTTTCAGCGAAGTTAATCTAAAACTCCTATTTCTTTTAGTGCAATTTAACAAAAAACATCTTGTAAACATAATCCTTACTGAAAGAACAACGCCTATGAGGTTAAATGCTAACTTCATAGGCGCTACTCTTTTTTATTTAATTTTATTTTTGCACTATCTCTACATTGCCGATTTCGTTTATGTATTCACCGTTTTGATAATATGCTTTGGAATTGACATTTACAACAGCGCCAGTTGGCACGTATAAAACAGTATTCATCCCTTTTGGAACGGTAAGGTTGACAACATAATTCTTTGCTGTCTTTTCATAATCAATAGTGATTAACCCTTTTACTGTTGGGACTGTGCAAGTCATACTGTTTTGTAGGGTGTATTGAGGGTTGACTTTAACCTTTTCATATCCTGCTTCAATTGGAGTGATACCTGCAAAATGCTTACTCATAATAACAAGAGGTCCACCACTCCAAGCGTGATTTTTAGTGCCACGCCAAGAGTCCCAAAATTCCCAAAGGGTTGAGTAATCAGCATACACCATATCGTGATATCTATCTTTAATTCTATCACTTGCCTCGTTGTATTTACCCATTTTGCAAAGGGCTTCAAGAACATAATATTCCATATATGGACTTGCATTTTGTGTGGTTGTGAGCACATTTGTAATGGTTTTATACTGTTCTTTTGTTGCAAGTCCCGCTAAAACTGCAAGGGCGTTTGCTCTATCATCTGGCTTTTTGGCATCATCACTCTTAAAGCCGTTTTCAGTCCAAAGAGTAGCATATCCCTTTGCGATAGTTTCTTTTCTTTGAGTAATAAATGAAATGTCTTTTTTGCCTAAAATATTCGCCATTTCTTCAACAGTTGAAAGTGCATAGTAATACCAAGCATTTTCAATGGCTGTCATATCAGCCTTGTTGCCCCAGTCAGGCCAATCCCATGAGCCCTCACGATGCACAACAAGGTTGTTTTCACCCATTTTCCAAAGTTTCAAATAGTTGAGTGATGCACTATAAACGTTTTCAAGGAATGCCTTGTCACCGGTGTATTCATAGTAAGTAAGGAAGCCGACAATTCCTGCAAGTTGCTGAACGGGAAGCTCAAAATAGTCCCCGCTAATAGGCACAACAGTTTGCAATACGTTTGTGTCATCAATATGAGAAAGCATTGCCTGAACGCCCTTTTGATAGAGCAAATAGGAGTTGCTGTCCATTGAATACATTGCCATAATCATTTCACTTGTAACGTCGCCCCACCACTGTGCACGCTCTCGGTCAGGACAATCCATAAAATTGTCACGCATAGTAACATAGAGTGTACGCAAGGACTTTTGCCACAAGGTGTTCATAAATTCATCATCACAAGTGAAATTGCCACAAAATTCACTGTCGTAGCCCGTTTCACGATATTGAAGAAAAACAACTGTAACTCCGTATGGAATATCATAAGTGATATGCTCACCATTAAACCAACCTAATGATTCAAATTCTTGCTCACCATCTTTGGTTATATAGGTAGTTGAAACTGCACCGATTGGTGTATTTTCAGTTGTTATGCGAATCTTTTTACCTGCAGGTGCATTGATTTTGAGATATGTAGTAACCTGTGCATTGTATGGAATATCAACTGTGATTTTTTCACCGAAAATATTCTTTACAGTATAGTTTTTGTAGTCACTTGAATTCTCATAGTCTTTAAGACCGAAATCCTTAAGCATTGGTATTCCTCTTGGGTAAAGTTTGCCATAAGCACCCTTGCCACCAGCACCATATTCAGTGGCATTTTCCCAAGAAGAAAAGTCGAAAGAGCCACCAAGCCAGTTGCCCAATTCTTTTCTTGCATCGTAATAAACGCTGTGTTCAGGGAGTCGGTAATTTGGTTTATAAAGGGCACTGTCAATGTAAGCAGTGTTCTTTGCTACTTTCCAAGTTTTGTTAGAAATTATGGTGATGTTCTCATCTATGGCTTCAAAAATGAATCCACCCTGACCACTACTGTTGTATGAATAGTTTTTACTGTCACCCCAAAACCACACCAAAGCACAAATAGAGTTTTCACCTTTTTTGAGATATGGTGCAATATCAACGCTATCATAATAGCCACTGTTTTCGTCAGCGCCACGCTTCACGCTACCTTCAAAAACAACAGTTTTTCCGTTGATATAAAGCCAATATTTTGAGTCGGCAGAGATGTGAGCAATAAGCTCTTGGGGAGCATTTTCAAGAGTAACCTTTTTGTTAAAGCACATCCAAGTGTTTTCTTCTGTAAGATTTTCTTTGTCCCAAATCCAGTTAGCTTTCCAATCAGTTTTTTCAGCGGTAGAAATCACGCTGTATTCAGGAATGCTTTCAGGAATTTGGTAATCGTTTGTAAATGGTGTCATAGTAGAATCACTCCATAAAAATAGTGAAGAATAATGCGAAAGCACAATACCTGCCACTATTAAAAGCGATAAAACAATTATCAGTATTTTTTTCATAGGAACCTCCATGAAACAAACTCTTGTTGATAAACTATAATTTGTTAAAACAATTATACCACCCAAATAAAACAAAAAGCGACAGGGAAAATACTGTTGCCTATGTGGTTATTTTACCAATATTTATATTTTTTGCGTTTTGCCATAAGGAAAATCACTGTTACAACAACTGCCATAAATTCGGCAAAGTTAACTGACATCCAAATTCCGTCAAGTCCCCAAATAAGTGGCATAAGCATGACTGCAGCAATTTGGAAAACGAGTGTTCTTAAAAATGCAATAAGTGCTGATGTGAGTCCGTCATTAAGAGCAGTAAAAAATGCTGAACCGAATATGGCAATACCTGCAAAAAGGAAAGAAAATGCATAGATTTCAAATGCATGAACAGTCATTTCGAGAAGCGCTGCATCATATCCAACATAGATTTTTGCAAGTGGTGTAGCCATAAACTTTGCAACAATAAACATAATTGCGGATGATGAGAGTGTAATCACAGCACTACGTTTGAGAAGTCCTTTAAGTTCATCATGGTTCTTAGCACCGAAATGATAACTGATTACCGGGGCAACACCTGTTGAATAGCCAATGAAAACAGCAATAAAAATGAAGTTTACATACATAATTGTGCCATAAGCCGCAACACCATTTTCGCCTGCATATTTCAACAACTGTGCGTTGTAAAGCATACCAACAATTGACATTGAAATATTGTTAAGAAGCTCTGATGAACCGTTTGTGCAGGTTTTAATAAGTGCTTTACCATCCCAACAAGGTTTACCAAGTTTTAATCGGCTTGAATTTTTTCGCGCAAAGTATATTAGTGGAATAATACCGCCCACAATTTGACCTATAGCAGTTGCTAATGCTGCACCAACAACACCCCAATCGAGAATAACCATAAAGAGAGCGTCACCAATCATATTTGTAACACCTGCAATAATTGTTACAATAAGTCCCAATTTTGGCTTTTCAGCAGTTACCACAAGACTTGCGAAAGCGTATTGTACCATTAAAAGAGGAAGTGCTATAAGAATAATTCTACCATAGGTTACACAGTCGTTAAGCATTGTGCCTTTTGCACCTAAGAATGATGCAATTGGTCGCAAAAATATGATGCTTATAATTGAGATAATAACACCACTGACAATTGTTGCATAAACAAGCATTGAAAATGTTTTTTGTGCTTTTTCTTCATCGCCTTCACCCATGGTTTTAGCAATAAGAGCACTGCCACCAGTACCAAACATAAAGCCCAATGCGCCAACAACCATTAAAAATGGCATTATAAAATTAACTGCTGCAAATGGTGTTTTGCCAACAAAATTTGAAATGAAGAAACCGTCAACCACACCATAAATTGATGTGATAATCATCATAAGAATTGACGGCACAGTAAAACGGATAAGTCGTTTGTATCCAAAATGGTCTGAAAGTTGAATTTTTTGTTTCATTATTACTCCTGAATATGTTTTTTCAATCCAAGAAATTATACCATATATAAAATAAAAAGTACAACAGTTTTGTATTAAAACCGTTGTACTCATGCGGTTATCGTGACAGTAGTTGAATTATATTAAGTTCAGGATTTTGTTTTCCCTTTATTTCTTTCAGGAATAACAAATATGAATAAAAGAGAACTTAAAAGAAGAAGCATAGGATAGAATAGATTTGAAATAATTTGGAATGCTGTCAACTCATAATTCAAAGTGTTTACAACTGAAAGTGCTACAAGAATCTGTGCACCGTATGGGAGTATGCCTTGGAAAATACAAGAGAATGTATCAAGAATTGATGCAGTTTTTCGCGGTGTTATATCAAAATCCTTTGCCATTTCACTTGCAATTGGATTTGCCATAACAATAGCAACTGTGTTATTTGCAGTGGCAATATCCATAAGTCCAACTAAAAGACCAATACCAAGTTGACCACTTTTATTACCTTTGAAAATACGACGAATTCCATTAAGAAGTGCCTCAAATCCACCATTGTATTTTATAAGTGCACAAAGTGCTGCTACAAGAATAGCCACCATTGATGTTTCAAACATACCTGATGCACCCGCACCCATATTTGAAAGCAAATTAGGGAAATCAACTGTATTAGTTGCAAGTATTATGATACTGCCTGAAACAATGCCAATAAGTAAAGTTAAAAATACATTTATGCCGATAATTCCACTTATAAGCACAAGCACGTAAGGAAGAATTTGAAGCATGTTGTAATCTTTATTGATAATTTCTGTAACATCAGCATTAAATGACAATGCAAGAATAAGAATAAGCGTTGTTATTGCGGCAGGCACAACAACTGCGAGGTTTGTGCGGAATTTGTCTTTCATTTCACAACCCTGACCATTACAAGCAGCAATAGTAGTATCAGAAATAAATGAAAGATTATCGCCAAACATAGCACCGCCAACTACTGTGCCCACACAAAGAGAAAGTGAAAAGCCAGAGCCCTCAGAAATTGCAACTGCAATAGGAGTAATAAGTGTAATTGTACCAACTGATGTGCCCATAGCGGTAGAAACAAAGCAACTAATAACAAAAAGTACAACAACTGCAAGTCGTGGTGGAGTAATTGAAAGCATAAAATATGCTACACTTTCAGCGGAGTCTCGGCCAACAACACCTACAAAAATACCTGCAAGCATAAAGATTATAAGCATAGTTATAATGTTTTTATCACCTACACCCTGCCCCATAATCTCAAGCTTTTTATCAAGAGAAATGCCTCTTGTTTGAAGTGTTGCTACAAGCAAAGCCACAAGAAAAGCTACAATAATTGGTACGTTGTAAAATCCCATAG
Source organism: Candidatus Fimenecus sp. (assembly GCA_045611635.1). Taxonomy (GTDB): domain Bacteria; phylum Bacillota; class Clostridia; order Oscillospirales; family Acutalibacteraceae; genus Fimenecus. The sequence goes on along the minus strand of JAZKXL010000082.1, from coordinate 1,508 downwards.
GAATTTTCATAACATATTCAAATATGATTCCCAATGACAAATAAAAAATAACAAATACCCCAATAGGGATAAGTGCTAACGCGTTAGATTTTTTCATTATTAAACTCACTTTCTATGAATATCTAATTTAAACCTTAGGAATTATATCATGCATTGTTAAAAAGTACAATAAGTATCTAAAATAAATATTAAAAATGGAAGAAAAAGGTTCTACCCATACTATACAATTACAAAGAAAATAGCAGCCCCAACCGAAGTTGAAACTGCTATTTTTGTCGGAGTGACAGGAGTCGAATTATAGACTCACAATGCGAATGAGGGATTCGCATTGTGCTCTTCACTAAAAACAATCCACCGGATTGTTTTCTTAACGCTCAGACCTATCGGTTCGACTCCTCATTTTCAATGCACAACAAAAAAGGTACTCTTGCGAGTACCTTTTCCGCTGTGGTCGGAGTGACAGGAGTCGAACCTGCGGCATCCACATCCCAAATGTGGCGCGCTACCAGCTGCGCTACACCCCGAAGTATGCTTTTTTGAAGGTACAATCCCCTTTTTTAATTTCCATTTATGAAAAATTCAATATGTTCACCTAAACAAAATGGGTCAATTCGCCTTTTGTTTAACGAATCTACAAATTTTATAAGTGCATTATAGTCAGTTGACACATCCTTTACTCGCAACACCTCACTACCATTTACAAACAGCACTATTCCATATGTTTTTATACTCTCTTGTTCAAGTTTTATTAAATGTGCAAACACTTTATACTCCATTTTATTAGCCCCTCTCCTGTGGAATGTGTTAATTTTAACACACAGGAATTATTTTGTCAACACTTTTTGTTGTTTTTTCCATTCTTATGTGTTATTTATAATACATTTAGGAGAACTTTCACTTTCGAGTTATATGTTTGCATTATGCTATTTTTGTTCGATTCCCACATCAAAATTACGCACAAAAAAAGAGTACGCAATTTGCGTACTCTTTTTCATGGTGACCCGGACGGGAATCGACCGTCTGCTGCGGCTACGCCTTGCATACTGCACGCTCGGCATAAATGCCTCACGCCTTTTGGCTAAAAACAGTCCACCGGACTGTTTTCTTAACGCCAAAACCCTCTCGGGTTCTCCCTCCGCCGGCAAAAAGAAAAAGTCGCACTTTCGTACGACTTTTTCTTTTTGGTGACCCGGACGGGAATCGAACCCGTGTTACCGCCGTGAAAGGGCGGTGTCTTAACCGCTTGACCACCGGGCCATATATTGGTAGCGGCAACGGGACTTGAACCTGTGACCTTCCGGGTATGAACCGGACGCTCTAGCCAACTAAGCTATGCCGCCATGTAGCCGCCGTTTTGACGGCTTGATTATTATAATATAGGATTTCCAATTTGTCAACAACTTTTTACAAATATTTTTATCTTTTTTCAAAAAATTATTTATACATTAAAGAAACAGAACAAAGTATAATAACACCTTGTTCTGTTTGGTTGAATTATTTTGTATTAG
>JAZKXL010000081.1:0-10554 GCA_045611635.1 Candidatus Fimenecus sp. | reverse complement strand
TTGTCGTCAACCATAACACGAACACGACCAACTGCAGTACCTGCAACAACAATGTCGCCTGAATGAAGTGTGCCATTTTGAACAAGAAGTGTAGCAACTGGACCTTTACCCTTGTCAAGACGTGCTTCAATAACAATACCCTTAGCAGCTCTATTAGGGTTAGCTTTAAGTTCTCTCATTTCAGCTGTAAGAAGAACATTTTCAAGAAGAGTATCAATGTTCATATGTGTTTTTGCTGAAACAGGAACACAAATAACATCGCCGCCCCATTCTTCAGGAACAAGACCATGCTCAGTAAGTTGTTGCATAATTTTATCAACTGTTGTGCCTGGTTTATCCATTTTGTTAATAGCAACAATAATGTCAACCTCAGCCGCTTTAGCGTGGTTAATTGCCTCAATAGTTTGTGGCATAATACCGTCGTCAGCAGCAACAACAAGAATTGCAACGTCAGTTGCTTGAGCACCACGAGCACGCATTGAAGTAAATGCAGCGTGACCAGGTGTGTCAAGGAATGTAATATACTGACCATTAAGGTTTACTCTATAAGCACCAATGTGCTGAGTAATACCACCTGCTTCAGTAGCAGTAACGTTTGTGTTCTTAATAGCGTCAAGAAGAGATGTCTTACCATGGTCAACGTGTCCCATAACAACTACAACAGGGTCACGTGTTACAAGATTTTCCTCATCGTCTTCTGAGTCGTCAATAATTCTTTCTTCAATAGTAACAACAACTTCACGGTTAACTTTTGCACCAAGCTCAGTTGCAACAATTTCAGCTGTGTCAAAGTCAATAACTTCATTAACTGTAGCCATCATACCAAGTGCAAAAAGTTTTTTGATAACTTCAGCAGCAGTCATCTTAAGGCGAGATGCCAATTCACCAACTGTGATTTCGTCACCAACAGTGATTACAGGTGGTTTCTTTGCACGTTCTGCTGCAATTCTTTGAAGACGTTCAGTTTCGGTCTCTTTCTTGCTACTTCTCATACCTTGTTTGCGGTATTGTTGACTTTTTTGTTTAAGTTTTTGTTTCTTAACCATATTGTCACTGTTGTGTGTGTTAGCAGGGGCAATATTTTCGTATTTTTCGTTGTATTTTTCAGCGTCAAATGAATTAGCACGTGTGTCAATGTGACGCATTTCACCCTTTGTACGAGCTTGCATTGGCTTGTTAGGGTCTTTCTCTTTCTTCTTAGGTTGTTCTACCTTTTGTTGTGGTGCGGCAGTCTTAACTTCAGCACCTTTTTTAGCGTCAGAAGGTTTATCCGCCTTCTTTTCTACTTTCTTTTCAGCTTTCTTTTCTTCTTTCTTTGGCTTTTCTTGTGGAACAGTAGCAAAGTATTCATCAAAGTTTGTAACTGAATTTTCTTTTGTAATTATGTCAATAAAAAGGTCAAGCTCTTTTTCTTCAAGGGCAGTTTGTGATTTCTTTTCACCCTCAAAGTGTTTTGAAAGAGTTTCTATAATATACTTGCTTTGAATGTCAAAATCCTTAGCAAGTTCGTGAACTTTATATTTTTTCACCATGTTCATAACCTCCCGTTATAATACTGAGTAACTTGTTTGCAAAGCCCTCTTCATCAATTGAAATAACTCCCGCTTTTTTGCCAATTGCAAATCCTAACTCGCTCATTGTAAAAGGTGCGTCAACATATTTTATGTTGCGACCATTGAAACCACATTCATCCGCAATTTCTTTTTTTAGACGGTTTGACGCGTCACAACAGGTGAGTGCAAGAAAAGATTTTCTTTGCTTGATTGATGTAATCACCGCGTCATGACCAATAGCAAGCTTACCTGCTTTACGGCAAAGACCAAGAAGTCCGTTAAGATTATTGTTCATCATCTTTACCGATTTGCGCCTCCATTTGTTCATAAATTTCGTCAGGAATTGTAACTTCAAAGGTTCGGTCAATTCGTTTTGACTTTCTGGCTTTTTTAAGACATTCAGCGTTGTTGCAAATGTAAGCACCTCTACCTGATGCCTTGCCGGTTAGGTCAAGTAATATTTCACCGTCAGGAGTTTTAACAACTCTAACAAGCTCTTTTTTTGGCTTTTGTTCACCACAACCTGTGCATTTGCGCATTGGTATCTTTTTTTGTTTCACGCTTTATGTCTCCTTTCAAAAAAATGGTTTTTCAATTAACCTTCATAGAAACCGCTTTCAGGTTTAATGTCAATTTTCCAACCAGTAAGCTTTGCAGCAAGCTTTGCATTCAAGCCCTTGTTGCCAATAGCAAGTGATAACTGATGGTCAGGAACAGTTGCTTGACATTTCTTTTCATCCGCATCAACAATTTCAACGCTAAGTACATTTGCAGGAGCAAGTGCTGCGCCAACAAATTCCGCAGGGTCTTCACTGTATTTAACAATATCGATTTTCTCACCGCCGAGAACCTCAACAATGTTGTTTACACGAGCACCGCGTTGACCAATACATGCGCCGATTGGGTCAACATTTTCATCAGAACTGCTAACAGCCATTTTTGTTCTAACGCCTGCTTCACGAGAGATTGAATGGATTGTAACAACACCGTCATAAATTTCAGGAACTTCTTGTTCAAAAAGACGTTTTACAAGACCTTTGTGAGTTCTTGAAATCATAACTCTTGGGCCACGGTCAGTATCTTTAACTTCGCTGATGTAAACTTTAATAAGTACACCCTCAGTAAATATTTCACCAGGTACCTGTTCACCCTTAGGAAGCACTGCAGAACCTTTACCAATTTCAAGTGTAACGTTTCCTGTAACTGGGTCGATACGGCTAACCTTTGCAGTAACAAGGTCTTGTGTTTTTGATTGGAAATCACGAATAACTTGACCACGCTCAGCATCCTTAATGCCTTGACGAATAACATGCTTTGCAGTTTGTGCTGCAATTCTGCCGAATTTCATTGTATCAAGTTCAATTTCAAGAACTTCGCCATCTTTTGCGTCTGCACGATATTCCTGAGCATCAATAACAAGGATATCAGTATCCCAATCAGTAATTTCTTCAACAATGTTAAGACGAACATAAACGCGCATTGTTTGTGCTTCAGGGTTAATGTCGCAAACAACTACGTCTTTGTTGTTGTAGTCTTTTCTAACTGCTTTAACGATTGCTTCGCTGATTTTGTCATAAAGGTAATCAGCTTGAATACCTTTTTCTTTTTCCATTAAAGCAACTGCTTCAAAAAATTCTTTAAAGTTGTTCTTCTTTTCTTTTGCCTTAGCCATTTTTCAAATACCTCCAATATCTTAGTCAATGTCGCCGATTCCGTCAAAATCGTCCGCTTTAATCCAAGATGCTTCTTTTTTTAATATGTTCATTTCAGTTTCTTCATTAATTGCGATTGTAACGCTGTCGTTGTCGTAGTCAATAAGAATACCCTTGTATTCTCGTTTGCCTTCAAACGCTTTAATGAGGCGCACCTGAATTTTTTCACCTAAATAACATTCAAAGTGAAAGTCCCTGCAAAGCTCACGCTCAATACCAGGTGATTGCACTTGCAAGTTGTATGCTTGCTCAATAGGGTCAGCATCATCTAATGGACCGTCAATAGCATGGTGCATATCAACACAGTCATCAATGTTAACGCCACCTTCTTTGTCAATAGTAATGCGAAGATACCATCTAGCACCTTCTTTAACGAATTTAACGTCCCAAAGAATAAGACCTAATTCGTCGGCAATAGGTTTGGCAATGTCCCAAACTACGGAAGCTGTGTTTTTTTTCATAAAAACCTCCTGTAAATATTAAATTGTCATTGTTTTTGAAAAACATCCATATAAATTCAAGAGAGCGGGTCGCCCCACTCTCTTAAAACACGAATATTCTTACCGAAAAGAATAATACCATATATAAAGAACAAAATCAAGAGTTTTTTTGAATTTTTTCATACAATATTAATACAGTATATTTCATAAGTCGTCCGCATCTTGCACGGGAACATCAAATCCGTCAGGATTTCCCGTATAGCTTCCATTTGTGTCAAATTGTCCGATTTCATCTTGAGCACTCCAAATTTCCGCAATTTCTTCACTTAGTTTATCAATTTTTTGCCTTGCTTTTTCTACCTTTTTCTCATTATTTCTTTTAAAAAACATAATTGCACCTCCTATAGATATTTTTTCGTTATTAGTTTCATAAAATTAACGTGAAAATATTCAAGTTTTTTGAAAGAAAATTGTTGACTTTTTTTAAATGTTTGGTTATAATGAACAAGAATAGAGGTGTAATACCCGAAACTTCTCTCGAAAGGATTAGATTAATTATGAAAAAGACTCTTTCAATCGTTCTTGCATTAGTTATGGTTTTTGCTTTTGCATTCCCAACTTTTGCGACAACTGACGATGAATCAACAACAGTAGTAGAGGCAACAAAGCCAACTGACCCAGCTGAACTTGGTGCATATTATGCAGAACTTCTTAATGCTGAAGGTTCTGACCCAGCAGCTGTAGTTACTGAAATGCTTGGTGACTTAGACACAGGTGACGGTCAAGGATTATACACAGTAGATGACCTTCCAGTAGTTTTAGAAGCATTTGCTGCAAATTCAGAAGACGCAACTAAACTTGCTGAAGCTTTTGTACAAATCGAAAAAGGCCTTGCTGATATGGGCATTGTTATTCCTGAAGTTACACTTCCTGATGAAACACTTCCTGATGTAACACTTCCTGATGATGAAGAAAGTGAATCAGATGATTCAGACTTCCTTAACACAATCCTTGGCATTCTCGGCTCAATTGGTGATATGATTTTCGGCAGCGGCAGTGGCGATAGCGGTGACGCAGGTGACGGCAGTGTTGAAGGTGATGACGCATGGGATGACACATTCGGTGACGAAAGTGGTAGTGAAGATGACGACTTAATTCCTGACACTGGTGACACAGCAGTTATTTCAGTTGCAGCAGTAGCACTTGTAGCAGGTGCAGCACTTGTTCTTACAAGAAAAAAGAGCGACGACGCTGAATAAGTCTTTTACATAATTTCATAATTGATATTTAGACGGAAGTCCACTTGGGCTTCCGTTTTTTATTTTTTATAAAAGATAAAAAATTGATTTTGTCGGGATGTAATAAAATGAAAATGAAATGTAAAAAAGCGCCCCTTTAACAAGGGAGGTTGTTAGACAAACTCAAATTTACAAAACACTTGACAATCTAAAAAAACACTGCTACAATAATAATTGCAAGGCGAACAAATGTTCGGTGAAAACCACGTTATAAATCTTAACGGTGGTTTTTATTTTTTTCTTTGAAAGGGGAGTTTTAATTGCAAGATATAAGAATACGAGAAATGTCAAGGGATGAATATTTTTATTTAACTGAAAATCTTGAAATAATTGATAAAGATTCAATCCGTGACGGAGTCAGTTTTCTTGTGTATAACAAGAGAAAACGACTTCTTGATATTGTACAAAAGGTTATTCAAAATGAATTGACTGAAGAAGAAAGAAAATTGGCAATAGATTATTGGAACAATGGCTATTCGTTAGGGGAGATTTCACGAAAAAACAATGTTAATCGTTCAATGGTTTATAGGCAAATAGCTCATGTTAAAGACAAAATTGAGGCATCACTTAAATATGTTTTGATTTATGATGCTAGTAATCTACCTCAGTCAGCAAACGAGTTAATGGATTTTATTAAGGAGAAACAGTTTGAAAAAAGAAACAATGTCAATTAAAGAACTAGGTGATGAATATGAAAAGCATGCCGAATTGCAACAGTTTTTCATTGACAAATGCAAGGTGGAAATTGAAAAAGCAAAACAACTGGGGGATTTAGATGCAGTTAAAGAGCTTCAAACTAATTTATATAAGTTTTATGAAATAAAAAAAGAACTGCTTGAAACTGCATCACAATTAAGAAATTATTATAAATATAAAGGAGAAAATTAATGGAAAGAAAAATTATTTCTATTGATATATCACCCGAAACTCAAAGTGTAGAGCAAAACGAAAATGCAGGCGTAATGTGGGAACACAACGCTACAACCCTCGTATTTAATATTGCTACTAAATATATTGGTGACTATAAATATTATCTTGAATATCGTTCAATTCTTGGTACAAAGGTGAGAACTGAATATCTTGAGCTTGATGCCGAAAACAACACAGTAACATATAATGTACCGGTGACAATGAGTTCTTTAAAGGGTGTTGAATGTTACTTTAACATCATATTAATTGATGAAGACGGCGAAACTATTCAGGTAATCAAACCACATAAATTTTACTTGCAGTTTGATTATTCCCCTGACACCGATAACTCACTTGCAAAGGTTAATGATTTTTCAGTAAATGCTCTACTTGAGGCAATTCGACTTGGCACGTTTAAGGGTGACAAGGGCGATAAAGGCGATAAAGGTGACAAGGGTGATAAAGGCAATACTGGTAGTGGCTACAACAGTTTGATTAAAATAGGTAAAAACTTGCTTAACGAAAACGAAACTGAAGTAGGCGCTTTGAGCTCCACAACGGGTGAAGAAATTGAAAATGTAGAGTTTAAAAGAACAGAATATATTTACCTTGAGCCAGGAAGTTATGTGTATTCAAACAATAGAAAATCTTATGTGAATTTTAGAGTTTGCATTTATAACTTAAACAAGGTATTTGAACAAACACAGGCAGGAGCAAATAATAATTGTTTTACTATTGACAGCCCTAAATATGTTCGTATTCACGATGGTTTGAGTAGAGGTGAACTACAACTTGAAATTGGCGAAGAACCAACCAACTATGAGCCATATATGGAAAAAATAAAACTTGAATACATTCCTGTTGATAAGTTTGATATTCCTATTGCGGAGGATGAACTTGACGTAAATAGTGGAAACACCGTAAAAAATAAAGTAATCACAGAAAAGTTTAATAGTTTTCTTAAGCCAGGTAAAAACTTATACAATAATTCAAAGAGAAAAGATAATGTTGCTTGTTCGAATACTGCAACTCAAAAAATGGGTGTAGAAGCAGTGTCAGTAGCTACTGAATTTCATGCAATGAGTGAATGGATAAAGGTTGAAGAAAATGAAAATTATGTATTTGGTAATGATTATTCAAGTAATGATAGCTATCGTGTTCAAATCGTAGATGATGACAATATTTTAATTGTTGATGCTTTTAGTCAAGGTAGAAAAATTGCTTTTGAAATTCCAACAGGAGCAACAAAACTTCGCTTTTCAAGTAAGCAAGAGATTATGGATACAACTCAGTTTGAAAAGGGTAGTGTGCCAACTGAATATTCATCATATGTTGAAATGGTGCAAGAAAAAAACTTGCCTACTGCCGCACAACGAAACTGGTTTGACAATAAAACAATTCTTTTTAATGGTGACAGTATAACTATCGGCTCCGGATTAACACCTGCAACACTTGCATATCCGTATATTGTTTGTAAGGAACTTAATGCAAAAATTATAAATCACGCTATTGGTGGCTCTACGCTTGCAAGTAATCCTGATAACGAAACAAGAGACCCTTTGATTTTAAGATATGATACTGAAGTGTCAAATGATGTAGCAAATACAGTTGACCTTGTTTATATTGCAATAGGCACTAATGACTGGGCTTATCAATATACCCCAGTTGGTACAATGGAAGATAGAGTTACAACGACTTTTTATGGTGCTTTACACTTGTTATGTCAAGGGTTGCTGAATAAATATGCAGGCAAACCTATTATTTTTGCTACACCAATTAAAAGACGAGTGCTAGAATCACATAGTTCACCAAATGAATATACAAAAAACGGAAAAACACTTAAGGAGTATTGCGAAATAATTAAAGAGGTTTGCGATTTTTATAGCATTCCAGTAATTGATATGTACAGTGAAAGTGGCTTAATGCCTTTTGTTGATACACAAAGAGATTTGTATTTTCAAGAAACAACCGGTGGTGTTCACCCTAATTCAGAAGGTGCAAAAATTATGGCAAGACGTGTTGTAGCAGGGCTTAGAAGTATTGTAGGTTAAGGAGGTGGCGCAAATGGCAAAATATCAAGGTATAGACGTTTCAAAGTGGCAGGGTGAAATTAACTGGAGTCATGTTGCTAATGCAGGTATTCAGTTTGTTATGATGCGCTCAAGTTTCGGTTGGGGCAAAGGACAAAAAGATAAATATTTTGAAAAAAACTATGCAGGAGCAAAAAGAGTTGGAATCCCTGTGGGCGTTTATCATTATTCTTATGCAACAACCATTGAGGAAGCAAAAAAAGAGGCAGACCTTTGTCTTTCAGTTTTAAAAGGCAAAAAACTTGAATATCCTGTTGCATACGATATGGAAGAAAATCGCGTTTCCGCCCTAGGCAAAGAAAAGGTTTCACAACTTGCAAAAGCGTTTTGCGAAAGAATGGAAAGCAATGGCTATTATGTTTGCATTTACGCCAACAAGCATTGGTTTGACAATTATTTTACTGATGAAATCTTTAAAAAATATGATATTTGGCTTGCTCAATGGACTGAAAAACCAACATTTCAAAAAACTTATGGCATATGGCAAAAAACATCAAAGGGCAAGGTGCCAGGTATTGAAACAAATGTGGACTTAAATGAGTCTTACAAGAATTATCCTGCAATTATGAAATACAATGGACTTAACGGATATGGTGCGCAAATCGAAGCAAAACCGCCAAAACGTGGGTTTGTTGCGGGACAAAAAGTGGTGCTTAAAAATGCAAAACTTTATTCTTCGGCAACCAGTCAAGTGGTATCAAATCACATAAGCGGCACTTACTATATTTACGATGGCATTTATTTTGAGGCAAGATACAGGGTGACAAACTCTCTTTCAAATGTAGAGCGCAAGCCAATTAGTAAATATGTAACTGGGTTTGTCCATCGTGATGATATGAGGTGACGATATGTATGAAAATGATGTGTTAAATCATAGACTCGCAAAACTTGAAGAGGACGTAAAAATACTTTACAAAAAGCTTAATGATGTAACGCTTGCCCAAGTTCAAAGTGTAACAAAACTTGACAGTATGCTTCTTACTTTAGGGGAGTTAAAAGAAAGTATAGAAGCTCTTAAAAAGCGTCCGGGCTGGTTGTGGGATAAAGTTGTAATCGCCATAATAAGTGCAATTAGCGGTTTAGTTATAAGTAATCTTTTCTAAGGAGGGTCTATGTTAGAATATATTGTAGAAAATGCACTTGTGTTAATTCCAGTGCTTAATGTTATTGGTATGATTATTAAGAGTACTGAAAAAATTTCCGACAAATACATACCGTTAATCCTTTTGTTTTTCGGAGTGACAGGTACAGTGGCAATTTTAGGCGTAAGTGCACACAGTGTTGTGCAAGGCGTACTTGTAACGGGTGCTGCTGTTTACGGAAATCAAATTGTAAAACAACTTAAAACTAAATAACTTAAAACAGGGCGGGGCTAAAACCTCGCCTTTTTTATGTAATGAATGATGAAGAATGAATAATAAATAATAAGGATTTTCGGAGCTGCGTTGTGATTATAGAAATTTGTTACCATGAGCGCAATGAAGGGTATTGTTGTTGCTTTTGTATTTTGCACTTTTTTATTGACTTTAACCCCTATAAATTCTATAATTATTCTATAGAAAGGTGAGATAATATGGCAGACCTTAAATGTGCAAAATGTAATAAGGTGGTAGAGGAACAAAATGCGGTTGAATGTCCGTTTTGTTGGGAAATCTATCATAAAGAATGTTGGGAAGACAGTGAAAACTGCATAACCTGTAAGAAGTATAATCCTATTTATGAAATGGCTCAGGCACAAAAAGAGTATGAAGCTGAAAACGAAAAGGAAGAAGATACTTCTCACATAAAAGAAAATATAATAGAAGATGAACCATTGTCTCACATTAATGTTAAAGAAATGCCTTCATCTCCCGCTGCCAATACTGTATTTTTGGCGTCGCTTGTAGTGCTTGCATCAAGTGTTGCGGGGGGGATTGCCTTTTTGATTTATATGTATCTTGTGGGCAAAATAATTGTTGGTATTATTGGTGGATTAGCTATTTGCGGACTTGGGTTTGCATTGTCACTTATAGTAAAAGGCGTTGCGGAAATTGTAAATAACTCGCAAAAGAATGCCTACTACTTATCAAAGCTAGTTAGAATGGTTGAGGATGAAGAATAATGGGAAAATTAAGATTTTTAATTGCTTTAATTGTGGGCAAGGTGTCAATTCTTTTGCTTGACAAAATATTTAAAAGAGGCACAAATCTTCCAGGCGAAATTATGCTTAAAATTTGTCCTGATGCACTTGCTCGTTTCACTATGCCTGAAACAACTGTATGTGTAACTGGTACAAATGGTAAAACGGGTACATCAAATTTACTTACTCACATAATTCGTAACAGTGGAAAAACTGTAGTGAACAACTCAAAGGGTTCAAATATGGCGCCAGGTCTTGTAACTGCACTTGCGGGTGACTGTAATTTAGGCGGTAAAGTTAAGTCGGATGTTGCTGTTTTAGAGGTTGATGAGCGTTCGTCACAGTTTATCTATACAAAATTTGTGCCCGACTACATTCTTTGCACAAATCTTTTCCGTGACTCAATTATGCGAAATGGTCATAGCGGATTTAT
>JAZKXL010000080.1:0-13963 GCA_045611635.1 Candidatus Fimenecus sp. | reverse complement strand
AACTTATGGATACATACTACATCCTTGGTAGTGGCATCCGTGAAGCAGAACTTAATAAAGTAATTGCTGCTGAAACAAATGCAAATAAGAAGACTGCTATTACAGCAACAAGAAGCGAAAATGACGCACTTGCAGTTGAAGCATCTAGAGAAGCTAACGAGAACTTCCAAGCTCCTGTTAACTCATTCCTCTACCTTGCTGACTTCGCAGCTCGTCTTGCATACTACAAGACATTCCTTCCTGCAAATGCAGTAGCAGCAGACCTTACATTCATTAACAAAGAAATCGCTTACGCTGAAGCTAACTACCCAGCAGCTGATGAAGCTCTTTATACAGCAGATTCATGGGCAAATTATGCTGAAAAACTTGCTGACGCTAAAGCAGTTACAGCTTCAGACCTTCCATCAGAAGTATTTGCAGCTAAATACTCTCTCATGGTTGCTATGAAGAACCTTCTCCTTAAATCAGAATCAGCTATTGAAGCTGGTGCTACAGCAGACCTTATCGCTCTTGCAGCAAAAGCTGAAGCAATCTTCGCTATGAACTATGACGAAATTGAACTTTCAGACGCTGCTGTTGAAGCTGGTATTACTAAGGATGAAGCTCTTGGTCACCTTCTCTTCGGTCTTGGTTACTACTACGAAGGCGAAGATGGTAACACATGGAACCTCTATGACAACTCAGCTTATGAGTACATTGACAATGACCGTCCTAACAAGTCAACTAACACTGACAGAATTGACGCTTGTAACGAAAACCTTGAAGCATGCCTTGCATACTTCGCAACTGAAGAAGTTCTTCCAGAACTCGGTGCAGTTGATGGTATGACAGGTGCGTTCGGTGAAACAACTGAAGTTGACGGCGTAACAACAGGTTACATTTATGGTGTTAAGGCAGGTACAACAGCTGAAGAATACTTCGCACTTGTTGATGATAATGCAGGTTCAGTTGAATGGACAGCAAGTACACTTAGTGCTTCTGGTACAGTTGACGGTACAGGTGCAGTTGCTACAGTTAAAGACAAGAACGACAACGTAGTAGCTGTTTACACACTCGTTATCTTCGGTGACCTTAACGGTGACAGCAATGTTAACGACGCTGACAAGGGTACAATGAACCTTGCAATCCTTGCTAACTCAACAGATAACTTACAAGATGTTCAAGTTATGGCTGCTGACCTTGACGCTAACGCAGCAGTTAACGACGCTGACAAGGGTAAAGTTAACCTTGCAATCTTGGCTAATAGCACAGATTCACTTCCAGTTAATCCATACGCTTAATTAGTCTATAAACAAAATTAAAGTCAGTTAACAATTGTGGCAACACAGTTGTTAACTGACAGTAGAAAATTATAATTCTAAATTCATGTAAAGGAGTTTGAGACTAGCAATGAATAAAGTTTCAAAAATCATTAGTATTGCATTAGTTCTCGTATTGGCTCTTTCAGTAATGGTTATTCCATCAAGTGCAGCAGATGGTACTATCAATGTTACTTTTAGTCTTGAAAAGTACGAAGGCGTTGACACAAATGATGTAGCAGCAGAAGACATTTATGCATTAACAATGTATATTGATTCTACTAACCCAATTACTAACTTCACAATGCCAATTTACTATGAACGCGATAAATTCCTTCCAGTTGATGGTACAGACATGTCAATCTTAGACTGGGAATACACAGTTGACCACAGTGCAGATTGCAACGGCGTTGCTTACGTAATCCCAACAGGAAGTGACCTTGCTGACACAACAAAATATAAGAAGGAAAATGCATTAGCAGCAGATAGAACTGTTGTAACACGTGGTGGTGTATCAGGTCTTGGTGGCACTGCATTCACAACAGTTATCAAAGCTTTGTTAGACCAAGATAAAGATGCAAGTACAGCATGGTGGGTAGATGCAGACCCAGAAAAATACGGCGTATTTGTATTACAATATGAATCAGCAAACGGCTATTGTAATGTTCAAGGTTATGGTGAACCAACACCTTTCCTTACATTCCTCTTCAAAGCTCAAACAGATGATATCGAAGGCGCTTTCTTCGGTCAACATCCAGACGGTGAAGATGCAGTTTTCGTTACTGAAACAGACAACACAAAGTTCTATTATGACGCATCTTCAACAGTTGGTTACCCAGATGTATCTGTTCAAGCATATACATTCACAAAACCATCTCCAATTAAAGCATTAACATCTCAAATCAGATACACAAGTGCTGCAGCAGGTGATGCAAAAGCATCATTTGACATCAGAACTCGTGCAACAATCCCAGCAGCTGACTTCCTTGCTCTTGTTGGTTCAGAAGCTAACGCTAAAGCATTGGCAGACGCTGGTAAGCTTGACATCGGTTTTGTATTCGCAGCTCAGAGCGTAGTTGCTAGCTTTGATGCTAATACAGCTAAGTCAGTTGCAACAGGCGGCTCAGCTACAGGTTACTACAAGAAGTCAGTTTCATACGTACAAAACACAGGTGATGCATATGTATGGACTTGCTTCCTTGCAAATTCTGATTACAACGACGGTGTTAACGCACTTGCTTACATCACAGTAGATGGCGCAACATACTACTGCGATACAGTAACAAGTACTGACTTCAGTGATTTGTATGACACATGGTCATCAAAAATTCCTACAGCTTAAGTTTTAGGAACACTCGAATATAAACCATTAAATCATACAAATAATTGAAAGGAGCGTATACAAATGCGTGAATATTTAACACCAGATTTCGACGTAACAGTGTACGAAATCGAAGATGTAATTACTCTTTCATTCGGTGGTGCTGACGCTGACACAGATAACGGTGCTGGCGACGGTTGGTGGGGTTAATCTCTTTAACCGATTGAATAAAAATAAAAATTCCCCAAGGGTTAACCCCCTTGGGGTTTTTGTTTAATAGCAAATGTTTTCAATGGTCAATTATATATTGACAAAGAGCTTTTATAAATGATAAAATAAAAAAAAGTGCAACTAAGGGATGGTATGATGAAAAACAAGAAAAAAATAATAGCTATAGTTGTGGCGGTAGTTCTTGTTGCATCAATTTTTGTTGTTTCTACAGTTGCTAACACAAAAACAACATCAATTGACATTTCAATAAACAAGACTGAACTTTCAGCAGGTGAAACTGCAACCGTTACTGTAAAAGTTTCCGCAAATTACCCTGTTGCAGTAATGTCAATCCCTGTTTTCTTTGATAAAACGCTTGTTGATGTAAGCAATCCAACTGCACCGCTTACAAGTTACGCTGTGCATGACACCACAACTGACTCTCAAGCTGAAAATTTAGACAAAGTTTTTGCAAATACAGGTCTTAGCAGTTCAAAATATGGTTTTGTTCTTGCAACATATATCGGTGGGGCTAATGCTACAGTTTCAACTCTTGAAAATGCTACAGTTTTAACATTTACAATCACTGCAAAAACCAGTGTTTCTGGTAGTGCAATTATCAAGTGTGCTTCAGGTTCAGCTAAAACTGAAACGAATGTTGATGGTACACTCTATTTTGGTGCAACAACAAGCGGTAACCAAATTACCTCAATCCCCGAAAATGTCGAGGGGGTAAATCTTGAAAGCGCATCAGCGTCGGTGAATATTGTTGGTGGCAGCCCAACTCTTGTTGCAAAAAGTGGTAAAGACACCGCGTTTGACAACACAAACAAATATATCTATGGTATTACACCAGGCACAAGTGTTAATGACTATATTACCGTAGATAATGGTTCATATGAACTTGTTACTAATGCAGCAGGCAAAACAAATGGTACAGGTGCAAAAGTAAAAATTAAAAATGCAAGTGGCGCAGTGATTGACACATATACAGTTATCATTTTTGGCGATGTGAATGGTGATAGCAATATTAATGATGCTGACAAAGCTCTTCTCAACCTTGCAATTCTTAGCAATTCAACAGGCAATTTGAACGATGCACAAATATTTGCAAGCGATTTAGATGCAAATGATTCAATTGATGATGCTGATAAAGCTAAAGTAAATCTTGCAATTTTATCTAATAGCACATCTTCCGTTCCTACCAACCCTTATGCATAATTAATAAACAATCAAAAGCAGTCCTTGTGGGCTGCTTTTTGCATTTATGCCGAATCTAATCTTGACATTGTGCCTGTTTTTGTGTAAAATATAAAAGATAGTATGGGAAAATAGTATTTCTATACTCATTCACCTTAATTTCATTACATATTTTTGATATATCTTTTGAAATTAAATATTATTTAAGGAGGGAACGACATAATGGAACCTATTACCATTATTCTTGCCGTTGTCTCTGCTGTTGTATTCGGGGTGCTTGGCTTCGTAGTTGGTAATCTTTATCGTAAAAAGGTTGCTGAGGCCAAAATCGGCTCCGCTAATGAAGAAGCATTAAGAATTGTTAATCAGGCAGTACAAACTGCTGAAAGTAAGAAAAAAGAAGCTATTCTTGAGGCGAAAGACGAAATACACAAGTTAAGAAGTGAAGTTGACAAAGAACTTCGTGAAAGACGCGCAGAGGTACAAAGACAAGAAAACAGAATTAATCAAAAAGAAGAAAATCTTGACAAGAAAACTGAAAACCTTGAAAAGAAAGAAGAAATTTTAGCCGAAAAACTTAAAGCAGCAGATGCTAAAATGGAAGAGGTTGAAATGCTCAAGCGTAGCCAACTTGAAATGCTTGAAAAAGTTAGTGGCTACTCAAAAGAGCAAGCAAAAGCACTTCTTATGCAAGAACTTGATGAACAACTCACTCACGAAAAAGCACTCAAAATCATGGATTTTGAACAAAGAACTCGTGATGAAAGTGACAATCTTGCTCGCGACATTATTTCAGGTGCAATTCAACGTTGTGCAGCTGACCATGCTGCTGAAGCAACAGTTTCAGTTGTTGCACTTCCAAATGATGAAATGAAGGGTAGAATTATCGGTCGTGAAGGTCGTAACATTCGTACTCTTGAAACAATTACAGGTGTTGACCTTATTATTGATGACACTCCTGAAGCAATTACTGTTTCAAGTTTTGACCCTGTTCGTCGTGAGGTTGCCCGTCTTACACTTGAAAAACTTATTCAAGATGGTAGAATTCATCCTGCTCGTATTGAAGAAATGTTTGAAAAATCAAAGCGTGAGGTTGAACAAACAATTAAACAAACAGGTGAACGTGCGGTTATTGATGCTGGCGTTAATGGTGTTCATCCTGAACTTGTTAAACTTCTTGGTAAACTTAAATACCGTACAAGTTTTGGTCAAAATGTGCTTAATCACTCACTTGAAGTTTCTTATATTGCAGGCCTTATGGCTCAAGAGCTTGGTGCTGACGTAAAACAAGCAAAACGTGCAGGTCTTCTTCATGATATTGGTAAAGCACTTGACCGTGAATTTGAAGGCACACATATTGAACTTGGTGTTGAAGCTGCTAAGAAATATAAAGAGAATGACAAGGTTGTTCACGCTATTGCGGCTCACCATGGTGAAATTGAGGCAAAAACAATCGTTGCAGTGCTTGTTCAAGCGGCTGACGCTATTTCAGCGGCTCGTCCAGGTGCTCGTCGTGAAAATGTTCAAAACTATATTAAGCGTCTTGAAAAGCTTGAAGAAATTGCAACTTCATTTGAAGGTGTTGAAAAATCATTTGCAATTCAAGCAGGTCGCGAAATTAGAATTATGGTTAATCCTGACCAGGTTTCTGATGAAAAGATGGTTATTGTTGCTCGTGATATCGCAAAGAAAATTGAAGACGAGCTTGAATATCCAGGTCAAATCAAAGTTAATATTGTTCGCGAAAATCGCGTAATTGACTTTGCAAAGTGATAAAATTAAAACTGCCCCGTTGTCTTTCGGCTTCGGGGCAAAATAATCTATAAAAAATTTATATATAGAAACGGTGTGCATATGTCACGCAATATTAAAATTCTTTGTGTCGGCGATGTTGTGGGCGCAAACGGATGCGAGTTTTTAAGAACGAAGCTTGCAACTTTTAAAAAAGAAAACAATATAGACGTTTGTATTGTAAATGGTGAAAATTCCGCTGTAGGTAACGGAATGTTGCCAAATTCCTGCAACAGTATTTTTACAAGTGGTGCAGATTTTATTACTGGCGGAAATCATTCTTTTAAACGTCGCGAAATTTATGAATACCTTGACCATAATGATACGATAATTCGTCCTGCCAACTATGGTGATGGAGTTTGGGGCAAAGGGTATGGAATTATTGACAAAGGCGCTTTCAAAGTGGGTGTTATAAATCTTTTAGGTCGTGTATGGCTTGAAGGTCACTTGGACCCGTTTGAAACTGCTGAAAAAATTGTTGATGAACTTAAACAAGAAACTAAAATTATTCTTGTTGACTTCCATGCGGAAGCAACTGCCGAGAAAAAGGCATTCGGCTACTATTTTGATGGAAAAGTCAGTGCGATTTTTGGCACTCATACACATATTCAAACCGCTGATGCACAAATTATGCCAAAGGGTACAGGATATATTACTGATTTAGGTATGACCGGCCCCGAGGAATCTGTGTTAGGTGTAAAAAAAGAAATTATTATTCAAAAATTTAGAAAAGGATTTGCTCCAATGTTTGAAACTGCTGAAACGCCTTGCTTTATGCAAGGTTGTGTGTTCACAATTGACCGTGATACAGGAAAAACAGTTGAAGCAACAGCGGTAACAGTGAGGTGACACAATGAAAAGTGCATTAAAAATAATAGCATTGATTTTGTGTGTTACCCTGCTCTTTTCATCGTGTGAAAAAGGGGCTGGAGTCGAAACTACAACCGAAACAACTCCACAAGGGGCAGATGCTCTTGCGGAAGACGCGTTAAAAGGTGACGGTGTACTTTCTTTGCCATATAATGAGGCGGATGGATTAAATCCGTTTTTTGTAAAAAGTAATGAGAATATTTATATTTGCAAAATGCTTTATCAGTCACTTTTTTCAGTTAATGAAAATTTCAACCGTGTTCCACAAATTGCTCAAAGCATTGTTGTAAATGGTACAACCGCAACAGTACAGCTTCGTAGTGACGCAGCTTGTCGTGATTCACAACCAATTAACGCTTATGATGTGGTCTATTCTTTTAATCTTGCAAAAGAGTCTTACGCTTGGTCCGGTGATTTAATTGGCGTTTTAGAGGCGACTGTAAATTCACAATTTTCAGTTAATTTTACTCTTGATTTTGAAGATGCTTATGTGGGTGCAAAACTCTGTTTCCCAATAGTTAAACAGGGAACCGCCGATACACAAAACGCTATACCAAAAGGTTGCGGTGAATATTATTATTCAAAAGGAAAGCTGTATAGTGCTTTTAACAAACCAACAATTTCTCTTAGCGGTATTAGTACAAATAAAAGTGCTGAGAATGCTTTTAAAATTGGAACAACCGATGTTTTCTTCAATGACTTGTCAAATTGTGAATATACAGGAATCGTAGGCAAAACCGAAGAAGTTATGCTTAACAATATGGTGTATCTTGGACTCAACAGTAATAATGGTGCACTTAACAAATATGTCCGCAGCGCAATTGCAGCAGGAATAAACTGTGAAGACATTGTTGTTTCATCATATCAAGGGCATGGCAAAGCAGTAAAATTGCCGATAAATCCAAATGCGGAATATGCAAAGAGTGTTTCAACTATTGAGCTAACTGGTAATGCAAAGCTTGCAACTGAAATTCTTGATAGATGTGGCTTTATAAGATATTCAGGCAAATCAAAAACTAATGGTGCATATTCATTGTCATTCAAGTTAATTGTTAATAGTGACAACAAATATAGATTGGCGGCGGCGTATAATATTGCCGATACTCTTAATGCAATCGGCTTTGCTATTCAAGTGTTACCATTAACTTTTGAGGACTACAACCAGCGAATTCTTGCTGGTAATTATGATATGTATTTGGGTGAAATAAAGTTAGATGGTTCAATGGATTTATCACAGCTTTTCCGTGGAACACTTAGTAATGGTATAGACCAATCTAGTAGCGCAGCTGTTGACTATTTTAATTTTAGAGCAGGAAAAATTGTTCCAGAAGATTATTTTGAAACATTTGCCGAAGAATATCCATTTGTTCCAATTTTGTTTAGAAGTGGGTATGTGGTAACCTCTACAGATATAAATGTAAGTTTATCAACTAATCCATTCGACCTGTATAATAATTTATAATAAGGTGAAAATTATGAAGTTTTCCGACGATATTAAGTATATCAAGGGTGTTGGCGAAGCTCGTGCACAGGGTTTTCGCAGTCTTGGGGTGTCAACTGTCGGGGAACTTCTTCGTTTTTATCCCCGCGCTTATGAAGATTGGAGTAAGATTTTACCAATCTCTCAATGTGTAATTGGGGAAAACGTGTGCATTAAAGGAACAGTTATGTTTCCGGTTAAAAACGAGCGTGTTCGTGGCGGAATGCTTATAGCAAAAGCAACTGTGACTGATGGTGATGACGTTATTGCAATTACATTTTTTAACAATAAATATATTGAAAAAATGCTTAAAAGTGGTGAGCAGTATCTTTTCTACGGCAAGATTACACTTGGTAAATTTGCGGCTCGTGAAATGGTTACACCATTGTTTGTAAAATCCGAAAAAAGCGTAGAAATAAGACCAATTTACCCGCAGAATAAAATGATTACATCAAAAATTGTACAGTCAGCTGTGCAAAACGCACTGAAAAATATTGATGCAATCCCTGATTACCTGCCACAGTACATACTTGATAAATATAATCTTACAACGCTGGATAAAGCAATACGTGATATTCATTTTCCAAGAAATGACACTGATTTGCAAAAAGCTCGAGATAGATTAATTTTTGATGAGTTGTTTATTTTACAGTTAAGTTTATTGACTTTGAAAAATGATAATTCAACAGTAATAACATCAAACAAAATTCAAAAAGATTATACTAACGAGTTTTTCAGCTTTTTACCATTTGCCCCAACAAATGCTCAAAAAAGAGCAGTGCAAGAAGCGGTTGCTGATATGCAAAGTGGCAAACAAATGAACCGCCTTTTACAAGGTGATGTTGGTAGTGGTAAAACCGCAGTTGCTGCATCAATTATTTATACTGCATCAAAAAATGGTATGCAGTCCGCGCTTATGGCGCCTACTGAAGTATTGGCTACACAACATTTTGAAACTTTTGAAAAAATGTTCAAAGGTAGTAATATTCGTTGCGAGTTATTAACAGGTAGCACAAAAGCGAAAGAGAAAAAAGAAATAAAAGCACGTCTTGAAAATGGTGAAATAGATTTAATTATTGGCACTCATGCTCTTATTCAAGATGATGTTATATTTAAAAAATTAGGGCTTGTTATAACTGATGAGCAACATCGTTTTGGTGTAAAACAGCGTACAGGACTTTGTGCAAAAGGTGAAAATCCTCATGTTTATGTTATGTCCGCAACACCAATTCCAAGAACATTAGGTCTTATTTTGTTTGGCGATTTGAATGTTTCAATTCTTGATGAATTGCCACCGGGTAGACAAAAAATTGATACATATACAGTTAATTCCGGTAAGCGTGGAAGTATGTTTGATTATATAAGAAAGCATCTTGATGCAGGTTATCAAGCATATATTGTTTGCCCACTTGTTGAAGAAAGCGAAATGATGCAAGGGGTACTTTCAGCGGAAGAATATTTTAAAAAAGCACAGTTGCCATTTAAAGATTATAAACTTGATTTGCTTCACGGTAAAATGACACCGAAAAAGAAAGATGAAGTAATGCTTAAATTCAAAAAGGGCGAAACACAACTTTTAATTTCTACCGTTGTAATTGAAGTGGGCGTTGATGTGCCAAATGCGGTAATTATGGTTATAGAAAATGCCGAGCGTTTTGGACTTTCACAACTTCATCAGTTGCGCGGTCGTGTTGGTCGTGGTAGCGCAAAATCTTCGTGTATTCTTGTAACTGATGCAAAAAATGATGATGCCGTTGCTCGTATGAAAATTATGTGCGAAACTACTGACGGTTTTAAAATTGCTGATGAAGACTTGAAACTTCGTGGCCCGGGTGACTTCTTCGGCACTCGCCAACATGGACTTCCAAAACTTCGCATTGCCGATATTTTAACTGACACAAAAATTCTTATGCAAACTCAAGAGCTTGCACAAGAAATTATGACAACTGACCGTAATTTCCAAAAAGAAGAAAATCGCCAAATTGGAAAACAAGTAATGAAAAAAGTTTATAGTTTGCAGGTTTCAAATACTGCAAACACAATATAACAAGGATGTTATTTATGAACGAAATTAAAGGATACTTAAGAGATTTTAGATTAAGCGTGCCTGACGCAATTTATGAGTGCAAAGGCATCAAGATTTTTGGTAGAAGAATTAAGTCAATTATTTTTTCAACCGACGTTAGCATTTTGCGAAACAGTAATGCAGATGCGGTTATTGCGGTTTATCCATTTACTCCGCAACCTGTAATTACACAGGCAATTATGATGGTTGCCGACTGCCCTGTTTTTGTGGGTGTTGGTGGTGGACTTACTAAAGGTGAGCGAGTAATAAACCTTGCTCGTCATGCAGAATATCAGGGTGCAACGGGCGTTGTACTTAATGCACCAACCTCAAACGATACAATTCGTGAAGTTGCAAAAGTTGTGGATTTGCCTATTGTAATTACAGTTGTAAAAGAAGATGACATTCAAGGTCGTCTTGATGCAGGCGCACAAATATTAAATGTTTCAGCAGCATCAAAAACGCCGGAGTTAGTCGCAAAAATCCGTGAAATATTCCCCGATGTGCCAATTATGGCAACAGGCGGACCAACAGAAGAAAGCATAAAAGCCACAATTAAGGCGGGTGCTGATGCAATTACTTGGACTCCGCCATCAAATGGCGAGGTCTTTCGTGATATTATGGAAGCATATCGTAAGGGTGAGCCGCACCCATAAAAGAAAGGGGTATTTTATGTATATTTTTGAACCAATTTTAAGAAAAAACTGGGAGAATACTGAAAAAATGGATGCAAAACGAATTGCATCACAAACTGAGCCAAATACGTGTGAACAAATTCTTGATATTGCTTATATAGACGATGGTGAAAGAGCGCATCTTCTAGATATTTACTACCCAAAGGAGACAACTGAAAAGTTGCCTGTAATTGTTGATATCCACGGTGGCGGTTGGATGTATGGCTATAAAGAAATCAACAAAAATTTTTGTTTAAAGGTTAGTGAAAAGGGCTTTTTAGTTGCATCTATTAACTATCGCCTTGCAGGGGGCAATATAAGATTTGATGACCAGGTTAGAGATATATTTTCCGCGTTAAAATGGTTAAGTGAAAATCTTGAAAAATACCCTGCTGATTTAAATAATGTTTTCTTAATGGGTGACTCCGCAGGCGGTCATTTCTCTTGTGTAACAACGGCTGTAAATCTTAATGAAGATATGCAAAAAGATTTTGGTGTTACATATTGCGGTCTTGATTTTAAGGCGGTTGCGGCAATTTGTCCTGCTGTTGATTTAATAAGCCCTAATATTATTATGAATATAAATGTGCCCGTGTTGTTAGGTGAAAAACATAGAAAAAGTAAATATAGAAAGTATCTTGATGTAGCACAAATTATATCAAGTGATTTCCCACCATTCTATGTAAATACAGCGTCAGGGGATTTTTTAAGAAAACAATGTTATCGACTTAAAGAGTTGCTTGATACTCATAAAATTGAGCATAAATTCCACGATTTTAAAGAAAAAGAAAATGACAAAAATTTATTACATGTATTTAATGTTGTAAATCCATTCTCTCCTGCAGGCGACCAAGCAAACACAGAAATTGCGGAATTTTTTAAAGCAAGAATGACAACAAAAGTAAAATAAAGCAAGGCGAGGTTAACCCTCGCCCTTTTGTTTATATGGATGTTTTAATGAATAATGTGGGATTTGCGACGCAGTCCCCACATTTTGCGCTTGCATTTAGTTAGATAAACTTTAAATTATTAAATTGCCGATAAAAAACCACTCTCAAAAAATGAGAGTGGTTATCTTTATATCTCTTCATCATTAATAATCTTTTGTGGATTTGTTTTGGTGCACTCTATAAAAACAACCTGGTCAATTTCATAAGGTAACTCGCGAATTTTTTCTTTCACTCGTGTGTGCCTATATTTTAAATCGTGCGCGTCAGTACCAATAAGCTTTGCAAATCCGCGACAAACCAAATCGATAGACAAATCTTGTGCGGCACTACCATTTTTGCCAATAAGACTGTCAATGTTTACTTGTAAAACAACATCTCGGTTAAGCATTTCATCAATAATAGAAAGATTGCGGTGAAATTCGTAATATCTTTCAGGATGAGCAAGAATTGGTGTGTAACCACGCTCAATCAACTCATCAATCCACACAAGACCACGATTAACATTGAAAGGTCCTAAGGGGAATTCGCAAAGTATATAGCGCGAATTGTTAATGGTAAGGTCGTCAAGATTGTTAGCTTTCAAAATGCTGTCGCTTAAAAATAATTCCGCACCAGATTTAACGGTTACAGGAATATTTTCAAAATCTAACGCTTCTTGCAATTTTTTTATTTTATAATCACGCTCACTTACAAAATCATCAATATGTTTGTAATCAGCAAAATGAGGCGTTACTACAATTGTTGTGTAGCCGTTTTCAAAAGCATCACGACACATTTCGATAGAGATGTCAATGTTAGGTGAGCCATCATCAATATGAAAAAGTATATGATTATGAATGTCAATCATTTTACCTTTTTCTCCTCCTGCGTAGTCTCATCGTTATAATGGAAAATATGAATAATTCCTTCGTCGTTTAAAAGTTTAAGCATAACAACGGTGATTGGTAAAATGAAAATACCAATTACACCAAAAATTTGTGAGCCAAGATACATTGAAATGATTGTGAGGAATGCAGGGATTCCAAGTTGTGCCGCAACAAGTTTTGGCTCAATAATTTGACGAATAACGGTAATGCAAATATATATAATAGCCAAACCAATAGCAAGAGCATAGTTTCCGTTAATAAGTGAAATTACAGACCAAGGAATAACTACGGTACCAGTGCCAAGTACAGGAATAATATCAATAATTGCAATAATAAGTGCTATTATTGGAATGTATCCGCCATTGTAAATTCCCATAAGCGATAAAAGGAAAAGACCTAATGACAATTCGCAAAAAGTAATTGTAATAATAAGACCGTATGCCTTTGCCATTTTACCAAGAGATGGGAACAAAAGCCGTTTTGCGCGAACAATTTTTGCTCGTGTATCCGGTTTGAAAAATCCAAGTAAGAGTTTTTTAACTGTGTTAAAATCTGATGTCATAAAGCAACAAGCAATAACTGCTACAACTATTGAAACAAGTGTTGTAGGAATTTGCTTTGCAATGTTCCAAACTCCCATAATTGGTGTAGAAAGCATAGACCAATCAATATTAAAACTAGAACCGCCTGCGCTTTTGCTAGGTGAGGCAAGTGCGGCTAGCTTTTCGCTTACAAAGTTCATAATAGTCTTTTCTATTTTTTCAGGTAAAAAACTTGTTATGTTAGCAACATAACCCTCAATTTTTTCTACAAAAGCGGGAATGTCTTCAAACTGAATTGCAAGATATTGGAAAAAACCTTTAAGTTCAGAAGAAATCCAAATTATTACAAGAACAATTACTCCAAGGAAAAGAGCAAAACTTAAAAGTACACACAAAGTAGAAACAAGGCCTTTTTTTAGCGGTGTTTTTTTACAAATAAAATTAACGGGTTTTTGCAAAAGCATAGCCACAACAAGAGCGCATAAAATTGGAAAAAGTGTGGCTAAAGCAAATTTAAAGAACAAATAAAATATAGCAACAATAATGACAACATAAGTAGTGCTAATTATAAAACTTCTCTTTTTTTCAGTTCCTGTCATATTTTTCAATCTCCAGAATAAAATAATGATTAATAATATAATAAACCATTTTTTCTTAAGTATCAATTAAAAAAGTGTAAATTATGTAATTTTTTCT
>JAZKXL010000079.1:0-12256 GCA_045611635.1 Candidatus Fimenecus sp. | reverse complement strand
TACCCATATCGTCGTTAATTCTACGACCTGAAAGGATAATTTGGCTGTGGTAACCTAACTGCTCTGCCTTATATGTAAGATAGTATGGGTCAACACCAATACAGTGACCACCAACAAGACCTGGGAAGAATTTAAGGAAATTCCACTTTGTTCCTGCTGCTTTAAGAACTGACTGTGTATCAATGCCCATTTTATTAAAGATAATTGAAAGTTCATTCATAAATGCGATATTAATGTCGCGTTGGCTATTTTCAATAACCTTTGCTGCTTCAGCAACTTTAATGCTTTCAGCACGGTGAACACCTGCTTCAACAACAAGTTCATAAACTTTTGCAATTTCGTCAAGAGATTCTTCATCCATACCTGAAACGATTTTAACAATTGTTTCAAGACGGTGTACCTTATCACCTGGGTTAATTCTTTCAGGTGAATAACCTACTTTAAAGTCAACGCCACATTTAAGACCTGATTCTTTTTCAAGAATTGGAATACAAATATCTTCAGTAACACCTGGGTAAACTGTTGATTCATAAACAACGATTGAACCCTTTGTAAGATTACGACCAACGATGGTTGATGCACCTTCAACAGGTGTTAAGTCAGGTGTATGGTCATCATTTACAGGTGTTGGAACTGCAACGATATGGAACTTCGCTTCCTTGAGTTTGCTTTCATCAGCAGTAAATTCAACAGTACAAGCTTTAATTGCTTCATCGCCAACTTCGTTTGTTGGGTCAATACCGTTTTTGTAAAGTTCGATTTTCTTTGCATTGAGGTCAAAACCAACAACTTTTACTTTTTTTGAAAAAGCTACTGCGATTGGCATACCAACATAGCCAAGACCTACGAGGGAAATTTTTTCTTCACCATTAAGAATTTTTTCGTAAAGGGACATATCAATTACTCCTTTATATTAAGATATTTGCACATATCTTCATTTACTTTATTTACATCAAACTTATTTTTGCAATATTCATGGCTTTTTGCACCCATTGTAGAAATAAGTTCGGGATGTTCTATAAATTCAATCATTTTTTCGGCTACAGCTTGTCCGTTATGGGTTGGAACAAGGTAACCTGTTTCACCATCTATTACAGTTTCACGACACCCTGGAGCATGAGTTGTAATAACTGCTCTACCCATTGACATTGCTTCAAGCACTGTACGAGGTGTTCCTTCACGATATGATGGTAATACATAAACTGAACATTGTTTATAGTAGTCGGAAACTGTATCTGTTTCACCAAAATGCTCAATTATGCCTTTATCTATATATGTATTAAGGTCTTCTTGACTGAGTGAATCTTGAATTCCCTCACAAGCGCCCAATAACATACATCTAACATCAGGATATTTTGCCTTTACAATTTCACATGCTTCTAAGTATTCACGAATACCTTTTGAATACATTACTCGTGACAACATAAAGAATGTTGTTTTCTCAGGATAAGGTGCAACTGCAAATTTTTCCATATTCACGCCTGAGCCGTTTACTATTTTGCACTTTTTATCTTTAACAAGATGCTCGTTTACAAACTGTTCTTTATCATCAGTATTTTGGAAGATTACTGTATCGGCACACATAAAACCGATTTTGTAAAGAACTGACATTATAAGTTTTATGATTTTTGCCTTTTTTGTTTTTGCGGTGAAAGCGTATCCCGCACCTGTTACCATTGCAACCTTATGATGAACTCCTGCAAGTTTACCTGCCATTGAGCCATAAATTACTGGCTTTGAGGTGTACCCTAAAATTGCGTCAGGTTTCTCGGATTTAAAGAGTTTACGAAGTGCATTCATATATGCAAAATCCTTTAATGGATTTACGCCGTTTTTATTCATTGGAATTTCAACGAATTTTGCACCTAATTCTTCAACCTTTTCTATGTTATCACGGTTAGGACCTGTAATAATCACTTCATAACCGCTTGCAATAATCTTTTTTACCAAGTCACCACGGAAATTATATGCAGTACGGTTTTTTGGGGAAACTAATATGAATTTCAAGCGTTATCTTCCCCTTTCATAAAATCTTTTAAATTGTTATACACAACATTGTAAAGTCGTTCACTGTTTTTTGGTGATACAAAAGAATTGTGAGGTGTAATAATTACATTTTCTAAATTCCAAAGCTCACTTTCTTCACCTAATGGCTCAGTTTCAAACACATCAAGCACTGCACCACCAAGTTCGCCATTTTTAAGTGAATTTATTAAATCGGTTTCATTTACTACTGCACCTCTTGCTATGTTTACAAGGATTGCATCACTCTTAAACTGTGAAAGAAGGTCTTTGCTAAACATATTTCTTGTTTCAGTAGTTAGCGGAAGTGTAAGAATTACAACATCAGCATTTTTTACTGCTTTTGAAATATCATTAATTGCGTAGTAAGTGTCATACAAATCACTTACAGGTTTTACTATATCAACTGCAATAATTTCACCGCTGAATGGTTTAAAGAGTTTTGCACATTCAGTACCAACACTACCGCAACCTACAATACAAACTGTACTACCTGAAAGTTCTTTTATGTTTCTATCTTTAACCCATTTATGATTTTTTTGATTACTATAAAACTCGTTTGTGTGTTTGTATAGCGTAAGCACACCAGCAAGCGCCCATTCAGCCATTGGAGTGCTATATACCCCTCTTGCATTGCAAAGTGTAATGCCTTTTTCATTCATTCTTAAGAGAGGCACACGGTCAAGCCCTGCGCTTGTGAGTTGAACAAACTTAAGATTAGAAAATTTATCTAAATCATTATGTAAGAAAAGACCGTTACAAACAACTGCATCTACTGTGAACATTTCTTCACACAATGGCTCATTCTCCATTTGCTGAAATAAAACTTCACAGCCAAGTTTTTCAATATTCAATTTTTGCTCTGCTGTGCAGTTAAATGCACCTGTCATTAAAAGTTTCATAGTTTTTCCTTTACTTATTCTTTATAATCTCAACAATCTTTGCCACACATTCCTGTGTCTTTTGTTGATTTGCTTCGTAGGTATCTTCACCCCAAGTGCTTTGTATTTCTTTTTCAAAATCACGAATATCACGAACACCTGTGTTAAATTTTTCTTTTACCACTTCAAAATCAGTTTCTTTTGCAACATCACAAAAAGCACGTGAGAGAATTACACGCTCAGAGCCCATACGATAATGCTCACCTAAAATACATTCAGCAGGGAGTGTGCCTGTGCCAACCCTTGCCACTCCACCAAAACCATAACTGATATTTTTCTTTGCAATCTTTTCGCAAAGTTTTTGCACTGTACCATCAGCCACTAACTCAAACATAAAAGTCATACCGTAGCCCAAGTGCAAATCGTTAAGACCAATATGGATTTCATCAATACCTTCAACCTCAAGGATTTCATCAAGATTTTCAGCTGCTTCAGGAGTTTCAACAAGAAGGTTTGTTTTTACCCTACCCCCTACTGCTTTTATGAATCGGCTTACTTGCTTTGCATTTTGAAAAAACGGAAGCATAATAACATCAGCACCCGCCTCAATTATGCTATTAATCTCTTCTTCAGTTGATGGATAACTATCAGTTGCATCATGCACAGGATTACAACGGACATGAAGCGTTGAAGTTGTAAGTGCCTTACGAAGTGCTTTAACATCTTCAAGAGTATGCATATTTTGAACGGTATCCATTCCGCCTTGACGGTCGGACTTGCCGATATATTCCATATCTACAAATATACGGTCAACGCCTGCGGACTGTGCCGCTTTTGCAACATCAACACGATTTGTAACAAACATTAATTGAAGAGCCATAAACTACCTCTTATTTTTCTACTGTTTCAGTTTCTTTTTCTTTTGCAACCACTGTTGCGCCTGTGTTTTCATTATCTTCGTTTTTGAGCACTTTCAAGAAAGTTGAAATGATAATTTTAATATCGAGCCACAAAGACATATTATCAACATACCAAACATTAAGCTCAATTCGTTTGTTCCACTCAACATCTTTTCTACCATTAATTTGTGCCCAACCAGTAATGCCCGGTCTTACCTCAAACATACGAAGTTGAAATTCACTGTATTCGGAATAGTCCCATGGATGATATGTAAGTGGTGGTCGTGGACCTACAAAACTCATTTCTCCTTTAAGAATATTTACAAATTGTGGTAACTCATCAATACTTGTTGCACGAATGATTTTACCGATTTTTGTAACACGAGCATCGCCTTTTCCTGAATAAACGCCACTACCTTGACTTTCAGCGCCAACACACATTGAACGGAACTTATAGATTTCAAAAACCTTACCATCAAGACCTATACGCTTTTGTTTGAAAATTACAGGTCCTGGTGAAGTGAGTTTTATAATCAAAGCCACTACTAAAAATACTGGTGATAGTACTATTAACGCCATTAAGGCAAGTGTGAAATCAAGAAATCTTTTAACGCTTTTGTACATATTCAATTCTCCTAAAAAGTGAAAGTAAACACAACAATCCATAATAATCGCATTATAATCATATTTAATGTATTATACCGCTATACTATATAATTGTCAATGAAAAACGGCGTTATTTTTTCGTTTTTAGATTATGTATTTTTGCTATTTTTTGACTTTATTTTCAATATTGAAAAAATGCACAAAAATGCACAAAAAATGCACAAGAATTTTTACTTGTGCGCAATATGTTTTTATTGACTTTTTTGGGAAAAACATTATATAATAGTGTGTAATTTTAATATTCGACAAATGTGTCTTTTTTTTGCGAATATTTCAACTTACTTTCGTATTTTTTATATTGGAGAGATATATATGGAAAGAAAAGTCGGTACAGTTTCAAGAGGTATTCGTTGCCCTATCATTAGAGAAGGCGACAACCTTGTTGACATTACAGTAACAAGCGTACTTGAAGCAGCCCAAAGTGAAGGTTTTGAAATGCGTGATAGAGACGTTGTGTCTCTTACAGAATCGATTGTAGCACGTGCTCAAGGTAACTATGCATCAGTTGATGATATTGCTGCTGATGTTAAAGCAAAACTTGGTGGAGAAACAATCGGTGTTATTTTCCCAATTTTATCAAGAAACCGTTTTGCAATTTGCCTTCGTGGTATTGCTAAGGGGGCAAAAAAGGTTGTTCTTATGCTCAGTTATCCAAGTGACGAAGTTGGTAACTCACTTGTTACTTATGACCAAATTGACGAAGCAGGAATTAACCCTTATTCAGATGTGCTTGATGAAGCAAAATATAGAGAACTTTTTGGTGAAAACAAACACGAATTTACAGGCGTTGACTATGTAGCTTACTACTCTGAAATCATTAGAGAATCAGGTGCTGAGCCAGAAATTATCTTCGCTAACCAGCCAAAGACAATTCTCGATTATGCTGACTGCATTCTTACTTGTGACATTCATACAAGACAGAGAACAAAGAGAATCTTAAAAGCTGCAGGTGCTAAGGTTGTTTGCGGACTTGATGATATTCTCAATGCTCCTGTAAATGGTAGCGGATATAATGAAAAATATGGTCTTCTTGGTTCAAATAAATCAACTGAAGATACAATTAAGCTTTTCCCAAGAGAATGTCAAGGTCTTGTTGAAGATATTCAAGCTGAATTCCTTAAGAGAACAGGCAAGCACATTGAAGTTATGGTTTATGGCGATGGTGCTTTCAAAGACCCTCAGGGTAAAATTTGGGAACTTGCTGACCCTGTTGTTTCCCCTGCTCATACTACAGGTCTTGTTGGTACTCCAAACGAATTAAAGCTTAAATATCTTGCTGATAACGATTTCAAAGGTCTTTCAGGTGCTGAACTTAAAGAGGCAATTTCAAATAGCATTAAAGCAAAGCAAGACAACCTTGTAGGTAACATGGCTTCTCAAGGTACAACTCCTCGTCAGCTTACTGACCTTATCGGTTCACTTTGCGACCTTACAAGTGGTTCAGGTGATAAAGGTACTCCAATTATCCTTGTTCAGGGATATTTCGATAACTACACAGGCTAATTAACGGAGGTAATAAAAATGGATTGTAATGTTAGACCAGAATCAATGGAAAGAATTACCACCAAAGCGTTGGCGGATGCTTTTATTGAAGAACAGGTTAAAGCTGTTCGTGAGCAAGTTGGCGACAAAAAAGTTCTTCTCGCACTCTCCGGCGGTGTTGACTCATCAGTTGTTGCTGCTCTTCTTATTAAAGCTATTGGCAAACAGTTAGTTTGCGTTCATGTTAACCATGGTCTTATGAGAAAGAACGAAAGTGAAAACGTTGTTGAAATTTTCGGTAAAGAACTTGACGCAAACCTTATTTATGTTGATGCTACTGACCGTTTTCTTGACCTTCTTAAAGATGTTGCTGAACCTGAAAAGAAAAGAAAGATTATCGGCGCTGAATTCATTAATGTTTTCGCTGACGAAGCAAGAAAACTTGAGGGTATTGAATTTTTAGCTCAAGGTACAATTTACCCTGATATTCTTGAAAGTATTAAACAAGCTGAAGGCAAACAAGCAGTTAAATCTCACCACAATGTTGGCGGACTTCCTGAAGACCTTAACTTCTCACTTGTTGAGCCAATCAAACTTCTCTTTAAAGACGAAGTTCGTGTAGTTGGCGAAGCTCTTGGTCTTCCACATGCTATGGTATATCGTCAACCATTCCCAGGCCCTGGTCTTGGTGTTCGTTGCCTTGGTGCAATCACTCGTGACAGACTTGAGGCACTTCGCGAAGCAGATGCAATTCTTCGTGAAGAATTTGATAATTGCGGTCTTGCTGAAAAGGTATGGCAATATTTTATTGCAGTGCCTGATGTTAAGAGCGTTGGCGTTAAAGACGAAAGCCGCTATGAAGGTTGGCCTGCAATCATCCGTGCTGTTAACACAACTGACGCTATGAGTGCTACTATTGAAGAAATCCCTTACGACGTACTTCATAAAATTACTTATAGAATTACACACGAAGTTGACGGAATTAACCGTGTACTTTATGACCTTACTCCAAAGCCAATCGGCACAATTGAGTGGGAATAAGAGGAATAATACTAACTGGCTTTTAACTGCCCTGAAACCCTTTTTGGGGCTTCGGGGCAGTTTTGCATATGGAGGGGAGAAAATGACACTACAAGAAAAGTTGCGAGATATCAAAAGGACATCAACGCTTATAAAGTTAAACGAATATCCAGTTGTTGAAAAGGCAAAGAACTTTGAGGAACTATGGGAAAAGGTTATTAAACCTAACTTGCCAGATAAATCAGCAGTACAACAATGGCATAAAATTTTAATGGCTTACGTAAGACAAGATGACGCCGTATTAAGTTTAAGAGCTTATGGAAGTCCTTCTGGAAACAGTCCTGCATTGCGAAGAGGTTTCTTAAATAAAGTGTTTGTTAATGACACGGAAAGCTTTGAAACATTTTTTGTAGATAATTTTTTTACTGCATTTTTCTTTTCAATGGCGAAGGATGGATATGCGCCTAAAAATTTAGATGAGTTTAAGAAGTGCATGGACAATCGCGAGTTTCCTTGCGGATGCATACAAACCACAGACGAGCGTGCGTTAGCTGCATATTTTAAAGGAACAAATCCCGAAATCAGTGGTAAAGGATATAAGATAGCCCACATTTTCTCTGCTGGAGAGAATTATGACCCAATCGTAGGTTATCACAGTATAGGCAATTTTTGTGATATAGAATTTCCAAGAGGAAGCAGAAGCGAATGGTCGCACATAAACGCTCATGGGCATTATTATAGAAG
The DNA here is from genome assembly GCA_045611635.1 of Candidatus Fimenecus sp. GTDB lineage: Bacteria > Bacillota > Clostridia > Oscillospirales > Acutalibacteraceae > Fimenecus. The sequence continues at coordinate 4,542 of JAZKXL010000079.1, read as the reverse complement.
AATTGATTTTAATGACTCATATGAAGCAGAAAAAGTAAAGAAATTCGCAGTCGCCCACTTTTTACGAACAGTACACCCTATTAACTATTTTTTAGTTCCAAACAAACCTGGCAGATATGATGAGGGCACTAATATATTGAAAACAAATATTTATTGGAATGAAAGTGGCGTTGAAAAAGATGAAATCGGCGAATATCCCAAGCTGGTTGAGTATGTAGCGGCGAAAATCAAGGATATATACAAAGATGTTTTTGGCGATTCGGGTAAAAGCATATATCAAGAGTTCTTGGATTTAATCTATCCTGCGGGCAATTGTATCGACCCTAAGGAAGTAAATGTAACCATTGACGCAGAATATGCAATTGGGCTTTGGCAAAAAAATGCTGGCACCGTATCTATCCCAATAATCAAAACTAAAACGAAAACTTCTACTTCTCGTACACGCTCCGCTTATACAATTGAATTAGTGCCAAGCGACAAAGATTTATTTAAAAGAGAACTTTTAATTAAAAAGCAAGCGAAACGTACAATAACCTATAAAGACGGAAGTATAAAAAAAGAAGTTTGGGACGCAAGTAGCTTTTCGACTACATCCGACTTAGGAGGTAATGTATCTTCGCAAATTTGGCACCGAAATGACAAAGACCAAATCGTTAAAGTTGTATTTGAAGTTTAATCATTTGTTTTACTGACAGCAGGTTTTGACAGCAAAAACTTTTGATAAAACGGATAATAGAGATAATTTACATACAAAGAGTTCCAAATTTTGTTGAAAACGACAACTTTTAGGTAGGTTTCGGTGTATACGACATCGAATGGGAATAATTCACATTAAATTAGACAATTTTCTTTATCTTCAAAAAGGCAAAATTGTTTATCCTCTAAACCGCTGACTGAATGCTGAATTTAGAGGAAAAAGAAAAACTTGAAACGCGAAAAAAAGAAAACCTTGCATTTCACATGCAAGGTCTTCTTTTTTATTCAAAAACAAACCGCTGAATTACAAGATAAAAAGGATAAACAGTAGCAAATCGAGATGTTGCTTTTTGTTTTCTATAACCTCAATAATCGCCATCACGCACACATACAAATTCAAAATTGTTAAATCAATTCAAATATCAAATTATGTGCAAATTTATCTTTTCCCTTTTGTTCTAAGTGAATTTCACTTGTTGTATTGTTATATGTTATTTTAATTCGGCTGTACTCACCTTTTTCATATTCATAGTCGCAACCTGAATCATCATAGAGCATAAACTCACCATTTGCACCTGTGAAAACCTTAACTGTATAAGGTGCATCGGAATTTTCGTCGATATAATTCATAACTTTAACTGTAGGAATAATTGCACCTGCTTTAACGAAAATAGGAATATGGTCTATTGTTATATCGATTTCTATTTCTTGTCCGCCTATGAATTTTTCATTAGTGAAATAATTGTACCATACACCTTGTGGCAAATATACTTTCATTTTTGAGATTTCAGGTTTTGTAACTGGACAAACCAAGAAAGTATCACCATACATATATTCCCAAAAAACTGTATGTGCTTTTTTATCGTCAGGGAATGCAAAAGCAAGAGGTTTTACAGGCATTTTTCCGTCAAAGGTTACATTTGCATTTATTGAATAGAAAAATGGAACAAGGTTATATCTTAACTCAATAGTTTTCTTTATTGCATCATAATATTTGTCACCTTCGTTGCCAAATTGCCATATTTCTTTGGCGGTGCACATACCATGTGAACGCATAAATGGTGTGAATCCTGCAAACTGAAGCCAACGAGTATATAATTCTCTATATTTTTCGTCGGCTGTCCCCTCGTTGTATTCACCTTTCCAAAACCATCTATTTTTAGTGTCGTTAAAAAATCCACCCACGTCACTATTCCAATATGCTTCACCTGTTGCAATATAATTTTGCATAATATGGACTTGCTTTTTAAGAACTTCCCAAGTTGCTGAAATATCCCCCGTCCATACTGCTGTTGCATATCGGTGTTGTCCTGGGTAACCGCTACGAGTCATATTGAATACTCGTTTATTTGATACCGCTCTTTGATTTTCGTAAATGCCTTTAGAATGAAACAGTGAAAAGGCATTGACAAGAGTATCGTCGATATATTTTTTAAACTCGTCAATAGTTTTTGCCATTCGTATATCAAGTGGTTCTCTTGTTTCTCCTCCCCAACCTACTTCATAGGGTTCTGTACAATCGCACCACCAAGCATCAATTCCATGTTTAAACAGCCCACTTTGTGCTTGTTCCCAATAGGTTTTTCGGGCATTCTCTAGAAATGCGTTATAAACACAACCATCACCGAGAAGCATATTATTCTTTTCAAATTCGCATTTATTAGCGGATTCCCCATTGAGATTTGGCCAAATCGAAATCATAATTTTTGTGCCAAGACTATGAAGTTCATTTATGCAAGCAGTCATATCAGGAAAACGAGTCAAGTCAAGATTTTTATCACCCCAACAATTTTCGTTCCAATATCGCCAATCCTGAACAATCACATCAAGTGGGACATTAATTTCACGGTATTTCTTTACCACATCTAAAAGTTCATATTGATTTTTGTATTCGCATTTTGATTGAATATAACCCAAAGATGCTTTTGGAAGCATTGGTGTTGTGCCTGTTAAATAACGATATTCTTTACATATAGTATCAAAATCGCCACAAAGGAAATAGTAATCAACTAAATCTGCACAGTCAATGTAAAGTTTTGCATTATCACTTGTGCAATCAAAGGTCATAAATGATGTATTATCAATAAGATAAGCATAACCCTTTGTTGAAACAAAATAAGGGATTGCAATTCGCATATTTTCTTGATACAACGGAATAAAATTGCCGTTGATACACTCGAAACCTTCTTCATGACTACCAAGACCGAAAAGTAATTCTTGGCTGATATTAAAAATCATTTCAGAATGGTTTGAATTACGGACAAACACTCTTTCACCATCAACTGCAGTTGCTTTAACTCCGTCAATGGTTTTTCTAACTTCACTTTTGCCACCAATATACTTATAAATTGAATATTTTTCAAATTTAGGTGCACTAACTTTTGAAAGTAAATTTTCGCCACAATAAAAACTTATATCAAGACTTTCTTTGTCGATATATGCAGTAGAGTTTTTTGTCTTGATTATATATGATTTCTCATTTTCTTCATACTCACAAAGTACATTTTCAGGTGTAGCAGTAACAATAATACTATCATTTTTTACTTCACCATAAGTTATGCGAAAAATTCTATTTGAATATGGTGTAATATGTAATTCTATTTCTTGATTTTTAAAACAGTATTGATTGTTCATTTGTTTCAATCCTTATTTTTCAAGTATAAACATTTTTACTTCGTGTGGTTTAAGGGTAATATCAATATTGAAATCATTTGTTTCGTTTGTTGTTACTTTTGGTTGACTTTGCTTTTTAAGATTTGTGATTTCATCTTTTTTTAGATATTTTGGAGCACCCATTTTAACCCAATTATGAAGTGCAGAAGTGCTTTCATCAAGGGCGTATTCGGTAAGTGTATATTCACCATTAAGAACAAGTGAAATATTGAAATTTTCGTCCTTGATTTCAAAAACTTCGTCACGATTTGTAAGGGTTAATTTACTACGGTCACCTTTTGCAAATTCCTCAGTATAATAGCAATAATTCCAAATAATCACTTGATAATTATCACCTTGTTTTGTGATTATATGTTTATCCGAAAGTTCAATTATTTCATCACCTAATTTTGATAAGAAATAATATGCCCAATATGATGGTTTCTTAATTCCGTTATTTGTGATAAGTCCAAATCCGCCATGAAATTCGTCTTCACCAGGTCCATTTTCTTCAAAAATGTCGGTAAATGCCCAGTAACCAAGTGAGTCAACTTTATTGAAATTTTGTGTTATATTGTAAAGAATAAATGGCGCTTCAAACGGTGTATCGTGAATTAAATCTCTTGGACTTGGTGATGAATTCCATTCAGTTAAATGAATTTCAGCATTATTGTATTTTGAATTATCAATAATATTTTTCATATTATCAATAAACTCTGTGCAAATTTCTTTTTTCATATACCCCATTTGCTCGTTGCCATCAATATCAAGTGGCCAAGATGTAGGATATGGATGAGCGGTAAAGAAATCAACAGGCAAATTCTTTTCTTCACAAAACTTTATAAATGCTTTGAGATAACCAAGATTTTCTCTGAAATGCGCACCGCTTGTTGACGGACCGCCTACTCGCAAATCTTTACAAATAGATTTTACTGCATCAACTGACACTTCATAGAGTTTAAAATATTGTTCTTGTGTACCACGCCAGAATGAGCCTAAATTGGGCTCGTTCCATACTTCAAAGTACCAAGTTTTGACTTCTTCAAGACCATATCTTTCAACGAGATGCTCAACTGTACCTTTAACTAGAAAATACCATTTACCGTAATCGTTAGGTGGACAACCATTTGCTTTCCACCAAAAAACAGTATTAGGTATAGTTGCAAGTTCAGTTGGTACAAAGCCCAATTCAAG
>JAZKXL010000078.1:0-12120 GCA_045611635.1 Candidatus Fimenecus sp. | reverse complement strand
GCAAGCCCAATGACAAATGAAGCGGGTGTGCAGTTAGTTGAAAATGGTGTTCCTGTATTTGGTGATGCTGTAAACTACCCTGTGCTTACAATCGCTTCATTGATGGCTTGGGGTCTTGGTTACTTTGGTATGCCACAGGTGCTTCTTCGTTTTATGGCTATCCGTAAAGCAACAGAGCTTAAAAAATCAAGAAGAATTGCAACAGTTTGGGTTGTTATTTCACTTTTCGCAGCGGTTGCAATTGGCATTATCGGCCGAGCAATGCTTCCATCAGCTGAAACACTTCTCACAAAGGGTGGCGCGGAAAACGTATTTGTTCTTATGAGCCAAACACTTCTTCATCCTGTACTTGCTGGTGTTATTATGGCAGGTATTCTTGCTGCAACAATCAGTTCATCTGACTCATATCTTCTTATTGCATCTTCAGCACTTGCGAATGATATTTTTAAAGGTGTTATTAAAAAGGATGCAAGCGACAAAACAGTTATGTGGGTATCTCGTATAGCACTTATGGTAGTAGCGCTTATCGGTGCAGTTATTGCTCTTGATGAAAATAGTGTTATTTTCGGTATTGTTTCATTCGCATGGGCAGGTTTCGGTGCTACATTTGGACCACTTATGTTGTTCTCACTTTTCTGGAAACGTGTAAACAAACCAGGTGCTATTGCAGGTATGCTTTCAGGTGCGGCAACAGTGTTTATTTGGAAACTTGTGCTTAACCCAACACTTGGAGGAATTTTCACAATTTACGAACTTCTTCCTGCATTCGTTGTGTCTTCAATCTTCATTGTTACAGTTTCGCTTCTTACAGCTGAGCCATCAAAAGAAATTGTAGAAGAATTTGAAAAAGCAAAGCAAGGAATTACTGAATAATTGAATTAAAAGTAAATCAAAATATATAAAAGGACTGAAATTATACATGATTAACACAGAAAAAACACTTGATAAACTTGTAGCTCTCTCAAAGGGTAGAGGTTTTGTATATGCAGGTAGCGAAATTTACGGCGGTCTTGCAAATACTTGGGACTACGGTCCACTTGGCGTTGAGCTTAAAGAAAACATTAAAAAAGCTTGGAGAAAGAAATTCATTCAAGAAAACAAATATAATGTAGGTCTTGACAGTGCAATTCTTATGAATCCACAAACTTGGGTAGCATCTGGTCACCTTGGCGGATTCTCAGACCCACTTATGGACTGTTGTCAATGTAAAACAAGACATCGTGCTGACAACTTAATTGAAAACTTTGATGGTACTAATGTTGCAGGTTGGTCAAATGATGAAATGGCAAACTACATTAAAGAACATGCTATTCCTTGTCCTGATTGTGGTGCTCATAACTTTACTGATATTCGCCAATTCAACCTTATGTTCAAAACATTCCAAGGTGTTACTGAAGATTCAACTGCTGAGATTTATCTTCGTCCTGAAACAGCACAGGGTATCTTTGTAAATTTCCAAAATGTTCAAAGAACAACAAGAAAGAAAGTACCATTCGGTGTTGCTCAAATAGGTAAATCTTTCCGTAACGAGATTACTCCAGGTAAATTCATTTTCCGTGTTCGTGAGTTTGAGCAAATGGAACTTGAATTCTTCTGCAAACCAGGTACTGACCTTGAATGGTTTGAATACTGGCGTGCATTTTGCCGTGACTGGCTTTATTCACTTGGTATGAAGCCAGAGAATCTTCGTCTTCGCGACCACGACCCTGAAGAACTTTGCTTCTATTCAAAGGCAACAACTGACTTTGAATATCTCTTCCCATTTGGCTGGGGCGAGCTTTGGGGTATTGCTGATAGAACTGACTACGACCTTACTCAACACGCTAACACGAGTGGTAAAAACCTTGAATATATTGACCAAGTTACAGGTGAAAGATACATTCCTTATGTTATTGAGCCATCATTGGGCGTTGAGCGTCTTTTCCTTGCTCTTTTAACTGAAGCATATGATGAAGAAGTGGTAGATGCTGAAAAGAATGACACTCGTGTTGTTATGCATTTCCATCCAGCACTTGCACCTGTTAAAGCTGCAGTTCTTCCACTTTCAAAGAAACTGGGCGACAAAGCGGACGAAATTTACGAAATGCTTTCAAAATATTTCAATGTAGAGTATGATGATGCAGGGTCTATTGGTAAGCGTTACCGTAGACAAGATGAAATTGGTACACCTTTCTGTATTACTGTTGATTTCCAAACAGTTGGTGACGAAACTACTGAAGCTGACAACTGTGTAACAGTTCGTGACCGTGATACTATGGAACAAATAAGAATGCCTATTGAAGAACTTGTTGATTACATCAATAAAAAGTTGGAGTTCTAATATGAAAAAACTTTTGCTTATTGTCAACCCTACAGCGGGCAAAAAGCGTGGTATTGACTATGTTTTTGAAATTGTAAAAAGATTTGAAGATGTAGGGTATGAGGTTGAAACACGCTATACTGAAATTGATAAAAACGCAACCGTAATAACACTTAACTATGGTGAAAATAAAGACGTAATTGTTTGTTGTGGCGGTGATGGTACTCTTAAAGAGACCATTTGCGGAGTTATGACATTAGAAAACAATGCTAAAATCGGCTATATTCCTATGGGTACAACTAACGATTTTGCACATTCTTTGCATATTCCTACAAATCCTTTAGAAGCGGTTGATACTGTTATCAATGGAAAAGAAATGAAAGTTGATATAGGCGATTTTAATGGTGATGAACAATTTATTTATGTCTCCTGTTTCGGTAATTTTTGTGATGTTTCATACAAGGCAAAACAAAAATTAAAGAACAAAATAGGTCGAGGGGCTTATTACTGGGAAACCTTAAAAGAAGTTCACAAAATCAAAGGATTTAAAGCGAAAATTGAATGTGAAGACGGTGAAATTATAGAGGGTAATTTCTTCTATGGCGGCGTTTCAAATTCATATTCAGTTGCGGGCTTTCCTGTGCTTACAAAAGCGGGCGTTTTATTTGATGATGGTTATCACGAATTAGCACTTATCCGTATGCCTAAAAATCCTGCTGACCTTGCTACAATTATTCGTGATATGTTTGTTACAAGGGATGTTCTTCACAATGAAAATCTTGTGTTAAGACACGGTAAAAACTTCAAAATTTGGTTTGAAAAGCCAATTAACTGGACTCTTGACGGTGAAAACGGTGGGGACCATGATTTTGTTGAGATTAAAACACTAGAAAATGCTGTTACAATTTTAGTGGAATAAAGTAGGGCGGGGGCTTGCTCCCGCCGTTAATATTATTAAACGAAACAAGGTGATATTATGGGCGAAAAATTCAAAAAAGCCATAGGTGTTGAGGGCACATTCAAAGATACAGTATTGCCTATGATATATTATTGCTTTACCAATATTTTTATTGGTGGTGGCGGATATATAATCAGTATGTATTTCAGCATATTCCTTACAAAAGTTGTAGGTCTTGACATTCGATATGCTGGTTTTGTTACTATGATTGCAGTTGTATGGGATGGTATTAATGACCCGATTATGGGTATTGTTACTGACCGCACACGCTCAAAATATGGTAGACATCGTGCATATCTTAAATGGGGCATTCCGCTGGTATTTGTTTCATATATAATGCTATGGAATTCTTTTGGACTTGATGGTGAAAATCATCCATATATGACCGTTGCATATTTTGTGTTTGCATATGTGCTTTATAAAACAGCATACACAATTATTGCAGTGCCGCATACTGCAATGCTTCCGGAATTAGCACCTGAATATAACAAGCGCACACAATATACATCAGTAAGCTATATTTTTAATTCAGTTGGAATGATTCCGTCATATATTATTTTGCTTATTTTGCTTTCGATTTTCGGCTATTCAGACGGACTTACTCGTGATGCTAAAATGCCATTCTTTATTGCGGGTATAATTCTTGCAACTATGTATAGCATAGCAATTTACGGCACATTCAAACTTGTTAAGGAGCCAAGCTCGCTTAATATGAAGAATGAGCCACTTGATTTAAAAGCGGCATTTAAAGAATATATACTTGTGTTTAAAAGTAAAGCATTTAGACAATATTTTGGTATCAGTTTCTTTTGGGAAACCGCAAGAAGTTTTTACTCAACAACATATATTTATTACATAACTTTCCTTGCAAATCAATATAAATATTATCCAATTTTTAACACTTTTGCAGGTGTGTTTGAGTCCGCTGCATTTCCACTTAACTATGCTCTTACAATGAAACATGGCAAGAAAAAGTGCGGTACAATTGTAACTCCATTTATGATTTTGGGTCTTGCAATAGGACTTATAGTTACTGCCAGTCAACCAGGTACATCAAAAGCAACATTTATGCTTATTCTTATGCTTGTAGGCACAATTCTTTATCCATTCGGTATGAGTGGTATCGGGTTTGTTTGTAACAATGTTTTTCCTGACTTAACTGATGTTGATGAACTTATTACAGGACGTCGTCGTGAAGGCGTTGTTTCAACATGCAACACAATGGTTAAGCAAGTTACAGGTGGCATTAACACTTTTATCGTAACTCTTATTTTAGGCGGATTTGGTCTTGATACAAATAGCGAGACAACTGAGTTTGTTGAGCAACCAGATTCAGCAATTTTTGGCATTCGTCTTTGTGTTGCCATAATTCCAATGATTTGTGCATTTGTTTCTTATATTCTTTTAAGAAACTTTAAAATGACAAAAGATGACCATACAATGATTCGTGCTGCTATTGCAACAAAGCATAAGTATGGTAGCGTAACTCTTACGACTGAAGAGAAAATCCGTTGTGAAAATTTGACAGGACACAAGTTCGAAAACACCTGGCTTGGTAAAGACAATGATGAAACTCAAGGTCATACACTTGATAAAGATGAAAACGGAAATTACATAATTCTTATTGAACTAGACATGCTTAAAAAAGAACTTATGGCAAAATCGGAATAGGGGGAACTGTTATGGAAAAAATTGATATAAATCAAACTGCACCAACATACAAAAGAAGTAAATCCTTTGACATTTTCTTTTATATTGTTCAATGGACTTGGGGACTTGCGGTAAATGTTGTAGGCGGTATAGCATACCTTATTTGTACCAAGTTTTTAGGTTATGAACATCAAAAATTTGGGTATGCAAACATTGTGTATATGCCTTGGAATCAAGGTGGATTGTCAATGGGTACATTTATTTTTATTCGTGAAGAAAAAGAGAAAAAAGAATGGCTTTATAATTGTAGAATTCACGAATACGGTCATACTTGGCAGTGTTTACTTTTAGGCCCATTCTATTATATTGTAGTTGCAATTCCATCAGTAATTTGGTGCAACTGCTTTGCAAAATATCGTGAAAAGAATAATGTTTCATATTATAAGCTTTATTGCGAAAGCTGGGCAAATAGCTGGGGCGAAAAATTCTCAAAAATGAAAAGAGTATAAAAATAAGGGGCTCATAATGAGTCCCTTTAATTTTTGTATTTTATATATTCTTACATCTAAAATCTACCCAAGCACTGTCTTGTGATAACTTACCGCCATTTTTAAAAGTCTTAAGTGCATTTGTATCATTCTTAAGCCAACCGTCAAGCCAATCAAGGATATATGGAAAATATTTTTGTGGATTTGTGTTGCAAACAAAATGGTCAGCATTTTTTAGTGAAGCGTAAACAGTAGGCCCTTCTGCAATTTCGTAAGCCGGCTCAATCCATTGTGAAGGAGAAACAACCCAATCTAATGTACCTGCAATAAAAAATGTAGGTTTGTTAAGTCCTTCCACTTCGTAATCATAGTTACTACCTGCAATGGAAATTACACAGTCAATTCGTGAGTCAGCAACTGCCGCATTAACTGATGAACGTCCACCTTGAGAATGACCAATAACACCAATTTTTTTTGTATCAACCTTGTTATAGAAAATGTCATTTGCATCAGTATTTTTTTCTAAAATAAAGTCAATAGATGCAATTTGTGCAGTACCATCAGCGGACATTGACTCATCACAAGCAACAACTATGTAACCGCCTTTTGCAATCTCAATAAGCAACTGGTTGTAGTATCCGTCAAGATATTCTACACCAGTTCCACCAATGGCTGTACCGTTGGCCCAAGCAATTACAGGATATGGTTTAGAAACTACGCCTATATTATCAGGGTAATAAACTGTTTGTGTTGCGGATGATGTTTTGTATTCTTTTGTTTTTATTGATTTTATACCCGTATCAACTGGCTTTGTAGTAGGTTCATTTTGTGTTGTTGTCTCTTTTTTGGTTGTTGTTTCAGCGCCTTGTGTTGTAGTTTCTTTTTGTGTGGTGGATTCTAATTCAGTTGTAGAAGTTGTTGTAGTAGTGGTATCAGTGTCAAAAACATCTTCTACTGTAGTTGTGGTTGTAGTTGTACTCTCATCACTTGAGGTTTTTTTGCCACAGCCAACTAAAGAAAACAATAAAACAAAACATAAAAATAAGGCGATTGTCTTTTTCATATAAAACACTTCCTGTTTACAATGTTAGAGCGGGGACTTGCCCCGCCCAAATTTCTATTAAAGTTTTGAGAATCCGTGGCAGTTAATAAGAGCATCAAGCTTCTTGCCTTCTTTACAAAGTGGACACTCATGTGAAGGTGAGCTGAAATAATCAGGTAAATCTTTAGGATTAAATACTGAATTCACTTCATAACCATCACAAGTTTCACTTGTTGCGAAAATTGATGCAACACCGACAACATCACCACCATAATACTTAATCGCTTCAATAGCCGATTTTGCAGTGTTGCCTGATGCTACTGAAACAGCAGCAATAAGCACGTGCTTACCCTTAATCATATTAACAATGTTATCACGGAAAATTATTTGTGAGCCGTTAATAATTTCAGGAGTAACAATATAAATTGTTTGATGAGCATTAATATTAATGTAGTCGTGTTTTGTAAGCTCATCAGCAATACAAGTGCTTATAACTTCAGTGCCATCAAGGCAAAGGATGGTATCAATAATTTTATTACTATATTTGTGATTTTTGCATAGCTCGTGAGCAATAGCTTTTGCTTCAGAAAGACGGGATTTCTGTGCAGCAACATCAATATAGTAATTGCTGTGAGAGGTACTTGTTGCAAAATGACCTCTTGCTACGCGAAGGAACAAATTGTTATGGTTTGTTTTGATTTTTGTTATGCTTGTTGTTGGCATAAAAATCCCCCTTAAAAATTATATTTTTTATGTTATACATTGTACCCTAAAACAACGACAATTTCAAGAAAAAGATACAAAAAAATAATAAAATTTATATTTTTTTTGTATATTTATACTTAAATAGGAGTGGTTGACTATTTATAATATGCTTTTTCAAACTTATAATTAACCGTGAAAATAAAAATCAAAAATTTAAAACCTTTTATAATTCCCATTTGTCTTATAAATGAAAGCGGAGGTTAAGCCATGCCAAAAAGCTTAGATTATAAAAAGGAGCGATAAGATGAGCGAGCAAAAAATAAGAGCAATTCTTATGGCAATTACTCTTGATATAGCGGAAATTTATGGTACTCCAGAGCAACTTTTAGAAAAAATTCTTAATATGACCAATGAATTTATAAATTCGCGAAAAACTCATCATGATAGTAGTGATGGTTGATATTCTCCTGGAGTGCCTCGCTTTGAGGCATTCTGGAGGGATTAAAAACATATAAGGGCTTATAAAACGCCTCTTGTATAAGATGTAATTTTGCTATATAATAAAAATAACATAATTGTTTGAGGTGTGATATGAAAATTACAGCTGAATTAGTCAAAAAAGCAAAAAGTGGTGATTCATTCGCTTGGACAGAGCTTTATAATGCTACATATCCTGTTGCGTTTGGTGTTGCTATGCAATTAGTTAAAAATAAAGACGTTGCAGATGATATGCTTCAAGATTCTTACATAAGCGCATTTACAAAACTTGATACTTTGGATGATGACGACAAGTTTCAAAGCTGGTTTAATAGAATTGTGGCAAACAACTGCAAAAACTATCTTGTAAAGAAAAAACCAACATTGTTTTCATCAATGGCAAAAACAAATGATGATGGTGATATAGAAGAATTTGATATTGAAGATGACCGTGAAGAGTATCAACCAGATAATGCAGTTATAAATGATGAAATTAAGGCGTTGTTTTATGAAATGTTAGATAAACTTCCTGAAGACCAAAAAATATGTGCCTTAATGTTTTGGATACAGGATTTAAAAATTTCAGAAATCGCTGAAACCTTAGGTGTATCTGAAAATACAGTAAAAAGTAGAATACATTACGCCAAAAAGAAGCTTGCTGAAGGCGCTGATGAGTACAAGAAAAAATACGGTTCAATTTTTGCTGTTACAGGATTTGCGGTTATTCCTTTCTTACGTTATATGTTTACAAAGGGCGCAGGCGTTGCTGCCAACCCAGCGGTTGTTAGAAGTGTAATTGAAACATGCAAGGCGGCAGCACCTGTAGTTGGTAAGGCGGTTGCAGCAACTCAAACCGTAAGCACTGTTGCTGAAACTGCGGGTGCAGTTGTTGAAACTGCAAGTACAGTTGCTGAAACCGCAAGTGTTGCAAAAGCGGGTGTGTTAGCGTCAGCAGGAAAACATTTGGGACTTAAAATTGGTGCCGGTATAGTATCAGCGGCGCTTGTTACTACGGGTGCGACTGTTGCTGTTACATCAAGTCGCAAAAAAGATGTAATTAACATAGAAGAGTATCTTCCAAAAACAATTTACTGTGAGGGCTATGATGGGACCGGCTCTATTGTTGATGAAGATGAAATTTTTGATGTTGAAAAGCTTGAAAAAGCACTTTGCGGTAAAGATATTGATAAATACTATGAATACTGTGAAGAAAGCGGTGAAAGCATAATAGATTGCATTGACATTGATATAGATGACGATAATGATGGCGAACTCTCAAACGGTGATAAAATAGTGATTGAGATTTCAATTGATTATGATGATATCAATGAAATGGAAGGTATAAGGGCTGAACTAAAAGGTGAAGAAGAATATACAATTACTTGTACAGTTGAGGGCTTGACTGAATTAGTTGAAATAGACATTTTTTCGGTTATAAGTTTAGGTATAAGAACATATAGCGTTACAAGCACGGATGACCATTATCCACTTTTAATAGAATTTAAAGACAACAAGAAAGAGTTTGACTTTGGTGTTGCTACACTTGAAATAGATAAAGTATCATATAATACAATAGTGTGTTTGCTTGAACCAAAGGCGAAAATTGGTCCATATAAAGAAGTAAGAATTATGGAAATACACTTTTATCCGCCTAAGGGTTCAAAATATATTCCGGGTGAAAAAATTCATGCTAGCATAGACCTCACCTCTAAAGATGAATTTAAAAAGTATGGCTTCACGCTTAAAGAAACGGAAAAAGATATGGAAGTTGACAGCGTTTACACGCTTATGAAAACCACAAATATTTCTAATGAAAGTTTTAATATGCTTAAAAATACTGCCCAAAATAGAATGGCGGTGGACTTTTCAGACAAATCAGTAGTATATAAAGGTGCATTTCTTGCGGCTGATGAAGTAGGTTTCCCAAGTTACCTTGTATTCGTGTTTGAAAGTATCGAAACAGGCGCTGTTTATGGTTACGAATATTGTAACTTCCCAATAGACCAAAATGGCAAGGTATATAATGCTCAAAATTTGACACCTGGCTTACATTCAGTTATGTGGACTGGTATAGGTTTTGAGTCAAAAGATGCGTTGAAAGATAGTTATAACCTTCCAATAATAATGGATATAGAATAAATTGCTCTTATAAAAATAATTAAAATTAAACTATTTTTAGAATATAAAAACACTCCTCATTAAAAAAGAGGGGTGTTTTTTATAATTTTTTTTAAAAACTTAAAACCTTTTGATATTTTCAGTTGTCATAATAGTGTAAGGACAAAAAATAAAAATTTTAAAAAATTAAAACTTTTTATTAATTTGAATTGTCTTAAATAATGAAGGGACACCTTCAAGATAAAAAAAGGAGAATTATTATGAAAACTAAAATGAAAAAAGCATTGGCAATACTACTTACAGTAGTAACATTAACAACATTATGTTCTTGCTCAATCGGTAGTGAGCGTATTGATATGAGCAAATACATAACAGTAACATTTGAGGGATTTAACGGATACGGTAATGCCTGTTTAGAATACGACTTAAGTTCTTTAGAAGACGTTGCCGACATGGAAAGTTTTGAAAAGTTTCTTGAGAAGTTGGGCTCTAAAGATGATATGGAAGCGGCTTGGATAATTGCTCAAACTGATTCACTTAAAGATGTTTTTGATGTTGCTTTAAAAGAAAATTCAACTAACCTTTCTAATGGTGATAAAGTAGTTGTAGAAATTACAGTTGATAAGAGCTACGCGGACTTAGGCGTTACTATGAAAGATTTAGAAAAAGCACTTAAAATTTCAATTAAAGAAACAAAACTTGAGTACACAGTTGAAGGACTTGAAGATGCGAAAGTCTTTGATATTTCAGCACACATTAAGGATTTTGTGAAGTTTAAAGGCGAAGTATCAGGCGAAATCACTGCCGAAATTGAAGTTCCCGAAGATTTTTCAGTCAAAATTGATGATATGTACCTTGTAAAAGGTTTTTACACAAATTCAGTCGATGTTATATATAACAATGAAAATTTAGGTAGTTTTACATTCCACTTATATCTTGATGAAGAAGAGTATGCTTTCTACCCAACAACACTATATTCTTTAAGTAACGGCGATACAATCAATGTGAAAGTTACAAATGAAACAAATCTTAGTGATTATGATTATATTGTGGAAACGGGCTCAGCAAAAATTACAACACCTGATTTTCCGGTGATTGTGGAATCAAAGGACGAGTTAACAACAGCACAAATTTCTGAAGTTGAGACTTCAATTAATCAATATATTTCAGAAAATCTTAGCAATGGCTCACTTGACAGTATGTATTTTTATTCAATCAAGCCAACATCAGCGAATACATATAAATGTGGCGTAGTTGCTATTGCCTATGGTGAAGGAACCTTTGGAAGAAGCGGTTACAAAGTGATTAATGTAATAGTAGCTATAGATAATAGTGGTAATGTTGTAACTGCAAATGCATATTCAGCGCCAACATACGGTGGTTTCTACGCTTCAATCGATGACGCATACAACAATGGCTTTGACCATAACAACTATACATTTGAAAAAATATAATATTTTTTACCAAATTGTTAAATATTCACACCCTTTCATCCTGGCGCCCCTTTACAAGGGGTGCTTGGTGTTTAAAAATTTTTTAAATACTTAAAACCTTTTGATATTTTCAATTGTCTTATAAGTGAAAGCAAAAGTTTGATAAAAACAATATAAAAAAGGAGAATTATTATGAAAAAACTTATTGCAATTATTTTAACACTTTCTATTGGCGCAGGAGCAACCACATATACGGTTGTACGCGACAAAATTACCGTTGAAAATGGTGATACTGCAGTTGTTACTAATGCAAGTGAAACTGAAAAAACTACAAACGCACCTGAGCAAAACACTATAGAGAACGAAGTAACAACACAAGTAGAAGAAAACGCAACGGAATCAAATGAAGAATCTACAACACAAGTAGAAGAAAGCACAACGGAATCAAATGAAGAATCTACAACACAAGTAAAAACTGATACAACAAAACCAAGTAAAGTAGAAACAACTACAAATAAAAACAAGGGTACATCAACAAAGCCAAATAAAAATTCAATCCACATTAATGGCTCTAATGTTGATAAAACAAAAAATCCAGTTAAAAATGAAACTAAACCAAGTAAAAAAGAAGAACCAACTACAGAAGATTATCTTGCATATTATGACAAATGGGAAAAGCCACTTGAGGTATATGAACGCGATAACGTTGAAGTTAGTAAATATTTAGATAAATATGCATACCTTTCTGTATATACTACCGAATGTAGCGATAAAAAAGAGCAGGAGTTTATTAAAGAATTTAAAAAGGCGTTTGGTTTTGAACCTAGCTGTACTGTTGAATATGATTATGAGGGCTTCTTTGTTGTTGATGGTTACGATTACCCTGTTGACGTTTATCATTATTATATTTATGATTGCACATATCCTTTACTTGAAGATAATTTATATGA
>JAZKXL010000077.1:0-2074 GCA_045611635.1 Candidatus Fimenecus sp. | reverse complement strand
GCATTGGCTGACCCATTTCGAGCATCAAATAGTTTGTAAGGTCAGCAAGAAGGTTGATTCCTCTCATTCCGCAATAGAAAAGACGGATTCTCATATTAACAGGGCTTACATTCTTTGTAATGTTTGCAACCTGTAAGCAAGAATATCTTTGACAAAGGTCGTCTTCAATTTTAAGGTCAATTTTTGGAAGATTATCATATTGTGACAAGTCAACCTGTGGTAATGGCTTTAACTCACGACCTGCAAGAGATGCAAATTCGCGTGCAATACCATAATGTCCCCAAAGGTCAGGACGATTTGTAAGTGACTTATTGTCAACTTCAAAAACAATATCGTCAATTTCGTAAATATCTTTAAGGTCAGTACCATTTTTAACATCATCAGTAATGTCCATAATGCCTGAGTTGTCGTCACTAATGCCGATTTCTTTTTCAGAGCAGCACATACCGTTTGACATAAATCCTGCAAGTGGGCGAGGAGAGATTTCAATTTCACCAATTTTTGCCCCAACCTTTGCGAATGCAGTTTTCATACCAACTCTAACATTTGGTGCACCACATACAACATCAACAAGTTCAGCTTCACCAATATCAACTTTTAAAAGGTGGAGCTTTTCTGATTTTGGATGGTCTTCAACTGATTTAATTTCAGCAACAACAATGCCACTAAAATCGCTGCCTTTAAAGAAAATTTCGTTTTCTACTTCAGCAGTTGAAAGTGAAAATTTACGAATTAATTCCATTTTGTCAAGACCTGTAAGGTCAACGAAATCACTAATCCAGTTCATTGATAAAAACATAATATAACTCCTCCTTCCTTAGTTTTCGTCGTCTGTGAACTGTGAAAGCACTTTAAGTGAGCCACTGTTCAAATCACGAATATCTTTAATGCCATATTTCATCATTGCAAGACGGGTAAGTCCAAGACCAAATGCAAAACCTGTGTATTTTTCAGGGTCAATTTCACCAGCTTTAAGCACTTCAGGGTGAATCATACCGCATGCGCAAAGTTCAAGCCAGCCACTGTGTTTACATGAAGGACAACCCTCACCGCCACAAATAAGACAGCTAATATCAAGCTCAAAGCCCGGCTCAACAAATGGGAAAAAGCCCGGACGAAGTCTAACATTAATGTCTTGTCTAAATACTTCTGAAAGCATTGTTTTCATAAAGTAAATAAGGTTTGAAATGGAAATGTCTTTGTCAACCATAACACCTTCCATTTGGAAGAATGTGTTTTCGTGACAAGCGTCAGTTGCTTCGTTTCTAAAGCAACGGCCAGGGAAAATTGCCTTAATTGGCATTCCGTCGTTAATAAGTGCATCTTTATACTTTTTATAAATAGCATTTTGTGCAGCGGATGTGTGTGACTTTAACAACTGACCATTTTCTAAATAATATGTGTCTTGCATATCACGTGCAGGGTGGTCTTTAGGAATGTTAAGTGCCTCAAAGCATTCATAGTCAGTAACAATTTCGCTGTAATCTTCAATGTTAAAGCCCATTGTTCTGAAAACGCTTTCGCATTGACGCTGTACAAGTGTGATTGGATGATATGAACCACGAGTTAAGTTTGCAGGAACTGAAATATCAAAAACAGGTGTGCTTTCAATTTCTTTCTTCAATTCTAACTCTTTAAGTTCAGCGCTTTTTTCAGCAATTTTTTGCTCAACAAATGCACGAACCTCGTTCACAATTTGACCCATAACAGGTCTTTCTTCAGCTGAAAGTGAGCCCATCATTTTAAGTAATGATGTAAGTTCACCTTTTTTGCCAAGAACCTGAACTCTAAAGTTTTCAAGTTCTGCTTGCTCAGTAATTGTACTGAGTTGTGCTTCCGCATTTTGACGGATAGCTTCGAGTTTTTCTCTCATTTTTTCTTCCTCACTTTAATTTATAATCGGAAATAGGGGAATAAATAAAAAATCCCATACTCCAAGAGTATGGGACGAATAAAATCCGCGGTACCACCCAAATTTTTGCCAAAAGCAAACACTTTCCGTATTCTGTAACGTGAATAAACCGTCATCATCTACTGTTAGTTCAACAATGCCACTCCAAAGGGAACTTCGATT
>JAZKXL010000076.1:0-9171 GCA_045611635.1 Candidatus Fimenecus sp. | reverse complement strand
AACAATGTCAGCAAATGGAGGAGCAGGGTGATGAATAGGCCATTTGAAATCAGTTTTGATTTTTTCACCATTATCAATGGGCTCACCAATAACATTGACCATTCTGCCAAGTGTTTCTTCACCAACACAAACTGAAATTGGTTCACCAGTGTCAGTTGCGCTCATACCTCGTGACAAACCATCAGTAGGGTGCATAGAAATACATCTTACTTCACCGTTGCCAAGGTGTTGTGAAACTTCAAGCACGCATTTTTTACCGTTATATTTAATTGTAACAGCATGAAAAATATCGGGAACTTCAGTTGTATCAAATAAAATATCAACAACAGGACCTGTTATTCTAAGTACCATTCCCACGGAACCTCTTGACATAATAACCCTCCTTACTCCGTAAATTCTGATGCAGTTTCAAGCACGTCGGCTGTAACTGCACTTTGTCTTTGTCTATTGATTTCACTCTCTAATTGCATACAGTATTCAGTTGCAGTGTCATAAGCTGAACGCATTGTCATAAGCGTTGAAGCATTTGCGCCGAGAGCGACTTCAAGTAATAATTTATAGAAAATTGATTGAAATACTGTTGGAGCAACATTTTCAATAACCATTTGTTTGTCAGGCATAAGCAATGTGTGATTTTCGCCTTGTTTTATATCATCATCACAAAACAACTCCTGCACATAAGGTGTTTGTTTCATCATATTAGAGTATTTTTGATAAACAACCCTAACCGATGAAATTTTTTGTGATTTTCGTAACTCAATTATATAATTTAAGAGTGTATTTGCTTCACTATAATCGGGAATATCGTTAAATATAAAAGATTTTTCATATTCTATATGCTTGTTGTTAAAGTAATTGATTGACTGTTTACCGCAAGCTATAAGAATATAATCTTTATTTATTTTTTTTATTTCTTCATTGGCAAATTTTAATAAATCCGAGTTAAAGCCACCACATAAGCCCTTGTTGGACGTTATTACAATATAGCAAACGGGGGCGTCTTCATTTATTGGTGGCAAAGCGTTTAACAAATCGGATTTATACTCATCATAAAGTTTTTCACACTGATTACCATATTCGTTGTAGTTGTTGTAAATTGAGGTAAGCTGTGAAATTTTTATAGAAGAAATCGTTTTCATTGCCTTTGATATTTTTTGCGTTGACTGAATGCCACGCAATTTCTTTTTTAACACTTGAATTGCAGGCATAATTAAGACCTCTTTGCATATTCACTTAAAGCGGATTTAACATCTTCTAAAATCTTGTCTGACATTTTTTTGCCGGATTTAAGCTCACTTGTAAGGACTGGACATTTTTCTTCAAAATACTCGTAAAGACCACGCTCAAAGTTTTCCATTTCATAAAGCTCAAAGTTGTTTGAATAACCTTCGGAAACGGCAAAAAGCAACAGCGCTTGTTTCCAGTCTTCAGTAGGATGGTAACGATTTTGCTTGAGTGATTCCATAAGGCGTTTACCGTAATTAAGGGTTGCCATTGTTTCATCGTCAATATCAGTACCAAACTGTGTGAAATCTTCAAGCTCGCGGTATTGCGCAAGTTTGGTACGAAGATTTGAAGATACCTGCTTCATAAGTTTAGTTTGTGCCGCACTACCAACACGAGAAACTGAAAGTCCTACATTGATAGCAGGGCGTTGACCTTCATTATAAAGTTCGGCATCTAAGAAAATTTGACCATCAGTAATAGAAATTACATTGGTTGGAATATATGATGAAATATCACCTGCAAGAGTTTCAATAATCGGCATAGCAGTAATTGAACCGCCGCCAAGCTCATCTGAAAGGTGGGCTGAACGTTCAAGAAATCTTGAATGAAGATAGAAAATGTCGCCAGGATATGCTTCACGACCGGAAGGTCTATGAAGAAGAAGTGACAATTCGCGATATGCAACTGCGTGCTTTGATAAATCGTCATAGATAATAAGAACATCTTTGCCTGCATACATAAAGTATTCAGCCATAGCAGTGCCTGCAAATGGAGCGATATATTGCGATGCAGCTGAGCCAGATGCAGTAGCTGCAACAATAGTTGTATATTTCATAGCGTCATATTTTTCAAGAGTTTCTTGAATTTCAGAAACAAGAGTTTCTTTTTGACCGATTGCTACATAAATGCAAATTGTATTTTTACCCTTTTGATTAAGAATTGTATCAATAACAATTGCGGATTTACCTGTTTGACGGTCACCAATAATAAGTTCACGCTGACCTTTGCCAATAGGCACAAGTGCATCAATGGCTTTAATGCCAGTATGAAGAGGTGAGTTAACCGGTGCACGGTCAAGAATTGCAGGTGCACCACATTCGATTGGGCGTCTTTCAGTGCATTCAATAGTGCCAATGCCATCAATAGGGTTACCAACTGAGTCAACAATTCTACCAAGTAATCCTTCGCCAACAGGCACAGATGCGATTCTGCCAATACGACGTACAGGACTACCGCTGTCAATATGCTCATATTCACCAAAAATAACACAACCAATGCGGTCTTGTTGAATATCAAGCACCATACCACGCTCGCCACAGTCAAATTCAACAACTTCACCATACATGATGTCGGCAAGACCGTCCATCCAACAAATACCATCAGAAATTGTCATAACACGACCTAACTGATATTTATATATTTTAGGAGCAAATTCAGATGCTAACTCTTCGAATTCTTTTAAAAGTTCAGCACCAGCGTCAGTATCTTCAATAGGTACTCTTTTTAATTGTCTTTCAAAATGATAAAGTTCTTCTTTAATTGTTGCGTCATAAACGGTATCACCAATACGAAGGCGAAGTCCACCAATAAGCGATTCGTCCTCACGCACCCAAAGTGAAGTTTTACCATTAACTGTACTAAGTAGTTTTGTGGTTGCTTCATCAACCTTTTTCACAAGTGCATCATCTAGTTTATACGCTGATGTAAGAGTAACATAAAGCACATCACATCTTTTAAGATATGCCATATCACCCGGTGTAAGCTCAATTTGAGAAAGAATTTCATCAATAAGTGCAGATTCTTCGTTACGAATTGCAGTAAAATATGGCTCAGTTTTGCAAAGCTTTGCCATGTTTACAGTTAAAGCACCCATAAGACTTTTTCTTGCTTTTTCAATAGTTTCGCGGTGTACCTCGTGACATTCTCTTGCACCAAAGGTTTGGATTTGTCGGATTTTGTGTGCTGCGTCTTTTTTTGCCTCAACAATTTGAGGATTTTTGTTCAAGTCAATTTCGGGCGCGTCAAAAGAAACCTCTTCAAAAACTGGCAAAGGGGTTTTCTCAATTTCTTCAGCTTCGTTAAGTTCGTTTTCAATTCTTTCACGACGAGTACGGAAAATTGACAAAATCATTTTTTTGCCAAAAATCACAACAATGCCAATAAGAATCAAAAAGTTGATTATTACATATTGAAGTTCCATTTTATTTTGTCCTTGGTTGAGTAATTAATCTTTCTGCAAATATTTCAGCAATTTGCTTTGTTGAACTTTCAGCGGTTGCAAGAATTTTTGAATATTCTTTAGCACATTCTTCACGGTATGTTTCATATGTGCTGAGTCTTATTGTTCGTGCAGCATCCACTGATTTTTTACTATCTACCTGAATTTCTTCAATTAGGGCAGTAGCTTGTGCCTTTTGCTCTTTTTCAAAAGTCACTTGTTGTTCTTTGTGTTTTTCTTCGTGCTCTTGAGAAAGACGTTGCACCTCAAGCTGTTTTTCTTTTGCTTTTTCAATACGGTTACGACGTTTTTCCATGACCTCTAAAACCGGTTTGAACAACCAGTTGTGAAGAATAAGCATTAACAACAAAAAGCAAATTACAGTCCATATTATAACGGATAACTGTATGCTCATAAATATTTATACTCCCAATTATATTTTTGAAACAAGCATGAAAGCAATAAGTAAGCCATAAATTGTAAGTGCTTCCATAAGTGCCATTGAGATAATAAGTGTTGAACGAATGTCTTTTGCAGCGTCAGGTTGACGAGCAATGCTTTCCATTGCTGCTTTTGCAGTCATACCTTGTCCAATAGCAGGACCAATTGTGCTGAGTGCGATTGCAAGTGCTGCTGCAATTGCGATAATTGTTGATGTTGCCATAAAAATTACTCCTTTTATGTTAAATGTTTTTTATTCTTCTTCAGTTGCTTCATCTAAGTAGATTGAAACAAGCATTGTGAAAACCATTGCTTGTAATGCACAAAAAAGTAATGACAAAGCCATCATTACAACAGGTGCACCTATAGGAAAAATTTCGTAAAGTTGATGTGTAACCATTTCTTCACCAAAAATGTTACCATAAAGACGAAGTGCAAGAGATGCAGGTTTAATAAACTCATCAAGCACAAGTAAAGGTAACATAATAAAAATTGGTGACACAAAGTGTTTAAAATAATGTTTAACACCGTGTTTAAGTCCTGACCCTTGTAAGAAAACAAACACGATTACGCCAAGTGCAATAGTAACTGAAAGTGAGGCGGTAGGTGCTTTCACATAGTCGGTCATTCCAACGCCAGGAATAAGACCTGAATAGTTACCAAAAATTATGAAAATGAAAAGTGATGCCAAGAATGTGAAGTTTTTACGAGCTTTCTTTTTGCCTAAAAGGTCAGTAAAGAAGTTGTCAAGATATTCGACGCCCGTTTCAATAATATTTTGGAATTTGCCGGGACGCTCTTTAAGATTAAGTTTTACTATTAATGAAATAATTGCAACAATGCCAAGAATAATCCACATTGCAATAACTTCACCCGTAACATCAAGAAATCCAAAGAGTTTAATTATAACTTTTGATGATTCACCCATTCTCGTCACCCTCTTTCTTATTATTTTTTGTGTTAATTGATTGATTTAACTGCAACAATTTTTGTGTAAAATAAATCATAGGAACAGTTACGCCAAGTGCGGCACCTATGAGCATATACCAAGTGTTCCAAGGGGTAAACTTTGACACAAAATAAACTGAAGCAAGATAAAAAAGTTGAACGATTTGTCGCAAAATTGTTGAAAAAGCAAATTTTTCAGGTTGCTTTAAAAGACGTGCTTTTGATATTAGAAAAGCCACGTACGCAACAACAATTCCAAGTGCAAAGGAAACTACTGCACCAACAATGTTTTCGTTCATAGTATCACCTACTTTTGCAAGTTTGATTATAGCACTATTAAAATTCATTTTCAATAACATAATGCACAAAATAATACCCCAAAAAAGCAAAAAATCCCGTCATTTTTTAACGGGATTTTTTTGGAGCTTGTGACGGGATTCGAACCTGCGACCTGCTCATTACGAATGAGCTGCACTACCAGCTGTGCTACACAAGCATATTCATTTGCAAGAAATATTATAAAATACTCAAAAAACTTTTTCAAGTATTTTAGTGCAATTTGAGTTGATATGTGATACAATGTCTTTATAGTCCGAAAGGAGCGTATAAAATGTCGAAAGTTGTGTTTGTAACAGGCGGTGCAAAGGGTATTGGCGCTGCTATTGTTAAAAGATTTATAAAAGACGGCTACAAGGTTGCTTTTACCTATAACAATTCGGAAGAAAAGGCACAAGCACTTGTAAATGAATTAGGTGAAAATTGCAAGGCATGTAAGCTTGATATTACTGACAGTAGCGCAGTAAATACAGTAATTGAAGATGTTGAAAAAACTTTCGGTGCGATTTATGTGCTCGTAAATAATGCAGGAATTGCCGAACAATCACTTTTTACTGACATTACTGATGAGATGTGGCATAAAATGATTGAAACAAATTTAAGTGGTGCATTTTATTGCTCTCGTGCGGTGCTTAAACATATGATTAACCGTAAGTGTGGAAAAATTATAAATATTTCATCAATTTGGGGTGAAACAGGTGGCTCTTGCGAGGTGCATTATTCCGCTTCAAAAGCAGGACTTATTGGTATGACAAAAGCCCTTGCAAAAGAGGTGGGGCTTTCAGGAATTACTGTAAACTGTGTTTCTCCGGGCGTCATATTAACTGATATGACTTCACATTTTGATGAAAATACAATGAACGAGTTAAAAGAAGAAGCACCACTTAATAAAATCGGTACACCGGAAGATGTTGCAGGTGCAGTGGCGTTTTTAGCATCAGCTGATGCGGACTTTATTACAGGCCAAGATTTAGCAGTTAATGGTGGAATGAATATATAATATAGGTGGGTAAAGAGATGGCAATATTTAAATGTAAAATGTGCGGTGGCGCACTTGAAATCAATAACAATGAAACTGTTGCAGTGTGTGAATACTGTGGCACCAAACAAACTTTGCCAAAGCTTGATGATGAGAAACGAGTTCAGCTTTATGACAGAGCAAACCATTTCCGTAGAGAAAATGAGTTTGATAAGGCAATGGGTATTTATGAAATGATACTCAGTGACGATAAAGAAGATAGTGAAAGCTATTGGGGAATAGTTCTTTGCCGTTATGGTATTGAATATGTAGAAGACCCAAGAACACACAAAAGAATCCCTACAGTTAATCGTGCTCAATTCACATCAATTTTTGATGACGAAGATTATCAAAAAGCAATTCAGTATGCTGATGGATATCAAAGAGAAATCTATGAAGCTGAAGCGGGAACAATTGATAAGATTCAAAAAGGTATTCTTGCTATTTCTCAAAAAGAAGAGCCATTTGATGTGTTCATTTGTTACAAAGAAACTGATAGACTTGGAAATAGAACGCAAGATAGTGTTTATGCTCAAGATATTTATACCGCACTTACTAAAGAAGGATACAAAGTATTTTTCTCAAGAATTACACTTGAAGATAAGCTTGGCTCAGCATATGAGCCATACATATTTGCAGCGCTCAACAGTGCCAAGGTAATGCTTGTAGTTGGTACTGAAAAAGACAATTTCAATGCAGTATGGGTAAAGAATGAGTGGTCAAGATTTTTAAATCTTATTAAAGCTGGTAAAGAAAAAACACTTATTCCTGTTTATAAAGATATCACACCTTACGATATGCCCGAAGAATTCCAATATCTTCAATCACAAGATATGGCAAAAATCGGCTTTATGCAAGATTTAGTGCGTGGTGTTAGTAAACTTGTTGCAGTTGAAAAGAAAACTGAAACAATTGTAATTAACAGTGGTAATACAAATGTTGCACCACTTTTAAAAAGAGCATTTATGTTTCTTGAAGATGGCGATTGGAATAGCGCTGATGAATACTGTGAAAAAGTTCTTGATGTTGACCCTGAATGTGCTGTGGCATATATCGGCAAGTTGATGGTAGAACTCAGGGTAAGAAAACAAGAAGACCTTAATAATTGCCAAGAACCTTTTGACGATAGTAATTTTTATCAAAAGGCGTTACGTTTTGCTGACAAAGAAACCGAAGAAGAATTAAAAGGATATATTGAAAAAATAAATGTACGCAACGAAAATGCTCGCATTCAAAGAATTTATGCATCTGCGAAAGGCAAAATATCGACAAAATCAGATGAAGTTTTAATGGAAGCGGTTAATGAATTCAAGTCGATTATTGATTATAAAGATTCAAGAGAGTTAGCAGAAGAATATAGTCAAAAAGCACAGGTGTTAAAAAATGAAAGACTTTATAACATTGGTATAAGCTTGTCAAAGCGTAACGACATTTATAATCTTAATTCTGCTATTAGAATTTTCAGTGAAATTTCTGATTATAATGATTCACAAGAGCAACTTCGCATATGTCGTGAAAAATTATCACAACTTAAAAAAGCAAGAGAAGAAGAACGTCTTAAGCAAGAACAAATAAAAGAACAAATGCGCCTTGAAAAAGAAAAATTGCAAGAAAAAGAGCGTCTTGAAAAAGAAAAGTTGCAAGAAAAAGAACGTAAGGCGAAAAAAAGAAAAATAGTCATAAAAAATGTAATAGCTGTGTCAGTTGCGGCAGCAATTTTGTTTAGTATTTTATTTGTAATGGTTATTAAACCAAAAGCCCAATATAATAAAGCCATTAATTTAAAAGAACAAGGTGAATATGAAAAGGCGATAGAAGTATTCACAAATATTAGTGAGGAAAAGGATAGTGCAGCCCAAATTATTGAATGCTACTATCTTTTGGCTGAAGAAGCATATGAAAACGGAGAGTTAAGAAAAGCTGCAATTTGTTATGGAAAAGCTGCTGTTAGAGATGAAGATGCTGCTACAAAGTCTAAGGAGTTATGGGACACAGTGGCTGTAAGAGAGACAATTTCAGCAGGTAATGTCCATACCGTTGGCTTAAATTTAGATGGTACGGTGGTTGCGGTTGGTGATACCGATTATGCTGAATGTGAAGTAACCGACTGGACCGATATAGTTGCAATTGCAGCCGGTAACAACTGCACAGTCGGTTTAAAATCAGATGGTACAGTGGTGGCTACTGGGTCTAGTGACTCTGGCGTTGCTAAGATGTACCATTGGACAAACATAGTTGCAATTGCAGCGGGTGGTCACATAGTTGCTTTAAAATCAGATGGTACAGTGGTGGCTGTTGGTAATAATGATCATGATGAATGTACAGTAAGCGACTGGACCGATATAGTTGCAATTGCAGCCGGTAACGACTGCACAGTCGGCTTAAAATCGGATGGCACAGTGGTGACTACTGGGGTTATTGTCTCTAGCAGTGATGAGATATATAATTGGAGCGATATAGTTGCAATCTCAGCAGGTGCTTTCCATACCGTTGGCTTGAAATCAGACGGTACAGTTGTTGCGACAGGTAATAATTATTATGGTCAGTGTGATGTATATGATTGGACTGATATAGTTGCAATTTCAGCAGGTGGGGAATATACGGTTGGCTTGAAATCAGATGGTACAGTGGTTGTGACAGGTGATAATTCTAATGGTCAATGTGATGTAAATGATTGGACTGATATAGTAGCAATTTCAGCAGATTATGGCCATACAGTTGGCTTAAAATCAGATGGTACAGTTGTTGCGACAGGTTATAATTATTATGGTCAATGTGATGTAAGTGATTGGAAAAATATTAAAGAGCCAAAGAAAAAATAACAAAATAAAAGACCGAGAGATTTTCTCTCGGCCTTTTTTATTTCTTTTTAATTCCCTCAATGAATTTGCCATAGTGTTTTGGCTCAACAAGTGGGGGAAGGAACTGCACAAACTTTTTAAAGGCGGTGCAAATTGTTTTGTTTGGAATAACTTGGTCAAAA
>JAZKXL010000075.1:0-51883 GCA_045611635.1 Candidatus Fimenecus sp. | reverse complement strand
AGAAGACAACTAAAAAAGCAGCAGATGCTGAATAATTAAAAAATATTAGTTTAAGTGTTGAAGAATTGTCCAATAATTATAGGGCAATTCTTTAATGCTTTTCATAAGTTTTGAATGGAGGTTATATTATTATGGCACTTGTACCATATGTTGTTGAACAAACAAACAGGGGTGAAAGACAATACGATATTTTTTCAAGACTCTTAAATGATAGAATTATCGTTTTGTCTGATGAAGTTAATGATGCAACTGCATCATTAGTTGTTGCACAATTGCTTTACCTTGAGGGACAGGATAGCGAAAAAGATATTTCACTTTATATTAACAGTCCTGGTGGCTCAGTTTCAGCAGGCCTTGCAATTTATGATACGATGCAGTATATCAAGTGTGATGTATCTACAATTTGTATGGGTATGGCTGCAAGCATGGGTGCATTCCTTTTATCATCAGGTGCAAAGGGCAAAAGATATGCTCTTCCAAACAGTGAAATTATGATTCATCAGCCATTAGGTGGTGCTCAAGGTCAAGCAACTGATATTAAAATTGCTGCTGAGCACATTCTTAGAACTCGTGAAAAACTCAATAAAATCCTTGCTGAAAATACAGGTAAGCCAATTGAACAAATCGCACTTGATACTGAGCGTGATAACTGGCTTTCAGCTCAAGAAGCAATGGATTATGGTATTGTAGATAAAGTTTTCTATAAGAGATAAGGAGCTAATTTATGGCTAGAGAAAACGATAAAGAAAGAAATGTAAGATGTTCTTTCTGCGGAAAAACACAAGAACAAGTTGAAAAACTTATCGCAGGTCCTGGTGTTTATATTTGTGACGAATGTATTGAGCTTTGCATGGGTATAATTGGCGAGGATGATGTTAGCCCCAATAGAGGTGGCAAGAAAGTTAAACTTGAAGAAAAGGTTCTTCCAAAACCACACGAAATTAAAGCGGCGCTTGATGAATATGTTGTTGGGCAAGATGCAGCAAAAAAAGTTCTTAGCGTTTCCGTTTATAATCACTACAAAAGAATATATCATAATGCTGACAGTGGTGTTGAAATTCAAAAGAGTAATGTAGTTCTTTTAGGACCTACTGGCGTTGGAAAAACTGTTCTCGCTCAAACACTTGCAAAGATTATTGATGTACCATTTGCCATTGCAGATGCTACAACTTTAACTGAAGCTGGTTATGTTGGTGAGGACGTTGAAAATATTCTTTTACGTCTTATTCAAGCTGCTGATTATGATATTGAAAAAGCAGAGCGTGGCATTATTTATGTTGATGAAATTGATAAGATTGCTCGTAAAAGTGAAAATCCATCAATTACTCGTGATGTAAGTGGTGAAGGTGTTCAACAAGCTCTTCTTAAAATCCTTGAAGGTACTGTTGCTAATGTTCCACCACAAGGTGGTCGAAAGCATCCACAACAAGAATTTATTCAAATTGACACATCTAATATTCTTTTCATTTGTGGCGGTGCTTTTGACGGTATTGAAAAAATTATAGAGAAGCGTACGGGTAACTCTGCTCTTGGATTTGGTGCTGAAATCAAGAATAAATCTGAATTTGAACTTGAAGATATTTATTCAAAAGTTATTGCACAGGATTTGGTTAAGTTTGGTCTTATTCCAGAACTTGTAGGCCGTGTTCCTGTAATAACTGCTTTACAACAGCTTTCTAAAGAAGATTTGATTAAGATTCTTTCTGAACCTAAAAATGCTCTTTTAAAGCAATTTAAAGCGCTTTTTGATATGGATGATGTTGAATTAGAGTTTACTGATGATGCACTTGTTGCAATTGCTGAAAAGACTCTTGAAAAGAAAACTGGCGCTCGTGGTCTTCGTGGTATTATGGAAGGTGTTTTAATGCCAATTATGTATGATACACCATCTGAACATACAATCGCAAAAGTGATTATTACTCGTGATTGCGTTGTTGATGGTGTTGCGCCTGAGATTATTCGCGATGAGAATAAAAAGCCCAACGTTCTTACATCAAAAAATGTAGTAAAAAATAATAAGAAAAAAGCAATATAGCTAAATTAAGCCACAGTTTTATGCTGTGGCTTAATGTATTAAGGTGAAATATGAAAGTTAAAATTAAATCAACAATATTACTTTTTCTAACAGCCATCATTTGGGGCTTTGCTTTTGTTGCACAACGAGTTGGCGCTGAATATGTTGGTGCATTTACTTTTAATGGAATACGTTTCTTGCTTGGTGCATTGTCGCTAATTCCAGTAATATTGATTTTTGAGAGAGAAAAAATTGATAAAACAAAATTTCTAAAAACACTTATACCAGGTTTAATGGCTGGAGTAATATTGTTTATTGCTTCAACGCTTCAACAGCTAGGCGTAGAATGGACAAATAGTGCTGGCAAAGCTGGGTTTCTAACAGGTCTTTACATAGTTTTAGTGCCAATTATTAGATTTTTTGGCGGCAAAAAAACAAGCATTTTCACTTTTTTTGGTGCAATATCTGCACTTGTAGGGCTATTTTTTCTTTGCATGACGGGTGATGAGTTAAGCGTTGGTAAAGGTGATATTGTTCTTATAATAGGTGCATTTTTTTGGGCGGCACATATTTTAGTTGTTGACAAGTATGTTAAAGATATAAGCCCTTTAAAATTTAGTATGATACAGTTTGTGGTTTGTGGCGTTCTTAGCCTTATATTTGCACTTTTTACTGAGACTATTGAATTTGAAGCAATTAAGAGTGCGGGCATACCAATACTTTACGGTGGTTTAATGTCAGTAGGTGTTGCATATACTTGTCAAATTTTAGGTCAAAAAGATGCTGACCCAACTTTTGCATCAATTGTTTTTTCAACTGAATCGGTATTTAGTGCAGTAGGTGGGGCAATAATCCTTAATGAGATTATGAGTGGTAGAGGATATATTGGCTGTATTCTCATATTTATAGGTATTATTTTATCTCAACTAAATTTTGACTCATTTCGTAAAAAAGCCAAATAAAATCAACAAAAAATAACACTTTAATTACAGTTTATAGCATTTCATTGACAAAAAGGTCACTATACAGTAGTATTATTGTGTAATTAAGTTTATTTGTCCTTTTTTGGAGGAATATATGAATATATTATACAAATTTCAAAAATCTATAGTTTTCGGTTTGAAAGCGACATTGTATATTTCCTTAATAGCAACATTTTTCTTGATTTTTGCAACAAAGTATGAGTGGATTATCAATCTTTCAAGAACTACTGGTGTTACTTTTGTTACATTTTGCTTCGTTGAGGCAGCACTTGTGTCTATTTATGGTGGATATGCAATAGGTAGACTTAAAAGTAAGCCCATAGTTATGTCTTTGGCAATTGCAACATTCGTTACTGACTTTGTTACTCACTTGCAACTTTGTATTATGAATGTTAATGAAAATAACAATGAGTATTTTGTATATGAATCTCCACATCTTTTACTTCTTGTAATGTTGATTCAGGGATTTTTGATTATATTCTTTGCTTATTTTGGTAATCATGTTTACTTTACAATAAACCCACCTGAAAAATGTTGCATTATTACAAGTTCAGAAGAATCACTTAATAACATAGTACCTAAAGTTAGAAAATATAAAAAACAGTACAAAATTGTTCATATGATTCGTTACACTTCAAAAAATGTTTTTGATTATATTAATGAGTGTGACTCAATCTTCTTATATGATGTTCCTCAAAATGAAAGAACAATGTTAAGTGAATATTGCTATGCGAAAAACAAGAATATATATTACAACTTTGAAATGGATGACGTTGTAATGCTTGGTGCTAAACCTGTACTTCTTGATGATAAACCATTAGTATCTGCAGTTGTGCGCGATTTAACTTTTGAACAAAAATTTGTTAAAAGATTAATGGATATAGTAATTTCCATTGTTGGTCTTGTTGTTTGTGGCCCTATAATGCTTGTTTGTGCGGCACTTATAAAATCAGAGGATGGCGGTAGCGTTTTCTTCAGACAATTACGAGCAACTAAAGGTGGAGAACTTTTTAATGTTTATAAATTCCGCACGATGAGAGAAGAAAATGCTGAAAATCGTTCCGTAACATCTGATGATGATAGAATTACTAAAATTGGTAGTTTTCTTAGAAAATTCCGTATTGATGAATTACCACAACTTATTAACATTCTTAAGGGTGAAATGAGCGTTGTTGGCCCTAGACCAGAAATGGTTGAGAATGTGGATAAATATACGCAAGAATTACCTGAATTTTCATATAGATTACGAGTTAAGGGCGGGCTTACAGGATACGCTCAAATTGCAGGTAAATATAATACTTCACCTAAAGATAAACTTGTGCTTGACCTTATATATATTGAAAAGTATAGTTTGTGGCTAGACTTTAAGTTAATAATGCAAACTGTTACAGTTTTACTTAGAGCAGGCGACAGTACAAAGGCATTTTCAAAACAAAAAAATAAATATCATTTTACTGAAAAATAAGGGCTATAAAAGCTCTTATTTTTTTGTATTTTATTGTTTAAATTTATTTTTTGTGTTATAATAAATTAAATATAGATTAATTGGTGTAGATATGAAAAGCAAAAACATATTTTCTGAAAATAAAACAAAAAAAACTATAATTAAATATTTTATAATTTCGTTTTCCGCATTTATTTTAGTTCTTGCAGTAGGTTCAGTAGCTTTGCTTATGAACTCACTTGACTATGATTTTTCAAATCTTGTTGACAATCAATCAACAACAACTACTACCCCTATAGAAGAAACTGAAAAACAGTATTCAATTAGTGAACTTACTGGAAAATCAAATATACTTTTTATGGTTGAAAATGATAAAGGTTTAGATTTTGCTTTTTTTGTAGCAACTGATTTTAACAATAAAACAATGTCGGTTAAGTGTATAGATGGTAGCGAGAGTTTTAATTATCAAAACAAAGAATTAAATTTGAGTAGTATTTATGAGTCAAATTTTGAGACGGGGATTAAAACTATAGTTTTAGATGAATTTGGCATATTAATTGATAAATATGTTATTTTTAATGATGGTCAGTTTGAAGATGCTTTATCTCTTTTTGATGGATTTTCAATTAATGTAAAAAATGATGTTGAATATAAGTCTCATAATTTTAACCTAAACCTTTCAAAAGGTGTTCAAGATATCTCTTCCGATTTAACATACAAGTATTTGCAAATTAGTGATAATATAACTCGTGAGAGCGTTATTTGTGATATTATTAAGTCAGTGCTTGTTGAAAAGTATGTTTCGGATTCGGAAAAACTTTTTACTTTATTCGTGAATTTGTGTGATACCGATATTTCAGTTGTTGATTACTCTAAATCTATTGAAAAGCTTGAAATCTATTGCAAAGCAAGCGATAAGTTTTATCCTGTTATCATGGGGGAATAATAAGTAATGAAAAAAATACTATATAAAGTTATTGCTGTTATATGTTTAATAATTGTTATTTATAATTTTGTACCCAATATATTTAGTAAATTAAACTCAAATGTTTTTGTTGATTCAGATCAATATACAATTGAAGAGTATCGAAATTTTCAAAACGAACTTTCAAGTAAGACCTATTTTTACTATCATAATTTAACTGAAGAACAAAAAAAGGCATATGTAGCAATATATTGCACGGCATTTGATTATGATGAAAGTTGCAAAGTTAAACTCTCTGAAGCAGAGTTGCGTACAGTTGTTGATGCGGTTATTGATGATAATTCAAAGTTGTTTTGGTTAACGGGTAATTATACTTATACTGTTACTGAAGAGTATGTTGAAATTGTTTATGAGTATAGATTTGATGAAGATGAAATAAATAACGTGCTAATAAATTTGGAAAATAAAATTGAAAGTATTATTTCGGGAATGCCGGAACTAGCAACGGATTTTGAAAAAGAACTTTATTTACATGACTATATTTGTGATAATACGATATATGACATATCAACGATAGGAACAACAGGCCAAAGTGCTCATGGTTCATTGCTTGATGGCAGAACTGTTTGTGAGGGCTATGCTCGCGCAATGCAATTGTTACTTGATGAAGTTGGAATTAGAAATTATTTAATTAGAGGCAAAGCTTTAGGTGATAATGGGTATGAAGCACATATGTGGAATATTGTTGAAATAGATGGTTGCAACTATCACCTTGACCCTACTTGGAATGATGGTGCTTTTACTGATTCTCAAGGTTATTTCTATTTCAATGTACCTGACACATACATTATGAAAACTCACACGGATTTTTCTATTCAAAATACAGGTTGTATGTACAATGGCGCAAATTATTTTGCACAAATGAATACCTATGTGAAAACTTTTACTGGGTTTAACAGTTTGGTTGATGCAACAGTAAATGTGCTTTCAACCGGTAAAAATGAGGTTGAGTTTTTATTTGAAAACGGCAGTGATTATAAACGCGCATTATCAGAAATTAGTAATCAAACAAAATTCTTTAATTACGTTCAAAATTCAGTAAATAAAAGTGGACGTAATCTTAATAAGAATGAAATAACTTATGCAACTGTTGATAATTATTATTATTTAAGAATTAACTTTAAAGAGGGTTGATTAAATGGACAAGCAAAGAATTGAAAATGCTTTTCGCGAGATTTTATTAGCAATAGGTGAAGACCCTGACCGCGAAGGGTTACAAGAAACACCAAAGCGTGTTGCAAATATGTATGAAGAAATCTTTTCAGGACTCAGTGAAGATCCTGAAAAGCATCTTAAAATGTTCCGTGAAGGGCAAAGTGATGAGATTGTAATTGTTCGTGATATTCCAATGTATTCAATGTGTGAACATCATTTCTTACCATTTGTAGGTAAAGCACATATTGCTTATATTCCTAATGATGATGGTCTTGTAATTGGTCTTTCAAAACTTGCAAGAATAGTAAATACATACGCAAGAAGACCGCAACTTCAAGAGCGTTTAACAGCACAAATTGCGGATTTTATTCAAGATTCAATGAACCCCAAAGGTGTTGCAGTTGTTGTTGAGGCGGAGCATTTGTGTATGACAATGCGCGGGATTAGAGCGGCTGGCTCAAAGACTCAAACATCAGCACTTAGAGGTTCGATGAGAAAGGATGCACGAACAAGAGCAGAAGTAATGACTCTTTTAGGAATAAAATGATTTTTTCAGGAAATAATTTCAGTTTTGAATTAGGTAAAAAGACTTATATAATGGGTATTTTAAATGTTACAAGTGATTCTTTTGCTGATGGTGGCAAGTACAATACGCCTGAAAAAGCGAAAGAACATGTACGAGAAATGGTTTTGCAAGGTGCCGACATTATTGATATAGGTGCTCAAAGCACACGACCAGGTAGCACTTTATTAAGCGCAAAAGAAGAACTTAATATTATTAAAAGTTATTTGCCATTTCTTGCAAATGAGTTTGATTGTGTTTTCTCGGTTGATACTTTTTATCCTGAAGTTGCTGAGTACGCAATAAAAAATGGTGCATCAATTATTAATGATGTCAGTGGTGATTTCAACGAAGATATGGCAAAGCTTGTACTTGAGTATGATTGTGGTTGGATTATTACTCACACAGGCGGCGGTAATTCAAAGACTGTGCCAGAGTACAATACAACTGTAACTGATGATATTATTACTTTTTTTGATAAAATACTCCAAAAATGTACTGAGTTTAAAATTCAACACAATAGAATTATGCTTGATATTGGAGTTGGTTTTGGCAAAACATATGAGCATAATTTGGAAGCAATTAGAAATATAAAATCAATTAAACGTGATAATGTTGCACTACTTACTGCATTGTCATTGAAAAGGGTAGTAGGAACTGCAACAAATAGTGAAGACGGAGATAGACTTTTTGGCACAATTTCCGCAAATTCATTGGCTATTTCAGCTGGAACTGATTTTATACGTGTACACAATGTAAAAGAGTCCGTTTTAGGTGCAAAAATGGCAGATGCTATAATAAGAGGTTAATATGGACAAGATTATTGTAAAAGATTTAGAACTTTTTTGTTATCACGGTGTAAATCCCGAAGAAAAAGAAGATGGTCAAATTTTTGTTTTTGATATTGAAGCAGGGGTAGATTTGTCATTGCCTTGTTATACTGACAATGTTGATGACACAGTCAGTTATGCTAAAATCATAAAAATCGTACGTAAGGTTGCACAAAGTGAGAAAAATGATTTGATTGAACGTGTTGCACAAAGGGTAGTTAATGAATTGTTCAATGAGTTTGAAAAAATTAAAACCCTTAAAATTACATTAAAAAAGCCCCAAGCACCAATTAAAGCGGATTTTAACTATGTTGCTGTGGAAATTGAAAGGGAAAGACAATGATAGCGTATTTAGGAATAGGTACAAACATTGGTGACCGTTTGCAAAACTTAATTGATGCGGTCGAAGCGATTAATCTTTTACCAATGACAAAGGTTATTGAAGTTTCAAATGTCTATGAAACTGAGCCAGTTGGTTTTGATAATCAAAATGATTTTTTGAACATTGTAATTTCTATTGATACTAACCTTAATGCGCACAATCTTCTTGGTGCGGCTCTTGGCATAGAAGCTGGAATGGGCAGGGTACGTGTTATTAAAAACGGACCACGAATTATTGATGTTGATTTACTTTTGTATGGTAACGAAAAATATGATACCGAAACACTTGTATTGCCGCATCCAAGAATGTTAAATAGAAATTTTGTTCTTAAGCCATTGTTGGATTTGGAGTTTAAATGTGATATTTATTCAACCGATTATTTGAATAGTTTACTCACAAATGATGGTGTTGAATTTTTTTGCGATAATAAATATTTTAATATTTAAGAAACTATTGGTGACTTATGACTTATATAATTATGGACCTTGAGTGGAATAACTCATATATGAAATCTACTCAAAAATTTATAAATGAAATAATTGAAATTGGTGCAGTAAAGCTTGATGAAAACATGAATGAAATTGATACCTTTTCAGAACTTATCAAGCCCATCGTTTCAAGAAAACTTCGTTCAAAAATTAAAAACTTAACACATATAACTAATGATGATATAAAAATGGGAAAGCATTTTGCAAAAGTTATTAAAGAGTTTGAAATTTGGGCAGGGGACGATGCTGTGTTCCTCACTTGGGGAGATACTGATATTAGAACTCTTTTAACAAATCTTAAAGTTTTTTTGCAAAGAGATTATATTAATTTCATTAAGAAATATGCTGATTTACAAAGATATTGCCAATGCTTTATAAATATGGAGAACATCCAGCAAGCAGGACTTTCATATGCTGCAACCTGTCTTGAAATTGACCCTGAAAAGTATCCACACCATAGAGCACTAGATGATAGCCGTTTAAGTGCGGAATGCTTTAAAAAAACATTTAATGCGGAAAAACTTAGTGAATTCATAAAAGATTGCAACGAAGATTTTTATGCGCGTCTTGCGTTTCACCCATACGTAATAAAAAGAAAAGATGACCCATTAATTGATAAAAATATTTTTAATTGTTATTGTGATATATGCGGTGGTAAAGTTAAAACAATTAAAAAATGGAAATTTACCAACCAATCTTTTAGGGGAATTTTCTTTTGTGAAAACTGTAACCGTGAATTTAGAGTTAACTTAAGAATTAAGAAATTATATGATTACATTGATATTAAACGCAATTATACTGAGATGATTCATACTAATGAAAAAACTGAAGAAAAACATATAAATACATAAAAAAGACCTACTCAAAAGAGTAGGTCTTAATCTTTATTTACTATTATTTAATAACGCGAATTCTTATGATTCCATTAATCTTTTTAAGTGCGTTAATTGCTTCAATAGATGCTTCTGTATCTGAGTCAATAACCGTATAAGCGTATTCACCCTTTGATTTATTAACCATATTGTCAATATTAACATCTTCGTTTGCAAGTCCAGATGTAATTTTACTAACAATACCTGAAACATTCTTGTGCATAATTGTAATTCGGTGTTTGTTACAAGTACCGAGAGATACTGCAGGATAGTTAACTGAATTCACAATACTACCATTTTCGAGGAAATCAGCAACTTGTTCAACTGCCATTACTGCACAGTTATCTTCGGATTCAGGAGTTGATGCGCCAAGGTGAGGTATTGCGATAACACCTGTTGCCCCAATTACTGCATCATTAGGGAAATCAGTCACATAACAAGCTACCTTTCCATTTTCAAGTGCGGAAAGAATACTATCAGTATCAACAAGTTCGCCACGAGCAAAGTTAAGAATTCTAACTTCATCTTTCATTGTTGCGATTGTGTTTGTGTTGATAAGACCCCTTGTAGCATCATTAAGAGGCAAGTGAAGAGTAATGTAATCACTTTCAGCATAGATTACATTGAGGTCGTCAGTAAGTTTTACGTGATGATTAAGTGTGATACTTTGTGTAACAGAAAGATATGGGTCATAGCCGATTACTTTCATGCCAAGTGCTGCGGCAGCATTAGCGACAAGAATGCCGATAGCACCAAGACCAATAACACCAAGTGTTTTACCTTTAATTTCAGGACCTGCAAAGGCACTTTTTCCTTTTTCAACATCTTTAGGTACTGTATTACC
Organism: Candidatus Fimenecus sp.; assembly: GCA_045611635.1. GTDB lineage: Bacteria > Bacillota > Clostridia > Oscillospirales > Acutalibacteraceae > Fimenecus. The sequence goes on along the minus strand of JAZKXL010000075.1, from coordinate 41,324 downwards.
ATTACCTTTTAATGTTTTTGCCCATTCAATAGCAGGGATAACCTTTCTTGAAGAAAGGAAAAGACCTGTAAGAACAAGCTCTTTAACAGCGTCTGCATTAGCGCCCGGAGTATTGAAAACTACAATACCAGATTCGCTGCATTTGTCAATTGGAATATTATTAACACCTGCACCTGCGCGAGCAATCGCAAGAGTATTTGTTTCAAGTTCCATATCGTGCATTGATGCTGAACGAACAAGAATTGCATCAGGGTTTGCAACATCAGTTCCACAATTATATTCACCACTGAAACGGCAAAGACCAGTTTCTGAAATTTTATTTAATGTTAATATATTATACATAATGGTTGCTCCTTATGAGTTTGCTTTTTCAAATTCAGCCATAAATTCAACAAGCTTTTCAACACCTTCAACAGGCATAGCATTGTAGATAGATGCTCTCATACCACCAACTGAACGGTGACCTTTAAGGTTTACAAAACCTGCTTCAGTTGCTTCTTTAATGAATTTTGCATTGAGTTCTTCACTGTCAGTAACGAATGGTACATTCATAAGTGAACGGTCTTCAGGGGTTACAGTTCCCTTGAACATTTTGCTATTATCAAGAAAATCATAAAGAATTCTTGCTTTCTTTTCGTTTCTTTCTTTAATTGCTTCTAAGCCACCCATTTCCTTAAGCCACTCAAGAACAAGTTTACAAATATAAATTGTATAGCAAGGTGGTGTGTTGTAAAGTGAATCATTATCAGCCATAATTTGATAGTTGAGCATTGTTGGAGTAATATCTCTTGCATTTCCAAGCATATCTTCACGGATAATACAAATTGTAAGACCTGCAGGTGCAACGTTCTTTTGCGCCCCACCATAAACCATAGCAAATTTTGAAATATCAAGTGGTTCTGAAAGGAAACATGATGAAACATCAGCAATAAGAGGAACATCACCAGTGTCAGGTAATTCGTGATAAACTGTACCATAAATTGTATTGTTCATACAAATATAGAAATAGTCAGCATCTTTTGTAAATTCATTTTTATCAAGTTTTGGAATATAAGAGAATGTTTTATCAGCTGAAGATGCAACAGCTTTACATTCACCATATTTTTGTGCTTCTTGATATGCCTTTTTTGCCCATTGACCTGTAATTACAAAATCAGCTTTACCATTTTTGTTCATAAAGTTGAGGGGAATAGCAGCAAACTGTGTTGATGCACCACCTTGTAAGAAAAGAACTTTATAGTTTTCAGGAATATTATATAGTTCACGAAGAAGTTGTTCAGCACCTTTTATAATTGAATCATAAACTTTTGAACGGTGACTCATCTCCATTACGGATTGACCGCTACCTTCGTAATCAAGCATTTCTGCTGCCGCTTTTTTCAAAACTTCTTCAGGAAGCATTGAAGGACCTGCTGAAAAATTATAAACTCTTGCCATTTATATGACCTCCAAAATTAAATTACATTATAATATTATGTTAAAAAAATAAACATTGTCGGAATTATACCAAAAAATGCTGTTAAAAGTCAATAGATAGTTAAAAAGTTAACAAAGTATTTTGCGAAATAGTATAAATTTCGACAAAAGTTGTTAATATTTTTAACAAAGTCGCAAAAATATGCTAAAAATCAAAAAAATATACTGTAATTCTTGCAGTAATTAATATTTTATTATATAATATAATTTCATAATAGGAGTGATGTATTCAAAAATGGAAAACACAAAGACAATATTAAATGAGTTTAATGAAAAATCCTTTTCAATGCCTATGGTTGCATTACGTGGACTTGTAATATTTCCTGAAATGACTTTGCACTTTGATGTTGGAAGGTCTAAATCAATTCGTGCTATTAAGTCTGCTATGGAAAAAAAGACTAACATTTTTCTTGCAACACAAATGGATATGGAATGTGATGACCCTCGTTATGATGATATATATAAATCAGGTGTTGTTTGTGAAATTAAGCAAGTTATGAAATTGCCTGGTACTGACACTCTTCGTGTTGTAGTATATGGGCTATATCGTGCTGAACTTTTGCAAATCAATTCTATGAATCCACATCTTTCAGCAATTGTTCGTAGAATTGAAACTGAAGATGTTTCTATAGACGATAAAAAATATGAAGAAGCACTTGTACGTCGACTTGTAAGTATTTTTGAAGATTATGCATACTTTGTGCCAAAACTTCCACCTGATATTGTTGTGGGTGTTTCAGTGCGTAAAGAAGCGGCGGAAATCTCCGATTATATACTTTCAAACATTCCTCTTGAATATGCAGTTAAACAATCATTGCTTGAAGAACTTAATCCGTTAAAAAGAGCGGAAAGTCTTTGCTTGATTCTTACAAGAGAAATTGAGCTTTTATCAATTGAAGAAGAAATTAATCAAAAAGTTCAAGACCAAATGGAAGAAAATCAGCGCGAGTATTATTTGCGCGAGCAAATCAAGGCGATTTCCGAAGAATTAAATGAAGGTGATGGTGCAATTTCTGAATCGGAAGAATTCAAAGAAAAAATTCGTGCTATCGGTTTTACTGAAGATATTGAGCGCAAACTTTTAAAAGAATGTGATCGACTTATGAAAATGCAGTCTTCAAGTCCTGAATCTGCAGTTGTGCGAAATTATCTTGACAAGATTATTTCTTTGCCTTGGAGCTTTTGTACTGAAGAGAATCTTGATATTGAACATGCTGAAAAAGTTCTTGATGAAGACCATTACGGACTTAAAGACGTAAAAGAAAGAATTATTGAATTTTTAGCTGTGCGTAAAATTAATCCAAATGTTAAAGGACAAATTATTTGTCTTGCAGGACCTCCAGGTGTTGGCAAAACATCAATTGCTCGTTCACTTGCAACTGCTATGGGTAGAACTTATGCACGAATTTCTCTTGGTGGTGTTCGTGATGAAGCGGATATTCGTGGTCATAGAAAGACATATATTGGTTCAATGCCAGGTAGAATTATTGAAGCAATAGAAAGTGCAAAAAGTTCTAATCCTTTAATTTTGCTTGATGAGGTTGATAAACTTGGTTCCGACCATCGTGGTGACCCATCCTCAGCACTTTTAGAAGTACTTGATGCTGAGCAAAATAGCACTTTTACTGACCATTACCTTGAAATTCCTTATGATTTAAGCGAGGTTATGTTTATAACAACTGCAAATGATAAGAGTAAAATTCCAGCACCACTTCTTGATAGAATGGAAATTATTGATATTCCTGGATATACATATGAAGAGAAGTTCCAAATTGCTAAAAAACACCTTGTACCAAAACAAATTACTGCAAATGGACTTAAAAAATCATATGTAAAATTTACTGATAAGGCACTCAAAGCAATAATTAGTGGCTACACTAAAGAAGCGGGCGTGCGTACACTTGAAAAGACAATAGCAAAGGTTTTACGAAAAGTTGCTGTTAAATACGCAAAAGGATTTAACGAGAAAATCACAGTTAAAGATACTGATTTAGAGCAATATATTGGTGCTATTAAATTTAAACCTGATGAAAAGTCGAATATTAATCAAGTTGGTGTAGTAAATGGACTTGCATACACTTCAGTCGGCGGTACAATGCTTACTGTTGAAGTTGCAGTTATGGATGGTACAGGTAAACTTGAGTTAACCGGTTCTTTGGGTGATGTAATCAAAGAATCAGCAAAAGCAGCAATTAGTTATATTAGAGCAAATGCTGAAAAATATAGAATTGATAAAGATTTTTATCAAAATAAAGATATTCATATTCATTTCCCTGAAGGTGCAGTGCCAAAGGATGGTCCATCAGCAGGTATTACGATATTTACAGCACTTGTATCAGCATTATCAGAGTGTAAAGTGAAAGCCGATGTTGCTATGACTGGTGAAATTACCATCACAGGTCGTGTGTTGCCAATTGGTGGTCTTCGTGAAAAAACAATGGCTGCATATGTTGAGGGAATCAAAACTGTTGTTGTACCTGAAGCAAATCGTAGTGATTTGGATAAAGTTGACGAAAAGGTTAAAGAAAAAATCAATTTTGTATTCGCGTCAACAGGTGATGATGTGCTTAAAGTTGCACTTGTATGAAAGAGGTAATTATGAGATACGATAAAGCGGAATTTAAAGCAGCATATGGTACATTTGGCCAACTACCTGAATCCGATTTGCCTGAAATTGCTTTTGCAGGGCGTTCAAATGTTGGTAAGAGTTCATTGCTTAATAGACTTTTTCAAAGAAAAAATCTTGCAAGGGTAAGTTCGGTACCGGGTAAAACAATAACAATTAACTTTTATCAAGTTGATGAATATAATTTTGTTGATTTGCCTGGATATGGTTATGCAAAAGTGGCAAAAACCGAAAAGGACCGTTGGGCTGAAATGATGGAAGGGTATTTTAACTCTTACCGTAATATTAAACTTGTTGTGCAACTCGTTGATATGCGTCATCCACCAACTAAGGATGACATTATGATGATGGAGTTTCTACAGTCAACAGGGTATGATTTTATTGTTGTAATGACAAAGGCGGACAAGCTTAAAAAGAAAAAAGATTATAATGAACGCCTTGAAAAATCAAAGCAAGAAATGAACTTTGTTCCTGAAGATAGAATTATTCCTTTCTCATCTGAAAATGGACAAGGGCTTGATATAGTAAAAAAATACATTGAAGAATATTTAGGAGAATAAAAATGAGCAAATTACCATTTACAACAAAAGAAAAATTAGAAGAAATAGCAAAAATATATCCTACACCTTTTCATCTTTATGATGAAGCAGGAATTCGTAAAAATGCTGAAAATCTTAAAAAGGCATTTGCATGGAATAAGGGCTTTAAGGAATATTTTGCGGTTAAAGCAACTCCAAACCCATTTCTTATTAACATTTTAAGAGAATACGGTTGTGGATGTGACTGTTCATCAGTTACTGAACTTATGCTTTCAAAGGCAATTGGTGCAGTAGGCGATGATATTATGTTCTCATCAAATGATACCCCACCAGCTGAATTTAAATATGCTGATGATTTAGGTGCTATCATTAATCTTGACGACATTACACATATTGATATTCTTGAAAAAACTTTAGGTTATCTTCCAAAGAAACTTTCATGTCGCTATAATCCAGGTGGATATTTCTCTATTGCTAATAACATTATGGACAACCCCGGTGATGCAAAGTATGGTATGACAACTGAACAACTTTTCGAAGCATTCAAGATTATGAAATCAAAAGGCGTTGAAGAGTTTGGTATCCACGCATTCCTTGCAAGTAATACAGTTACAAATGAGTATTATCCAACACTTGCAAAAACTCTTTTTGAGGTTGCGGTTAAACTTAAGGAAGAAACTGGTGCTCATATTAAATTTATCAACCTTTCAGGTGGTATTGGTATTCCTTATCGTCCTGACCAAGAGTGTAATGACATTTTTGCAATCGGTGCAGGTGTTGAAAAGGTGTATAACGAAGTTCTTGTTCCTGCAGGAATGGATGATGTTGCAATCTATACTGAGCTCGGTCGTTTTATGTTAGCTCCTTATGGTGCACTTGTAACTCGTGCAATCAATGAAAAACATACTCATAAAGAATATATCGGTGTTGATGCTTGTGCAGTAAACCTTATGCGTCCTGCAATTTACGGTGCATATCACCACATAACAGTTATGGGCAAAGAAAATGAGCCATGTGATTATAAATATGATGTTACAGGTTCTCTTTGCGAAAATAATGATAAGTTTGCTATTGATAGAATGTTACCAAAAATTGATATGGGCGACTTGCTCTTTATTCATGATACAGGTGCTCACGGTTTTGCTATGGGTTATAACTATAATGGTAAACTTAAATCAGCTGAAATCCTTCTTAAAGAAGATGGAAGTTTTGACTTAATCCGTCGTGCTGAAACTCCAGCAGATTATTTCGCAACATTCGATTGCTTTGATTTTTATAAAAAAGTTACTAAATAATTGAGGTAATACTATGTCCTTCGTTCACTTACATGTGCATACTGAATACAGCTTATTAGATGGAGTTTCCCGTCTCAATAGGCTTTGTTCCGTTGCCAAAGAACGAGGACAAAATGCAATAGCAATTACTGACCATGGTAATTTATTTGGTGCAGTTGATTTTTATAAAGAAGCAAAAAAAGCAGGTGTTAAACCAATTATTGGGTGCGAAGTTTATGTCGCAACTCGTTCAAGGTTTGACAAAGTTCATGGTGTTGACTCAAATCGCCATCACCTTGTATTGCTTTGTAAAAATGAAACAGGATATAAAAATCTTACAAAATTAGTTTCTTCTGCTTGGGTTGATGGATTTTACACAAAACCACGTGTTGACCGTGAGTTATTAGAAAAACATCATGAAGGACTTGTTTGCCTTTCGGCGTGTCTTGCAGGTGAGATTCCAAAGCTTATCTTAAATGGTGAATACATTAAAGCAAAGGAAACTGCATTGTGGTATTCTAAACTTTTTGGCAAAGATAACTACTATCTTGAAATGCAGGACCACTCATTATCTGAACAGCTAAAAGTTAATGAGGCGTTAGTGCGTTTGTCTCAAGAAACGGGAATCCCTCTTGTTGCTACAAACGATGTGCACTATATTGACCGTGAAGACTCAAAAGTTCAAAAAGTACTTATCTGTATAGCTACAAACCACACTGTTGATGAAGAAGCAGCACTTGAATTTGAAACTGATGAGTTTTATCTTAAAACAGAAAATGAAATGCGCAAAAAGTTTGGATATGTAGAAGATGCAATTCAAAATACACAAAAAATTGCCGATATGTGTAATTTCGATTTTGAATTTGGTAACACAAAACTTCCTAATTTTCAAGTACCTGCTGGCATTACTCACTATGATTATCTTCGTGAAAAATCCTATAAAGGATTAAAAGAAAAATACGGTGAAAATCCTGATAAGTTATATATTGATAGATTAGAATACGAGCTTTCAGTTATTGAAAGTATGGGCTATGTTGATTATTTTCTTATTGTGTCTGACTTTATTCAATATGCTAAAGATAATGGTATTCCTGTAGGTCCGGGCCGTGGCTCAGGTGCTGGCAGTATTTGTGCTTATTGTACGGGCATTACCAATGTTGACCCTATTAAATATAATCTTATTTTTGAGCGTTTTTTAAATCCTGAGCGTGTCAGTATGCCTGATATTGATGTGGATTTTTGTTATGAAAGACGTCAAGAGGTAATTGACTACGTCGTTAAAAAATATGGTGCTGACCACGTAGCACAAATTGTAACTTTTGGTACAATGGCTGCTCGTGCTGCAATCCGTGATGTTGGTAGAGCTTTAGGAATGTCTTATGCCAGTGTTGATGCAGTTGCAAAGAAAATTCCAAGAGCATTGGGTATTACCATTGAAAAAGCACTTGATGAAAGTGAAGATTTAAAAATTCTCTATGATAGTGATGACAAAGTGAAGGAACTTATTGATATGTCAATGAGTGTTGAAGGTATGCCTCGTCACGCATCTACACACGCTGCGGGTATTGTTATTACTGACCGACCAGTCAGTGATTATGTTCCACTTGCAACTAATGATGAATCCATTGTTACACAGTTTACAATGACTACTATTGAAGAATTGGGTCTTCTTAAGATGGATTTTCTTGGACTTCGCACATTAACGGTAATTAATGATTGTGTGAAAATGGTGCAAAAAAATAATCCTGATTTTGATATTGAAAAAATTGATTTTAGTGACTTGAATGTATATTCATTGTTTACAAGTGGTAAAACCGACGGCGTATTCCAATGTGAATCAAGTGGTATGAGAAGCGTATTTATGCGCCTTAAACCTACTAATATTGAAGATATTATTGCGGTTATTTCTCTCTATAGACCAGGACCAATGGATTCTATTGATTCGTATATTCAAAACAGGCATAATCCTGATAATATTCGTTATAAAGCACCAATGCTTCGAGATATTCTTGATGTCACATATGGTTGTATGGTTTATCAAGAGCAAGTAATGCAAATTTTCCGCTCACTTGCGGGTTATTCACTTGGCAGGGCTGATATTGTTCGTCGTGCAATGTCTAAGAAAAAACATAAAGTGCTTGAAGATGAGCGTGCATTTTTTTGTGATGGATGTTCAAAAAATAATATTTCAAAAGAAATTGCAAACGAAATTTTTGATGATATGTCATCATTTGCATCTTATGCATTTAACAAATCTCATGCGGCGGCATATGCTGTTGTTGCATATAGAACAGCGTATCTTAAATATTATTATCCTTGTGAATTTATGGCAGCGTTACTTACAAGTGTGCTTGATAATTCTGATAAAGTAGCAGGATATATTGATGATTGTAAGCGTAATGACATTAAAATTCTTGCTCCAAATGTAAATTTCAGTTATAAAACATTTACAGTTGGAAAAAATAAGAAAAAATCAATAATGTTTGGTCTTCTTGCAATTAAAAATCTTGGTCACGATTTTATTGATACAATTATTAATGAACGTGAAAAAAATGGTGATTTTACTTCATTTTACTCATTTTGTAAGCGTGTACATGGTAAAGGATTTAACCGCCGTTCAGTTGAAAATCTTATTAAAAGTGGTGCGTTAGATGGATTAGGTAGCAATCGCAACGAAATGCTTACAAATTTACCATTTATTATTGATGAACTTGACAATGAACGCAGAAGAAATATTCAAGGACAAATTGGTTTTTTCGATATGATTAATGAGGGTGTAAGTTCTGAATATGTAATGAAACCAACTGCTGAATTTAGAACACAAGATTTGTTGCAAATGGAAAAAGAAACAACAGGACTTTATATATCCTCACATCCTATGGAGCAATATTCCGATTTGGCAGTTGAATTGAAATGTGATAAAATTACCGACATAATAAATGGTGAGAATGATTATAATTCGCCTTATGTTGATACTGCTTCCGTTAAAATTATGGGTATTATAAGTGGTGTTACTCGTAAACAAACTAAAAAAGGCGAAAGTATGGCGTTTTTAAATATTGAAGATGTTGGGGGAACTATTGAAGTTATAGTATTTCCAAAACTTCTTGCAAAATATATGAACAAAATCAATAATGGTGTTGCAATGCTTGTTGGTGGTCGCTTATCAATTCGAGAAGAAGAAAATCCAAAAATTATTCTTGATTATCTTGAAACTGCCGAAAATGCAAAAGAAAATCGCACAAAAAAACAAGGATTGTTTATAAGGGTTGAAAGTAACCAATCTGTAGAATACACAAAATGCCTTGAAATTATAAGCAAAAATGCTAGCGCAGGGGAAACTCCACTATATTTTTATTTTGCATCTACAAAACAGTATTTCCCTTGTAAAAAGATTGCAGTAAATGATACTCTTATTGGTGAATTGAAAAAAAACATAGGGGAACAAAACATTATTTTGCAAAAATGATTATAAACTTGCAATTTATAGTTTATTATGGTATTATATAAACTCAATGTGGTAATATTTAGCAAAATATAAAGGGTGATTTAAATGAAAACAATAGGTGTTTTAACAAGTGGCGGTGACGCTCCAGGTATGAACGCTGCTGTTCGTGCAGTTGTTCGTGCAGGTTGTGAAAACGGCTTTAGAGTAATGGGTATTAGACGTGGTTATAATGGTCTTATGCAAGGCGATATGTTTGAGATGAATCTTCGTTCAGTTTCAAATATTATTAACCGTGGTGGTACGGTTCTTTATTCTGCAAGAAGTCCTGAGTTTAAAACTGAAGAAGGCCTTCAAAAAGCACTTAAGGTTGCGAAAGATGTAAATATGGAAGGCATTGTTGTAATCGGTGGTGACGGTTCATTCCGTGGTGCTCGTGACTTATCACTTCGTGGTGTTAACTGTGTTGGTATTCCCGGAACTATTGATAATGATATTGCATGTAGTGACTACACAATTGGTTATGATACTGCTATGAATACAGTTCTTGAAATGGTGGACCGTCTTCGTGATACTTCTGAATCACATGACCGTTGTACAGTTGTTGAAGTTATGGGTAGACGCGCAGGTTACATTGCTCTCAATGCAGGTATTGCTTGCGGTGCAACATCAATTCTTATTCCTGAAGTTGAATATGATTTCCAACGTGATGTTATTGAAAGAATGAAGAGAACTCAAAAAACAGGTAAGAGACACTTTATCATTATCGTTGCTGAGGGTATTGGTGGCGTTGAAGAGATGGCAAAACGTATTGAAGCTGAAACAGGTGTTGAAACAAGAGCAACTGTTCTTGGTCATGTTCAACGTGGTGGTCATCCAACAGTACGTGATAGAGTTACTGCATCTCTTATGGGTTACAAAGCGGTTGAACTTCTTAAAGAAGGTATTGGTAACCGTGTTCTTGCTATCAATAAAGATGAAATTGTTAACTACGACATTTTTGAAGCACTCAATATGAAGAAATCTCTTAATATTGAAGAATATAAAATTGCTCACGAAATTTCAATCTAATTATGGCAAATATTGTACTTATCGGTATGCCTGGTTGTGGTAAGAGCACAGTTGGTGTAATTCTTGCAAAAACTTTAGGCGTTGGTTTTATTGATACTGATTTGATTATTCAACAAAGAGAGAATAGATTACTTCAAAACATCATTGACACTGATGGTATTGAAAATTTTCTTGATTGCGAAGCAAATGCGGTTAAGTCAATTAATTGTGAAAACTCAGTAATTGCAACAGGTGGCAGTGTTGTATATCGTGAAGATGCTATTGAACATCTAAAGAAAAATGGTAAAATCATATTTTTAGATGTACCATTAGAAGAAATTAAAAAGCGTCTAAATAACATTAGCACTCGTGGTATTGCTGCACAAAAGAATAATACTATAGATGACATTTATAATGAGCGTATTTCTCTTTATGATAAATATGCTGATATAAAGCTTACACTTGATGGTGTTTCAGTAGAACAAGTTGTTGAAAAAATTTGCAAAATTTTCTAAATGTATTACCTTGCGGTGAAATGAAAATTTCACCGCAAGGTTTATTTTTTACCTCAAATAATATTTTAATTAAAAGACAAATTATTAGTGAGAAAAAATATCCGGAGGTGAAATGAATGCGAAAATTTTTAAAATTTTTATCGATTATAGGTGTTGCTTTATGTTCAATTATTTTTTCATTAATATATGTCGCCCAAATATCAGTCCCTGAAAAAATAACAACTATTGAAAAGGTTTCATATCCAACACCAAAAATTTTTGGATTAAATTTATTTAATATAAAAATTGAAAGTGAGTTAGATGTATCTAGAGACAACAATGAAACAACACGTCAAGAAGCAAAAATTGAACTTTTAGATATTATTCCGGTAAAAAGTATTCAAATTACTAATTCTAAAAGAAAATATGTTATTCCTGGTGGAGAAATTTTTGGTATAAAACTTTATACAGATGGAGTTATTATAGTTGATACTGATGTTGTAGAAACTGAAAGTTGTACTATAAATCCTGCTCAAGAAGCTGGCCTTTTAGTTGGAGACATAATAAAAGAAATTGATGGTGTAAAAATTCAATCAACAAATCACCTTTCAAAAATTTTAGAAAAAAGCCAAGGTAAAGAAATATTAATAAAAGTGACCCGTAGCAATAAAGAAGTAAGTGTAAAGTTCAAAACTTATAAAGACGATTTAAGTGGTAAATATAAAGCTGGGCTTTGGGTTCGTGATAGTACAGCAGGACTTGGCACAGTGACATTTTATAATCCTGAAAATGCTTCTTTTGCCGGACTTGGGCACCCAATATATGATGTTGACACCAAAACAATTATGCCAATGAAGAATGGCGAAATGGCAGAGGCAGGAATAAAGGGTTTATATAAAAGTTCAAATGGTGTGGTAGGGGAGTTGTGTGGAGTATTAACAGGTAAAAGTAATGGTACACTTTGCCTTAATTGTGAAGAAGGAATTTATGGATTTACAAAATGCAATAAGATAGATTTAATGCCAGTTGCAGTGAGACAAGAAGTAATAGAAGGTGATGCTCAAATAATATGTACTATAGATAACTCTGGTCCTAAATATTATGACGTTAAAATTACAAAAATATATTCAAATTCTCCTACAGTTAACAAAGATATGATTATAAAAATAGTTGATAAGGATTTGATAAAAATAACAGGTGGAATAGTACAAGGTATGAGTGGAAGTCCAATTATTCAAAATGGTATGATTATAGGTGCGGTAACTCATGTTTTTGTAAATGAGCCCACACAAGGATACGCAATTTTTGCGGAAAGAATGTATGAAACCTCTATGTGTCGTGAAATGGAAAAATACCAACAACTCAAAGCATCATAAAAAAAGGGTGGAGTCCATTTGACTTCCACCCTAAATTTATTATTTAATTCTTCAAGCTTTGTAATGGTGCTGGGATTCTACCGCCGCGGTTAATAAACTTAGCAGGGGAGGCAGTGTTTAATTTCATAACAGGTCCATATCCTAAAAGTCCGCCGAAATTGAGTGTATCACCAATATCTTTGCCAATTGCAGGAATAAGTCTTACTGCAGTTGTTTTTGAATTTACCATACCAATTGCTGCTTCATCAGCAATAATACCTGAAAGTACTTCAGCTGTTGTGTCACCAGGCACAATAATCATATCAAGACCAACTGAACACACACAAGTCATCGCTTCAAGTTTTTCTATTGTGAGAGCACCACTTGTAGCTGCTGCAATCATACCAGCATCTTCGGAAACAGGAATAAATGCACCTGAAAGTCCACCAACATGTGATGATGCCATAACGCCACCTTTTTTAACCGCATCATTGAGAAGTGCAAGGCAAGCAGTTGTTCCGTGTGCACCACACTGTTCAAGTCCCATTTCCTCAAGAATATAAGCTACAGAATCACCTATAGCAGGTGTTGGAGCAAGAGAAAGGTCAACTATACCAAATGGTACATTAAGTCGTTTAGATGCCTCACAGGCCACAAGCTGACCCATTCTTGTAATCTTGAATGCGGTACGCTTAACCATATCAGCAATTTCAGTTATGTTAGCATCAGGAATTTTTGAAATTGCAGAACGAACAACGCCAGGTCCTGATACACCAACATTGATTACACAGTCAGGTTCACCAACACCGTGGAATGCACCCGCCATAAATGGGTTATCTTCAGGAGCATTACAAAATACAACAAGCTTTGCAGGTCCAATGCAACCTTTGTTTGCAGTAATCTCAGCTGACTCTTTAATGATTTGTCCCATAAGTTTAACTGCATCCATATTAATACCGGCTTTTGTTGAACCAATATTAACTGATGAACAAATATGTTCAGTAACATCAAGCGCTTCAGGAATACTACGAATTAAAGCTTCATCACCGGCGGCAAATCCTTTATGCACAAGTGCAGAGTAACCACCAATAAAGTTTACACCAACAGTTTGTGCTACTCTTTCAAGAGTTTTTGCATATAAAACAGGGTCACCCTTACCAGATGCTAAAATCATTGAAATAGGTGTTACTGAAATTCTTTTATTGATAATCGGAATACCATATTCCTTTTCAATATCTTCACCTGTTTTTACAAGGTTTTCAGCTTTTCTTGTCATTTTCTCATAAATCTTGTCACAAGTTGATTTTGCATCACCTGTGCAACAGTCAAGAAGAGAAATACCCATTGTAATTGTTCTTATGTCAAGATTTTCATCCTGAATCATATTAATTGTTTCAAGTATATCGTGTGTATTAATCATTTTACTATACCTACTTATATTCTATGCATTGAATTAAAAATATCTTCATGCATAACATGAATTGAAAGAGCCATTTCATTACCAAGTGCAGTAACTTTGTCTGAAAAATCAGTAAAAGGAATATTTGCTTTTTCAAAATCAACAAGCATAATCATGCAAAACATATCTTGCAAAATTGACTGTGAAACTTCAATAACATTTACGCTGTTTTCGGCACAAACGCCTGAAACTTTAGCGAGAATACCAACCATATCTTTACCTACTACAGTGATAATACCTCTCATTAGAAATACCTCCAAAATGTATTTTGTATATTGTATCATAAAAATTCTTTATTGTGAATATCAATATTTTTCAAAATTTATTGAAAAACATGTTGGATTTATAGTAAAATAAACACATAAACTATTTGAGGTGTATTCCCATGTACAAGAATATTGTTGATTTACATGTTCATACTGATAACTCCTTTGACGGTAATCATTCAGCTACTTTTTTTTGTGAAAAAGCTGAAATGATGGATTTGCGTGCACTTGCATTTACTGACCATTGTGAAGTTGACCAATATCGTGATGATGAAAATTATGAAAAAAGAATGTTTCAGGCATTCTTTGAAATCTCTAAAGTGCGTTCAGCATTTAGCGGTAAGCTTTTAGTCCTTAATGGTATTGAATTAGGACAACCTACCTATGATGTTGAAATGGCAAATAGAATTATAAATAGACATTATTATGACCACATTTTAGGTTCAATTCATAATCTTCGTGGCAGTGAAGATTTTTATTTTATGAAAAATCTTACTTTTGACCAAGCAAATAATCTTTTAAAGCAATATTTTGATGAAATCATTGAAATGCTTAAATGGGGCAAGTTTGATGTTCTAGCACATCTTACATATCCTTTAAGATATTTCTATTCACAGTCAAATATCAGCATTGATTTAAGCAACTATAAAAATCAAATTGATGAAATACTATTGATGACTGCGAAAGGTGAAAAAGCGCTTGAAATAAATACTGCAGCGCTTCGCCAACCGCTTAATAAATTATCACCTGAAATTGATATTGTTAAGCGCTTTAAAGAACTGGGTGGTAAATATGTTTCGGTAGGTTCTGACGCTCATTATGCTGAACACTTGGCTTGTGATATTGATAAAGCGTATAGTTGTGTGTTAGAAGCGGGTTTTGATAGTATAACATTCTTTCAAAAACATACTCCTATGCAAATGAAAATACAAATGGAGGACTAATTATGAGAGTTAAAGTAGCGGCAAAAATTAACTTAATGCTTGATATTCTCAAAAGACTTGATAATGGTTATCATTCTCTTTTTATGATTATGCAGTCAGTTGATTTATATGATACAGTTGAAGTTGTAAAAAATAACGAAAACAAAATCATAATTAAGTGTGATACTACTGGTGTGCCTTGCAATGAGAAAAACATTGCATATAAATGCGCTGCGGCGTTTTTTAATGCTTGTAATATTGATGATAATGGAATTACTATTGTGATTGACAAAAACATTCCTATGGCTGCAGGTACAGCAGGAGGAAGTGCTGATGGCGCAGGTGTTTTATATTGTTTAAATAAAATATATAACACAAATTTTTCAATAAATGAACTTTGTGAGATTGGTGCAACTGTTGGTGCTGATATTCCATTTAGTCTTGTAGGGGGTACAGCAATCGCACTTAATACAGGTAATGTAATAGCACCTGTAAAAGATTTACCTGAATGTTATATTATCTTGGCAAAACCTGACCAAGATGTTTCAACACCTGAAGCTTATGCCCAGTTTGATGCTCTATCAAGAGTGCGACACCTTGATAGAGTTTCAATGATTGAGGCGGTTGCAAATGGTGATTATGAAAAGATTTGCACATATTGTGGTAATGTATTTGAGCAAGCTGTTGAAGTGCCCAAAAGACCTCATATTAAAGGTGTTATGCGAAAATGCGGTGCAGATGCTTGTTGTATGAGTGGTAGTGGTCCATCAGTATTTGGCTTGTTTAGTGATAAAGAACAAGCGGAGGATTGTTACAATAAACTTGCAAGAAAATATGATAGTGTTTATCTTTGCAAGCCAACAAATAAAGGAATTATTGAAATATAAATAAACGGGGGATTGTTATGAAAAAATACGATGTATTGGTGGTAGGTGCATCAACAACTGGTTGTTGGTTTGCCTATAAAATGGCTGAACAAGGATTTAAAGTTCTTGTAATCGAAAAACAGTTACCTGAAAATGTGTCTAGAGAATATGATGTTTTTCATATGGGTGAGTCCGATATGATTAAATTTGACCTTGCAATTCCTGAAGAAGGAAATCCTTTACGTGAATTCCGTTTTTTACATTCAACAATGGTTTCTCCTTACGGTAATCATCCTAAGGCGTGTGCTGAAGAACCGGTTATTGGTTTGCATAAGCATGATTATATAATTACAATAGCTGACCGTGCTAAAAAAGCAGGTGCTGAAATTGTTTATGGAGCATCATTTACTGATTTTATTTATGAAAACCATAAAATTGTAGGTGCTACATATATAACTGAAAAGGATGAGTGTAAAGTATATGCACGAATAGTCGCTGATTGTTCAGGTATACCTGCAGTTGCCCGTACAAAACTTCCTGACACTTCAGTTGTAGGTAACTTTAAACTTACAAATAAAGATATTCTTTATGTTGTGCTTTATTACGCTGAATATCTTAAAAATGACTTTAATCCAAGAGATTTAGATGGCTTTTTCATGCAGTATAAATCCTGGTCAGCACCATCTGATAATCCAAACGGTGCAATACTTGGAATTGGTGCATTTTATGGCTATGATTATGCGGAAGAAATCTTTAAAGAAGACTTTATGAAAAATGTGAAATTCCCTGAATACAAAGTTGAACGTGTTGAAAAGGGAATGACACCATATCACACATCAGTTTATTCGCTTGTTGATGATGGCTTTATTGCTCTTGGCGATGCTGCTTGTCATACTAAACCTACTTGTGGTGAGGGTTGCACATCATCACTTGTTGCAGGTGAAATTGCAGTTGAAGTTATCTCAAATCTTTTGAAATCTGACAAATTCCTGACAAAAGAAAGAATGTGGAGCATCAATAAACGCTATATGGTGGCACAAGGTAAGGATTTTGACTCAATGCGTCCTACACTTATGGGCGTTATTTCAATGGATTATGATGAAGCGGAATATCTTTTTGCTAATGATATTATTTTTTGTGAAAAAATCCTTGGTGGTATGGATACTGGACTTAATCTTTCAGGTAAAGATATTGCCGATATCGTTAAAGGTATTGTGAGAGGTATTGTAAAGGGTAAAATCAAACCTGAAACTATTGGAAAGCTTCTTAAAGGTCTTAGTTATAGTGACAAGGTCGGTAAACTTTATGATGCTTACCCTGAACAATATGAGGGTTTCCAAGAATGGAAAGAAAAAGCAGATAAACTTTGGTCCGAAATTGGTTCGGTTGCCGCTAATACTTGCGACCCTAAAATTCTTAAGAAATTAGGATATTAATAATAAAATAAAAGCAGGCATTATGCCTGCTTTTTGCTTATTCATTAAAATATAATAAAAGTTTATTGCTGATTAAATTAAAACGCTTTTAAGGTAAAATAAAAGGGACTATTAATATTATAGTCCCTTTAGTATTACTATTTTACACTTTTAAGAACATCAATGTATGCTTTAATTGCTTTTACACAACCATCAAAACCTAAATCCGCACTATTAAGGCATAAGTCGTAGTTGCGAGCGTTATCCCATTCGCGACATGTGTAATAGCGATAAAATTCACTACGATGCTTGTCAATTTTGCGAATTTTCTTATCAGCATCTTTTTCTTTTAAATCAAACATATCCATAACAGTTTCAACACATGCTTGATGTGGCGCCCAAATGAATACTTTAATTACATTATCGTAATCTTTCAATATAAAGTCAGCGCAGCGACCAACGATTACGCATGATTCTTTTTCAGCAAGTTGTTTAATAATTTTTGCTTGATAATTAAAAAGATTTTCTTTTGATGTAAATTTACTATCTTCTGGTGGAATAATACCGCCTAAGTATTTGTGAGTTGAAGGGTCAAATAATCCCTTGTTAACGTCTTCATCATTTTTTTGAAAAAGGCCAACATTGATTCCACTTTCATCAGAAGCCATATAAAGAATTTGACGGTCATAAAATGGAATGTTGAGCTCTTTAGCAAGTTTTTGGCCTACAGTCTTACCGCCACTACCGTATCCACGGGCAATTGTAATAATGATTTTTTTATCCATAATAATGCCTCCCGGAAATTATTCACTAAGATATGCTTTTTTTACTGATTCGTCGTTCATAAGGTCTTTTGCATCACCTGAAAGAACAATACTACCAGTTTCAAGAACATATGCTCTATTTGCAATAGAAAGTGCCTTTTTAGCGTTTTGTTCAACAAGAAGAACAGTTGTGCCATTGTCATTAATTGCTTTAATAATGTCAAAGATTTCAGAAACAAGAAGGGGAGAAAGACCCATTGAAGGTTCATCCATTAAAACAAAGTCTGGCTTTGACATAAGTGCTCTACCCATAGCAAGCATTTGTTGCTCACCACCTGAAAGAGTACCCGCAATTTGATTTTTTCTTTCTTTAAGACGTGGAAAACGCTCATAAACATAATTAAGAGTTTCTTCAATTTCTTCTTTATCCTTACGAGTAAATGCACCTAGCTTAATATTGTCAAGAACTGAAAGCTGAGAAAAAATTCTTCGACCTTCAGGCACATGGGCCATACCCATTGTAACAATTTTATGAGCAGGAGTTTTAGTAATATCATTACCATTATATAAAATTTTACCTGATTTTGGCTTTAAAAGGCCTGTAACTGTGTGGAGGATAGTTGTTTTACCTGCACCGTTAGCGCCGATAAGAGCAACAATTTCACCTTTGTTAACTTCAAAAGAAATACCTTTTAATGCCTTGATAACGCCATAATAAACTTCAATGTTATCAACTTGTAAAAGTGGTGCCATTGTTATTCCTCCTTAATCACCTAAATATGCTTTAATAACTTCTGGGTTATTAAGAACTTCACTAGTTTTACCCTGTGCAAGTTCTTCACCAAAGTTAAGAACTGAAACTTCTTCACAAATACCGCTTACAAGCTTCATGTCGTGCTCAATAAGAAGGATAGTCATGTCAAAGTTATCACGAACAAAACGGATTGTATCCATTAATTCTTGAGTTTCACTTGGATTCATACCTGCTGCAGGTTCATCAAGAAGTAAAAGCTTTGGATTTGTAGCAAGAGCACGTGCAATCTCAAGCTTTCTTTGTTTACCATATGGTAGATTATCTGCCAATGTGTAAGCTTCATTCTCAAGACCAAAAACTTTTAGAAGCTCCATTGCTTTTTCGTTCATTTTCTTTTCTGTTTTAAAGAAACGTGGGAGTCTAAAAATACTTTCAACAGTTGAATACTTCATTTGATTGTGAAGACCAACTTTAACATTATCAAGTACTGATAATTCTTTGAAAAGTCGAATATTTTGGAATGTTCTTGCAACACCCATTTTGTTGATTTCAACAGGGGATTTGCCGTTTAATTTCTTACCATCCAATGAAATTGCGCCTGCAGTTGGCTTATAAACACCTGTTAAGAGGTTGAAAACTGTAGTTTTACCTGCACCGTTTGGTCCAATAAGACCGTATAGCATACCTTTTTCAAGCTTAAGGTTGAAGCCATCGACTGCATGAAGACCGCCGAAAGAAATTGAAAGGTTTTTAACTTCAAGTAATGCCATTATTGAACCGCTCCTTTCTTTTCTTTTGCAAACAACGCTTTAATCTTGCCTTTAAGGGTTTCGTTTGATGTGAAAATCATCATAACAATAAGAATTACTGCATAGAACAACATACGATAATTACCGATTGTTTCTCTTAAAAGTTCAGGAATAAGTGTTAGTACAATAGCAGCAATTACACTACCACGAATTGAACCGATACCACCAAGAACAACAAATACAAGAATAAGAATTGACATATTGTAGTCAAATTTTGAAGCTTGAAGTGTTGAGAAGTTATGTGAGTAAACAGCACCTGCGATACCTGCAATAAATGCAGTTATTGCAAATGTGATAAGTTTGTATTTTGTAATGTTGATACCAACAGATTCTGCTGCAATTCTATTATCACGAATTGACATAACTGCACGACCTGTGCGTGAGTTTACAAAGTTGTAAGCAACAATTACTGTTAAGAATAAAATAATGAAAGCTATAGTAAAATTAGAATCTTTTGGCGTACCGTTGATACCAAGTGCGCCGTTAATATACATTTGACCATCAGCAGCCATATTTAAATCACTTGCAGTCTTAAGTGTTATATGGAAACCGTTTGCATCTCTTCCTAAATAAATTGAAGCACAAATGTTTTTGATAATTTCACCAAAAGCAAGTGTAACAATTGCAAGGTAGTCACCACGAAGTCTTAAAACTGGAATACCAATTAGAATTCCAAAAACAGCAGCACAAACACCACCAAGAATGAGAGCGATAGGGTATCTCATTGCAGGTTCAGGTAATGCTTCTATCATAAGGTTTGAAAAAAGTGAACTTGAATATGCACCAACACACATAAAACCAGCTTGACCAAGACTTAACTCACCAAGAATACCAACAGTAAGGTTAAGTGACACCGCTAAAATTGCATATATGCAAAGAGGGACAAGTAAGTCTCTCATCATATATGTCATACTATTTGTTGCAATTAAAATATTCACAACAACAAATGCAGCAATTAAAATGATATATGTGATTAAACTCTGTTTTGTGTTGGATTTAATCAACTTAGAATTTTTCTTCATAAGTAATGTTCTCCCTTCACAAATTAAACTTTTTCACTTATTTTCTTGCCAAGGATACCAGTTGGCTTGAACATAAGAATAAGTATAAGTACACCAAAAACAATAGCATCGGCAAGTTGAGATGAAATATATGCTCTACTTAAAATTTCAATAATGCCAATAAGAATTCCACCAATCATTGCACCAGGAATTGAACCAATACCGCCAAATACCGCAGCAGTAAACGCTTTAATACCAGGCATAGCACCTGTTGTTGGTGAAAGAATAGGGTATGATGAGCAAAGTAATGCACCTGCAATCGCAGCCAACGCAGAGCCAATAGCAAAGGTAAGAGAAATGGTTCTATTTACATTGATACCCATAAGTTGCGCTGCACCTTTATCTTCAGAAACAGCAAGCATTGCTTTACCACTTTTTGTTTTCTTAATAAACAATGAAAGTGCAACAACAATTATGAGCGATACAACAATTGTTGTTGATGTTTCGCCAGAAATAACGATTTTGCCATCAAATAAATTAATTGCTGGTACATTTACAACTGACTTAAAGTTAATTGGATTTGCACCAAAAATTACAAGAATTATATTTTGTAAGAAATAGCTAACGCCAATTGCAGTAATAAGTACCGCTAATGATGTTGATTGACGAAGTGGCTTATATGCAATTTTTTCAATAGTAATGCCTAGAATTGTACAAGCAACCATAGCAATAACAACAGATAAAAGAGGGTTAAGCCCTGATTTCATAGCAGCAATATAAACTACGTATCCACCAATCATGATAACATCGCCGTGTGCAAAATTAAGCATTTTTGCAATACCATAAACCATAGTATAGCCAAGGGCAATAACAGCATAAATGCTGCCAAGACTCACACCGCTAATAAGGTAGTTCAAAAACTCCATTATGTATACATTCCTTCCATTCTATATGGTATAAACACCATAATAGATAAATTCGATAGATTATAACATAATTACCTATTAAAAAGCAATATAAAAAAATAAAAAAATACCGGCAGCATTTAATTGCTACCGGTTTTTTTATTCTTTTAGTGATTAAAGAGCTGCGTAAGCGCCATCCTTAATTACAACAGCCATAGGTTTCTTTGAAACAGCACCTGATTTGTCCCATGTGAGAGCAGCACCAGCGCCTGTGATACCCATATATTTGAAGCTGTCAGATGAGATAGCTGCCTTAAGTTTGTCGCAAATTTCTGATGCAGTCATATCAGCTGTAATGCCTTCGCTCTTAATGAGTTCAGCAATGATATAGATTCCATCGTAAGCGTCAGCAGCAAATTGGTTTGGAGTTTCATTATATTTTTCTTGATAAGCAGAAACAAATTTCTTTGTAGCTTCATCTTCAGCATCCGCTGCAAATGGTGTAAGAAGCATTACGCCTTCAGCAAGTTTCTTGTCAAATCCTTCAATTGCAAGAAGTCCGTCAAGACCGTCACAACCAAAGAATTTTGGAGCATAGTTAGCTGCTTGAGCAGCTTTAAGAATAAGAGATGCTTCTGTGTAGTAAATTGGAAGGAAAACAAGTTCTGCACCTGCTGATTTACATGCTTGAACTTGAGAAGAGAAGTCAGTGTTGCCTTTTTGGAAAGCTTGTTCTGCAACAATGTCAAGACCTCTTGCAGCTGCTTCAGCTTTGAATGTGTTGTAGATACCTGTTGAATAAGCATCTGATGAGTCATAAATAACTGCAACTTTCTTTGCAACGTCATTTTCAACTATATATTGAGCTGAACCTTTACCTTGGTTTGAGTCTGTAAAACAAATTTGGAAACAGTTGTCATTTTTAATTACATCATCAGCTGATGCTGAAGGTGTAAGCTGGAACATGTTGTCTTCCTTTGTCTTTTCAATAACAGCAAGACATGAACCTGATGTAACTGTGCCAAGGAAAATTTGCATACCTTGGTCTTTAAGATTGTTATAAGCATTAACAGCTTTGTCACCTGAGTCAGCTTCGTCGTCAGCTTTAACAAGCTTAAGTTTTGTTCCATTAATGCCACCAGCTGCGTTGATTTCATCAACAGCAAGTTGAGCTGCATTTACAACAGCTTCACCGTATTGAGCTGCACCACCTGAGAGAGGTCCGCTAACACCAATAACAATTTCATTTGCTTTTTCTTTACCGCAAGCTGCGAAACAAGTTGCAATAAGAGCAACTGCCATAACTACGGCAAGAACTTTTTTTAAGTTTTTCATAAGAATTTTCCTCCTTGATTTTTGCGGAATTTATGTCAAATCCGCATTATATTATAAAAAATATGTAAATTATGATACACCCAAATGTTATATAAGTCAACATATTTAAGACAAAAATTAACAATTATTAAACATTTATTAGTATTTGAACTCATATTTATAACTGTTTTTAAATGTAAATTGTGCTTTATATTCGTTTTTACCGTTATTTTCTTCAAATTCACAGTTGCTAATACCATCGATAGTGTATTCCATTTCAATAAGTCTACCGCTATTATCGATAATTAATGATATGTTTGTTTTAGAATATGATGTGTTAAATTTTTTTACTTCATTACTGTTGTCGAACTCAAACGTGTTAACAATTGAGCCAATGTTACTTGGTTTATCTTTTGACTCTACTAGTTCAGGATTTAACACAAATGAAATTATGTAACCACCACTACCTTTAACACATGTATATTCACAAACAGCATCTACATTTAGTGTTGCGTTTTTATTTGATGGTGGAACATATGAATTAAGTGACTGATTTCCGTTTCTCCCATTTGAAAACATTGTTGTTTTTTGACCAGTACCATTTGATTGATTAATAACTTGATTAAGTTTTGATTTAATCATGTTCTCAGCATCTAAAAGTTGAGAATCAGTTTCGAAGTCAGTTAATTTAATGTTTCTTGTTTGAGTAAGAGTAATATTAACATCACCGGTGAATGATTTTGTTTTATTTATAGCGTTAGTTGCAATTTTAATTGTGTCTTCTAATGAAATTTGGTCATTGTTAGGTGTAGTTGTTGATTCAATAGTGTTATCATCTACTTTATTTTCAACCCCACCAAAAATTGAACCTAATTCAAAGCTCATTCCCATTACGTAATCACGTTGTGTAACGTTTATTTCACTATCAAAAGGTGCAAAAATGTTATCATTCGAGATTTTGTTATAAATGTTTTTTTGCATTGTATTTACAGCAAACAATGTGTCGGTTATATAAAGAATATCAGATAAAGCGTCTCGCAACGTTTTTATTGCAGTTGCTACTGTTGTAGAATCATTTGTAGTGAATCCATCGGCAAGTTCATCAATTGCCTTAACGATTTTATCGTGAGCGTCTCTATAATCTGAAACAAGATATTGTTGTGGGTCAAAACTGCTTAAATTAATATTTTTGATATCATCAAAAATTAACTTAAGGTTTGCATTATTGCCATTGTTGTCATATTCATATAGTGCGGCGCTTAAATCATCAAGATAGCCAATGCTATTTACTTTTTTAGCAAGTAAATAAATATCGCAATAGCGAGTGTAGTCAATCATCTCAGAATAGTAACGAAGATTAATACATTCATGGTACATTTCATAATTTTCATCAAATGAAAACTCACTAATAATGTTCCATAGTTTTTGACAATTTTCAGCAAATTCAGTATTTATTAAAGATAAATCAAAAATATTTGTTTCATCAATTTTTGTTTTGGAGCGTAAATCAATAAATTTATTTATTACAGTATTGCAAACTTCATTATTTATTGTAGATTTTTCTTCGTTTGTAAGTCTTTTTACCAATTGGAAACAAGTGTTAAACTCATTTTTAGCAATATGTGTTTTAATTTGTTCAAGCGAATTATCACTATTGTTTAAAGAACATGATGTTAATAAAATTGCAATAATAAGCAGGGGAGAGATTAATTTTAAAATGCGCTTCATTTAATCACCATAAAAAATATTTTATGTAATAAATTTACCATAAAGATGGTTAAGTGTCAATTAAAAGAAGAACTGCACAACCGAAGTTGTGCAGTTTGATAATTATTTCTTTTGTGGACCATTAAATCCGTTTTCTTCTTGGAATTTGGCAATTTTATCAATAACACTAAGAACAACATCAAATCCTTGACCAACTGTTTCCATTTCAAAACGTTCTGCTTTGTCGTGGAATGTGTGATAATACCATGTAAGCATTGGATTTTGAGCTGCAAATGTAACTGATTTAATACCGCCACGAGTCATTGGAGTACTGTCACAACCGCCAACAGGATTATGAATACAACCGTTTGTTTTGCTTTCAATACCCATTTCGTTAAATGTATCTTTAAACATCTTTTCAAGGTCTGTGTCAAATCTACAACCTTGCCAATCGTCTTTAATAACAACTTCAAAGTATTCCTTATCAGCAACTGAGTCGATATTGATGTTCCAAGCGTTTTGTGTTAAGTCATCATTTCTATGTTTATGAACAAAAGCCATTGAGCCACGAAGACCTGCTTCTTCAGAGCCACAGTTGAAATCAACAATACGACAGTTCTTAGGCATTTTTTCAGGATTTTCTTTAAAGTATTTGATAACCGCATAGCTGAGTGCACAGCCGGTTGCATTGTCCATAGCACCTTTTGATGCAGTTTCTTCATCGTTATCATTCCACATAGCAACAAAAGCGCTACCAATTGCGGTAATGAGTGGTAAGAAATGCATAATTAAGATGAATATGTTGAATGACAATGACTCACCATTGCGTCTTGCAACTGCCCAATCAATACCAAAGAAAGATGCTGTATAAATTGCTGCCATAGCAACTGAAATTCCAACCATAAGGAATACACATACAGCGCCAAATCCAACTTTACCATAAGTTGTAATAAGACCATAAATTGGCTTTTCAGGGTATTTAGAAGCATTTTCTGAATGTTTCCAGTTCCAACTTGTGTCAGTATGACCTGAAAGAATGATGGTGTAGTCATATTTACCATCTTCCGGTACTAATTCACCATAAACATTTTGTGAGATTTTTTGTTTAAAGAACATATCAAACCAAGGTTTGTAAAGGAAACAACTTGTGATAAGCCAAACTACCATTGAAATACCGATAAGTGCCATAGCAAACCAAATGTGATAATTATCAAGAGCAAAATATGTAAGAGCACTTAAAATAATACCAACCCAACCTGCATATGGGAGTCCACCAATACCTGAACGTGGTGAAACAGCAAATTCTTCTTTTTTTGCCTTAATGCCAATTTCTTCAAGCTTTGCTCCCATAAAATCCGCATATTTTCTTTCTCCCTCTGAACCTGGAAGACGAGAGCCAAAACCTTCAGCGTCTTTGACTAAATCATAGGCAAGTTCGGCATACTTTCTATTTTCTTCTTTCATTGTAAAACCTCCGATGTCAATATAATGTACATATTACATTATATTCCAATTAAAATCAAGTTAATTTTTATTCAAAAGAAAGATTTACTGATAACGGGAAGTGGTCACTTGTGTAAACTCCGTCGTAAGTTTCAGTAATTACTTTGTATGAGTTGACCTTGAAACCTGTCTTTGAAATCATTACATAGTCAATGCAATTGCTGTCAAGTTCTTCACCAAAATTTTGATAAGTACAACTTATCATTGGGTTTTCAAGTTGGTATTTTGTATCGAAAAAGTTAGCAGTTGCGCTTCTATATGTTTCTGAATCTTCTTCAGCATTAAGGTCGCCCATTAAAATTGCAGGGAGAGAGCCGAACTCCGCAATTTTATCAAGTACTACCTGAATACCATTGATTCGTGCGGTGTCGCTTACATGGTCAAGATGTGTGTTGAATACAACAAATTCTTTTTTTGTAGTTTTGTCTTTAAGGATTGCATAACTGCAAATTCTATAACAAGCAGCATCCCAACCTTTACTCATTTTTTCAGGAGTTTCAGAGAGCCAAAACGAACCCTTATCAATAAGTGTATATAAATCAGTACGGAAGAAGACAGGGCATCCTTCAGAATTAAATGCTTCATCACGATATGTAATAATAGAATCATATCCATTCATTGTGTCACAAAGATAACTATATTGCCATTTTGTAGCTTCTTGAAAGCCGATAATACCGGGTTGTTCTTTTTCGATTGATTTAATAATTAAATCAGCACGATAAAACCAAGTTTTCTTGCCTAAATCAGTAGGGTTAAGACAACGAAGATTATAACTCATTATGCGAACTTCATTTTTATTGACAGTTTCATTTAATGTGATTTCAGTTTTATTCTTTTTATAATGTGGATAATACCAAAACATAAGACCACTCCATATAGTAATAAATACTAAGATTATTGAAATTACTGATAATATAATTTTAATTGGTTTTTTCGTTGATTTCATACTCCCAACTCCTTTTAATAAATATTACCACAAAAATTAGTAAAAGGCAAAGGAATTATAAAAAGAATTGAAAATATAAAGATAAAAAATCACTTGAAAAATGCATGGGGTTATGTTATTATAATCCCCGTTACTATATCGGGGTGTGGCGCAGCTGGGAGCGCGCTTGACTGGGGGTCAAGAGGCCGCAGGTTCAAGTCCTGTCACTCCGACCAAAATTCCAATTTTAACCATTTGGTTGGAATTGGAATTTTTTGATTGTGGTAGAGTTTTTTATAATTGTGTGATATAATTAATTCAGTATATAATAGTTTATTTTATACAAATCAACAAATTTCAAATATTATGTTGTTCAATTCCTTCTTTTTGAGCAGTAAAATAATACTGCAAAATCAAAAAGGAGGTTCTTAATATGAACACAGATAAAATTTTAGCAGAATCAATCGCAAAGGACTATGCACCAAAAGAAGATTCAAAAATTGTTGCCCTTAAAAAACTGGATAAACGAGCAAAACTTCCTGCTACTGTTTTCACTTACACTTGGGGCATTGTATTTGCACTTGTTTTCGGTACAGGTATGTCCTTGGCAATGCAAGTTATTGGAAACAGCATGGTACTTGGCATAATTGTCGGTATCGTTGGCCTTATTGGTTGCGGTGTTAATTATCCAATTTATAAAAAAATGCTTGAAAAAGGCAAGGCAAAATATGCCTATGAAATCGTGCAACTTGCCCGTGAAATCGCAGACAAATAATCAAAATTTGCAAGGAGCGGTAATATGAATAAATCCGAAAGTAAATATTTTAATACTGCCACCAAAATGGACCTTGCATTGATTGCATTACTGAAAAAGAAACCGTTTGAATATATTACTGTTAGTGAGATTTGCAAAATGGCAGGAGTAAATCGTTCAACTTTTTACTTGCATTATGAAACTATCGGCGATTTATTAAATGAAACAACAAGATATATTTTAGATGAATTTTTGTCATATTTTTCAATTGACACACAGTCAATAGCGTTCAATCTTATGGAATGTGAACTTAATGACTTGGTGTTTATTTGCGATAAGTATCTAACACCATATTTTACCTATATTAAAGACCATAAAGAAGTATTTAAGGTTGCATTGGCACAAAATAAAATTTTTGGATTTGAAGATGTGTACAAGCGAATGTTTGAAAAAATATTTAATCCTATTCTTGATAGATTTAACTATCCATCAGATATTAGACAATATGTGATGATGTACTATCTAAATGGTGTTAATGCCATAATTTGTGAATGGTTAAAAAATGGGTGTGACAAGTCAATTGATGAAATATCTAAAATAATCGCGATATGTATTTATGGAAAAGAAAATGCAAATGAATAAGACACTAAAATTCGCACTCATTAGCTTATTATTCAATATGATTTATAGTGTCTATCACATTGTTTTTGGTATAACAACACAATCGTGGTGGCTTTTTTCAATCGGTATTTACTATGCAATATTGAGTATTGTTCGCTTTGTAGTTCTTCAACACAAAGGTAAGAAGCGCTTTGTTATTCAATTTACAGGAATAATGTTAATGGTGTTATCTTTGTCACTTGTTGGAACAGTAATCCTTGCTTTTATAAAGGATAGAGGTACAGTTTTTCATTTGATTGTTATGCTTGCGATTGCAGTATATGCTTTTACAAAAATTACACTTGCAACAATAAAATGGATAAAGGCACGAAAAAGCACATCGGCAAAATTGATAACATTACGAAACATATCTTTTGCAGACGCATTTGTTTCTATATTTTCTTTACAAAGGTCTATGCTTGTGTCCTTTGAGGGAATGTCAGAGATAGAGATTCGCTTTATGAACCTTGCGACTGGCTCTGCCGTTTGCATCATCGTTTTTTTACTTGGATTAAATCTTGTGCATACAAAAAAATTAAATAAGTGAAAACAGTGTTGATAACTTCCAATTTGTCGGTTTGGTTGTATACGATTTTCAGTTGTATTAAAATGCAATTTTGTAATCATCTACAACCCGTGTTAGAAATTGTGTAATAATTCAAAACTAAAAAAATAAAGGGATACTAATTGGTATCCCTTATTTATTACCCTAACATAACATCCAACAACATCATTGTAGCAAAACCTAATACTATACCCATAGTTGCAAAATATGGTTGTAATTTTTGATTTTTTTGGCATTCAGGGATTAATTCATGTACTGCCACTAAAATCATAGCACCTGCGGCAAAAGAAAGAGCATAGGGGAGTATTGTTTCAACATGTACAGTCAATAATGCACCTATTGTACCTGCAATTGGCTCAACCATACCGGATGCCTGACCGTATAAAAAACTCTTTTTTCTTGAATATCCCTCACGTCTTAATGGCAATGAAATTGCTGCACCTTCAGGAAAGTTTTGTAATCCAATACCTACTGCTACTGATATTGCACCCAATAGATTTTCGGTAGAAAAGTTGTTTTGAAGTGCACCGAAAGCAACACCAACCGCTAAACCTTCAGGTATGTTGTGAAGAGTGATTGAAAGAATTAGCATAATTATTCTTTGCAGTTTTTCATTAGGTTGAGATTTTGGATTATTAGCTTTATTCCTTGCAAATGTAACTGTTTTATCAGAAATCCACATAAAGGTTGCACCAAATAAAAAACCGATTGTTACAACAAAATATGCTGGCATATTTAATATTAATTCTGCACGCTCAATAGCTGGTTGCAATAAAGACCAAAAGCTTGCCGCAATCATAACGCCTGAAGCAAAACCAAGCATAAGGTTTAATATTTTTTTGTTAGGTGATTTAAATAAGATAACTGTAGCAGCACCTAATGCCGTTACAAACCATGTACCCAATGTTGCTATCAGCGCCATAATGACAAATATATTCATATAACACCTCCTATATTCATTATATTTTTTTAATAACAAGAGGTGATATTTTTAACTTGATTTTTAAAATTACATTGACATAAGAACAAATGTTCAGTATAATTGTTTCATAAAAAACAAAGGTGATTTTATGGAAAGAATTATTTTGCACTGTGATTTGAATAATTTTTATGCATCAGTAGAATGTGTGAAAAATCCTCAATTAAGAGGCAAGTGTGTGGCGGTGTGTGGCAGCGAAGATGACCGTCATGGAATAGTTCTTGCTAAGTCTCAACCTGCTAAGATTTGCGGTGTAAAAACTGGTGATACCATAAGTGAAGCAAGACGTAAATGTGGTAGTCTTATAGTTGTGCATCCCGATTTTGATATATACTATGATTATTCTGAAAAGGTTAAAAGCATTTATTCAAGATACACTGATTTAATTGAGCCCTTTGGTATGGACGAATGTTGGCTAGATGTTAGCAGTAGCGAAAAGAATTTTGGTAATGGATTTTACATAGCTGAAGAAATACGAAAAAGTGTCCGTAATGAAATAGGACTTACAATATCGGTAGGTGTTTCTTTTAATAAAGTTTTTGCAAAACTTGGTAGTGATATGAAAAAGCCCGATGCTACAACAGTAATTTCAAAAGAAAACTATAAGGAAAAAGTATGGCCACTTAATGCAAATGAAATGATTTTTGTAGGTAGAAAAACATTCCAAGCTTTACAAAAATATGGAATAAATACTATAGGTAATATAGCTAAAACACAACCTGAATTTATGAAGAAAATACTTGGTAAGAATGGTGTTGATTTGTGGGCTTATGCAAATGGATTTGACCGTTCTCCCGTATCACATATTGATAATAAACCTGTACCACAAAGCATAAGTAGAGGAATTACTTGTATGGAGTCTCTTGCAACTGTAAATGAAGTAATAAGAGTCATTACGGAATTGTCAACAAAAGTTGCTAAAAACTTAAGAAGAGAGCAACTACTTGCAACAGGTGTGCAATTAGCAGTAAAAGAAGATAATTTATCGGTTCAACAATATTCTGAAAAATTTGAATTTCCCACTCATAATGCAAAAGAAATATGTGAAATCGCACAAAAGCTACTTGTTGAAAAGCATGTTTGGAAGCGAAACATTCGTGCTATAACAGTAAAAACATATAATCTTATGCGAGAAGAAAGTTTTCAACAACTGCATATTGGCTTTGATATAGATGCACACAACAAAATATGTGCTATAGATAATGCATTAACTGGAATACGTTCGAAATTAGGTAATGATACTGTTTTTAATGGAGGACGTCTTTATGGGACAAAAATGCCGGCAGGTAAAAGTGAACATTCATCATTACCACCGGCTAGTTTTTAGTATTTAATTAAGCCAATTCAAGCCAAATCGTTTCAAGTTCTTCAAGTTGTTCTTCTTTTACTTTTATTTCATCTAAAATTTCGGAAAGTCGTGTATAATCACTTGAAACATCAGGGTTATTACAAAGCTCTTTTAATTCATCAATTTCCGCTTGAAGTACCATTATTTCTTTTTCAGTATTCATAAGTTTAGCGCGGCGTTTTCTATCTTCCGCCTTGTTTTTTCGCGACTCGTCATAGGTTTTGACTGAGTCGTGTTTTTCTTTTGTCACTGACACAGTTTTATTTTCAACAACTGAATGTTCTTTATAATAATCATAATTGCCATTATAAATTACAATATCTTGTGGCTTCATCTCGATTATTTTTGTAGGAACTGAATTAAGTAAATATCTATCGTGAGAAACCATAATTATAGTGCCCTCATAAAGGTGTAATGCGGCATCTAACGCTTCTTTTGCTTTATAGTCAAGGTGATTTGTCGGCTCGTCTAAAACAAGTACATTTGAGCGTTCAAACGCAATTATACAAAGCACAACTTTTGCACGATTTGCACCACTCATTTCACGAATTCGTTTAAATACATCTTCATCTTCGATTAGAAAACGAGCAAGCATACTCCTTATTTCATATTCAGTTTTTGTTGGAAATTTGCGATGCACCGACTCAAGTACAGTCATATTTAAATCAAGAGAAGACAATTCCTGGTCAAAATATGAAATTTTTACATTTCCGCCCCAACGAACAATACCTTCATAGGTTGTCATTTTAAGAATTGCTTTCAAAAGTGTTGATTTTCCAACACCATTTTTGCCAACAAAAGCAACTTTTTCACCGCGAAAAATTTCAAGATTAAAGTTTTCAAAAAGGATTCGTTTGGTAATGCCATTTCCAACGCTGATTTTTAAATTTTTACACTCAAGAATGGTTTTATGTGGCTCAATATCAAACGGAAATGCAATGTGCAAATCCTTCACTTTAGGATTAGGTTTAGCCGCTAATTCCATTTTTTCAAGAGCTTTAACGCGAGAGCCAACACTGTTTATACTACTTGATTTTGCAAGATTTTTGCGAACATAATCTCGTAATTGCTCAATTTCTTTTTGCTGTTTTTCGTATTCTTTGGTAAGCGTTTTAATTCTTTCCTCTTTTTGTTTTAAGAATGAAGAGTAACCACCTTTATATCTTACCAATTCACCATTTTCAATTTCGCAAATATCAGATGCAACTGCATTTAAGAAATATCTATCGTGAGATACAACAATTACTGCACCTTTATATGATTTGAGATAATTCTCAAGCCAATTAAGCATAGTGAAATCAAGATGGTTAGTTGGTTCATCAAGAATAAGCAAATTTGGATTTTCAACAAGAATTTTTGCAAGTGCAAATCGAGTTTTTTCACCGCCTGAAAGCACGGATATACTACCATCTAAGTTAAAATCACCAAAACCCATACCATTAAGTATTGTATTTATGCGGACTTCCGCATTGTAACCATCGCAAGCATCATAAATATTTGTAAGATACTCATATTTTGCTTCAAGTTGAGCGTATTCATCACTACTTGCTGTTACCATTTTCTTTGATATTTCTTCAAGTTGTTTTCTTGTATCAAAAGCAAGCTTCAAAGCATTTTGAATTTCTTGACGAAGTGTGTTTGATGTGTCAAGTGATTCGTTTTGTTTTAAATAGCCAATTCTAATATTTGATTTAGTTGCTAATGTGCCTTCATCATATTCAAGTACGCCTGATATAATGTTTAAAAGGGTAGTTTTACCCACACCGTTAATACCCAAAAGACCAATACGGTCCTTTTCATTAACAGTGAGGTTTATATCTTTTAATATGCTTTTGTCAAGAAAACTTTTATTGATGTTTTGTAAAGAGATAAGCATAATTTGCACCTTCATAAAAAAGGGACTGATTTTCAGTCCCTAATTTTTATAATATTTTTAAAATTCTTTTTTAATATTTTCATAAAATTAACACTTATGAACAAGATACATTTAATTATACTCCAAAACTACAAAAAAACAATATATTTTGCAGTTTATTTCGTGGAATTTTTTATTAAATATTTGGTAAAAATAGATAAAAAGAAGTTCGCAAGAATTTCAGTTTAGGAGGTTAAAAATGAAAAAAGTTTTATCAATTTTAATGGTGGTACTTTTATTGACGACAGTGTTTACGTCTTGCACTAACAAAGGGGGTCTAAATCCAACGCCACAAGGTAATAATGAAAAAGCAGCAGTACGCTTTTTAAACTTTAAACCTGAAGTTGCAAATGTGTATGAAGAAATTGCAAAAGCTTATAAGGATGAAACTGGGAATACTTTAATAGTAGAAACAGCTGCTAGCGGCAACTATGAACAAACATTGGCTGCAAAAATGGGCACTAATGAATCACCAACGTTATTTCAAATCAACGGACCTAAAGGGTATGCAAACTGGAAAGATTACTGTGCAGATTTATCTAACACTGAACTTTATAAACACTTGACTGATAAATCACTTGCTGTGACCGCAGGCGGAAAAGTATATGGTATTCCATATGTAGTTGAAGGTTATGGAATTATTTATAACAAAGCAATTACTGATAAATATTTTGCATTAAACGATAGAGCAACTGATATAAATTCAATGGATGAAATCAAGAATTTTGAATCGTTGAAAAAAGTTGTTGAAGATATGCAAAAAAATGCGGACAAGCTTGGTATTAAAGGTGTATTTGCAGCAACTTCATTAAAAACAGGTGAGGATTGGCGTTGGCAAACACATCTAGCAAATATACCAGTATATTATGAATTAAATGATGATAAAGTGGATTTGTCAAGTAATGCAGTAAAAACTATTAAGTTTAAATATTCTGAAAATTTTAAGAATATTTTCGACCTATATTTAAATAATTCTACTACTGATAAAAAAGTTCTTGGCTCAAAAATTGTTGATGAATCAATGACTGAATTTGCTCTTGGTCAATGTGCTATGGTGCAAAATGGTAACTGGGCTTGGTCACAAATTAACGGTATTGATAAAAATACCGTTAAAGCTGAAAATATCAAATATCTTCCAATATATATTGGTGTTGATGGCGGGGAAAAACAAGAATTGTGTATAGGTACTGAAAATTTCTTTGCAATTAACTCACAAGCAACTGAAGCAGAACAAAAGGCTGCTGCAGATTTTATGTATTGGCTATTTTCAAGTGAAACTGGTAAAAAGTTTGTAAATGAAAAACTTGAATTTATTGCTCCATTTGATACTTTTAAAGAGGATGAACTTCCTAAAGACCCGTTAGCACAAGAAGTTATTAAATGGATGAATAATGCTGATGTTACAACAATTCCATGGAACTTTACAGTATTTCCAAGTCAGACATTTAAAGAAGATTTTGGTGCCTCTTTGTTGCAATATGCTCAAGGCACAAAAAAATGGGAGAAAGTTAA
The DNA here is from genome assembly GCA_045611635.1 of Candidatus Fimenecus sp. Classification (GTDB taxonomy): domain Bacteria; phylum Bacillota; class Clostridia; order Oscillospirales; family Acutalibacteraceae; genus Fimenecus. The sequence continues at coordinate 6,721 of JAZKXL010000075.1, read as the reverse complement.
GTCTGATTTTATTAAATCCTGGAAAAACGAAAGTCAGTAAATTATAAAAATCGCCCCGCTAATTGTGGGGCGATTATGTGTCAAGGGCGGTTTTTATGGAAAGAAATATGAAAAAATATTTTCCAATCTTTTTGTTGCCTACATTAATTTCGTTTGTAGTTGTATTTCTTATACCTTTCGTTATGGGAATTTACCTATCTTTTACAAAATTTACTACAGTTGAAAATGCAACATGGGTTGGAATCGATAATTACATTAAGGCATTTACACAAGATGAAAACTTTTTAAATGCACTGTGGTTTACAGTTAAATTTACCATTGCATCAGTAATTACAATTAACCTATTTGCCTTTATTCTTGCGTTACTTTTAACTCGAGCATTAAAAGGCACTTCATTTTTTAGAACTATATTTTTTATGCCTAATCTTATTGGTGGCATTGTTCTTGGCTATATATGGAATTTGCTTATAAACTCAATTCTAGGTGTATTTGGTTACGATATAACATATAGTGCTGATTATGGCTTTTGGGGACTAGTATTTCTTATAAATTGGCAATTAATTGGCTATATGATGGTTATCTATATTGCAAGTTTACAAAATATTCCATCTGAATTAAATGAGGCGGCACAAATTGATGGAGCAACACCATTTTCGATTTTAAGAAACATTACCATTCCAATGGTTATGCCTGCGGTTACAATTTGTTTGTTCCTTACTATTACTAATTCATTCAAGTTGTTTGATCAAAATTTAGCACTTACAGGTGGAGCACCTGCTAGAGAAACTTCCATGCTAGCATTAGATATTTTTAATACATTCTATGGGCGAATCGGTTGGCAAGGTGTTGGACAAGCGAAAGCGGTAGTTTTTTTTGTAATTGTTGCACTGATAGCGTTTGCTCAACTTAAAATTACAGGAAGAAAAGAGGTAGAAAATTAATGAAACAAAAATCAAAACTATTCAATTTGTTTTCTTTTGTGGCGCTTTTGCTTCTATCGCTATTATTTCTATTTCCAATTTATCTTGTAGTAATAAATTCATTTAAATCAAAATTCAATATTGTTAGTACACCATTTGAATTCCCTAATGAAGATACTTTTGTTGGATTTGAAAATTATATAAATGGAATACGTAGTTCGGGAATTTTAGAAGCTTTTTTTAGAACCTTATTTATAACAGTTGGCTCTGTACTTGCAATTGTTATTTTTACTTCTATGACAGCTTGGTATATAACAAGAGTTAAGTCTAAACTTAATAAAGGTATTTATTATTTATTTCTTTTTAGTATGATTGTTCCATTTCAAATGGTTATGTTTACAATGACCTCAATTTGTTTTAATCTTGGTCTTAACAATATTTTCGGCATTATTCCTGTTTATCTTGGCTTTGGTTCGGGACTATCTGTGTTTATGTTTAGTGGATTTGTTAAGGGATTACCTAAAGAGATTGAAGAAGCATCAATGATTGATGGTTGTAGTCCATTAAAAACATTTTTTATGGTTGTATTTCCAATCTTAAAACCAACTGCAATAACTGTTGCAATTTTGAATGCTATGTGGATTTGGAATGATTTCCTTTTACCATATTTATTACTCGGCTCAAGAAATAAAACTCTTTCAGTTGCTATTCAACTTACAATGCAGGGTGCATATGGTTCGATAGATTGGGGTGGATTTATGGCAATGCTTGTGCTTGCAATTATTCCAATTATTGCTTTTTATCTTGTGTGTCAAAAATATATTATTAAAGGCGTAATTGATGGCGCAGTCAAAGGTTAGGTGATTTTATGGCATCAATTTTATTAAAAAATATTAAAAAAACGTATGAAGATGGGGTTACAGTTATAGAAAACCTTAATCTTGAGATTAAAGACAAGGAGTTTGTAATTCTTGTAGGTCCGTCAGGTTGCGGTAAGTCAACTACACTTCGTATGATTGCTGGACTTGAAGAAATAACTGATGGTGAAATGTATATCGGCGAAAAACTAGTTAACAACGTATCACCTAAAAATCGCGATATTGCGATGGTGTTTCAAAGTTATGCTTTATATCCGCATATGAATGTTTATAAAAATATGGCTTTCGGACTTAAAAATAGAAAAGTGCCTAAGAAAATAATTGATAAAAAAGTGCATGAAGCCGCTAAAGTTCTTGATATTGAACAGTATCTAAACCGTAAACCGCGTGCGTTGTCAGGTGGACAAAGGCAACGCGTAGCATTGGGTAGAGCAATGGTACGTGAGCCGTCAGTATTTTTATTAGATGAGCCACTTTCAAATCTTGATGCAAAACTTCGCACTGAAATGAGAAGTAGAATTTCAATGCTTCATAAAGAATTGCAAACAACTTTTGTTTATGTTACTCATGACCAAACAGAAGCGATGACAATGGGTGATAGAATTGTAGTAATGAAAGATGGCAAAATTATGCAACATGATACGCCGCAAATGCTTTATAATCACCCTCAAAATATTTTTGTGGCAGGGTTTATTGGCTCACCTCAAATGAACTTTATAAATTGTAAAATTGTTAGAAAGATTAATGATTTTTATGGTTTGTTTGAAAACTGTGCTATAAAATTGCCCTCTCGTATGAATGAGAAACTGTCTTTATATATTAACAAAGAAGTGGTTTTAGGTATAAGGCCAGAAAATATAAGTCTTGCTAAAAATGATGATGGAAGTTCATTTCAGTTCCATGTTGAAATTGCAGAGATGACGGGCTCTGACTATTATTTATACGGAAAAATTAAAAATCAGTCTATTATTGCAAACATTCCAACAAATAATAATGTTAAAAGTGACACATTATGCAATGTTGTATTTGATGCTGAAAGAGTTCATATATTTGACAAAGTCAGTGAAAATTTAATCTGTGATTGACTTTTATGTTAAAAAATAATATTATTTTATTTATATTATTTATTTAAGGACGATTCTTATGAGAGCAAGTGGAGTTTTAATGCATATTTCCTCTTTACCTGGTAGTACGGGTATTGGTACACTTGGTATTGAAGCATATAAATTTGTAGATTTTTTAAAACAAAGTGGTCAAACGTATTGGCAGGTATTACCGCTTTGCCCAACAAGTTATGGCGATTCTCCTTATCAGTCATTTTCAACATTTGCGGGTAACCCATATTTTATTGATTTTGATTTACTTTGTGATGAAGGGTTACTCAAAAAAAGTGATTTTTCAAGAATTAATTGGTGCGAAGATGATGAAAAAGTAGATTTTCAAAAACTTTATAAATATCGTTTTAATGTATTGAAAAAAGCATACAATAATTTTGATTTAACTAAAACTGATTATGTTGAGTTTAGCAATATGAATGCTTTTTGGCTTGATGATTTTGCTTTGTATATGGCACTTAAAAACACTTTTGATGGTAAGCCATGGAATGAGTGGCCGACTGATTTGAAAGTTCGCAAATTAACAGCAATCGATAAAGCAAAAGCTGAATTAAAAGATGAAATTAAATTTCAAAAATTTATTCAATATTTATTTTTTACTCAATGGATAAAGCTTAAGAAATATGCAAATGATAACGGTATTTTGATTATTGGTGATATTCCCATTTATGTTGCAGGCGATAGTGCTGACGTATGGGCAAATCCAAAGAATTTTTTGCTTGATGAAGACTGCAATCCAACTGAGGTTGCAGGTTGTCCACCCGATGCTTTTTCAGATGATGGTCAACTTTGGGGAAACCCGCTTTATGATTGGGAATATATGAAAAATGACCAATACTTTTGGTGGAAAGAGCGAATTAAACATCAATATTCGTTGTGTGATGTTATTCGCATTGACCATTTTAGAGGATTTGAGTCATATTACTGTATACCTTCAGATTCCAAAACTGCAAAAGTGGGTGAGTGGAGAAAAGGACCGGGAATTGAATTTTTCCGTGAAATTGAAAAGGACCTTGGTAAAATGAATATTATTGCTGAGGATTTGGGCTTTTTAACTCCTGCTGTTAAAAAAATGTTAAAACAAAGCAAATATCCAGGCATGAAAGTGCTTCAGTTTGCTTTTGATACTGATGAAGAAAACGACTATCTACTTCACAAATTTACAAAGAATTCGGTTGCTTATGTTGGTACTCACGATAACGATACAATTATGGGATATATGACTAAAACTGCATCAATAAAAACTCGTAAGCGTGCAAAAGAATATCTTCGTTTAACTCGTAAAGAGGGCTATAATTGGGGCATGATGAAAGCTGTATGGTCAAGTAATTCCGATACTGCAATCGTCACAATGCAAGACTTATTAGGTCTTGGTAATGAAGCACGGATGAATTATCCATCAACTGTTAAGGATAATTGGCAGTGGCGTGCAAAACCTGGTTATTTAAGTGATGAATTGGCAGAGAAAATTAAGTATTATACTGCACTTTACAAGCGTGTGCCAAATGTGAAAAGAGGAAAAACAAATGTCAAAAATAGTAAATGATGCAATATCACTTGCTAAAAGTAAATATCTTAAATCTTTAAGTGAATTAACACCAAATGAACTGCACGATGTAGTTTCAACTGCAGTTATAGGTGAAATTGCCGATGATTGGATGAATAGTAGAAATAAAAGAATAAAAGAACGAACTGCATTTTATTTCTCAGCAGAATTTCTTGTTGGTCGTGCAATCTACAACAATATTGTTTCAAAGGGATTATATGATGAGATTGAAACTGAACTTAATAAACACAAAGTATCACTCAATTTGCTTGAGGAAATTGAAGACAGTGCGTTAGGTAATGGTGGCTTAGGTCGTCTTGCGGCTTGTTTCCTTGAAAGTGCTGCAACTCATAATATAGCACTTGACGGTTATGGAATCCGTTATAAATATGGCCTTTTCAAGCAAGATATTCAAGATGGTTTTCAAGTTGAATATGCTGATGATTGGACAAAATGGGGTGACCCTTGGTCAATCCGTAATGAGAACGATTCAGTTGTGGTAGAATTTAAAGATATGAATGTCAAAGCTGTACCTTATGATATGCCAGTTATTGGCTATGGTACTAAGAATGTAGGGACATTAAGATTATGGCAAGCAGAATCACTTGTGCCATTTGATTTTGATTTATTTAATCAACAAAAATATGATAAATCAGTTAATCTTAAAAATCGAGCAGAAGATATTTCACGCGTTCTTTATCCAAATGACGACACTTATGAAGGTAAAAAATTACGCCTTAAACAACAGTATTTCTTCTCAAGTGCATCTTTACAAGATATCATTAGAAAATATAAGAATATTCACGGAAATGATTTTACTAAATTTGTAGATTTTATTACAATTCAACTTAATGATACTCATCCAGTAATATCAATTCCTGAGCTTATAAGACTTTTAACTGAAAACGAAAATATTGATTTTGACCTTGCAGTTGAAATTACAAAAAAAGTATTTAACTATACAAACCATACCATTATGCAAGAAGCACTTGAAAAATGGGATGTAAAGATTATTAAAGATACAATTCCACAAGTTTTAGATATTATTAAAAAGCTTGATAAGATGCTCAAAAAAGAGCTTAAAAAGGCAAAAATAGATAAAGAAAAAGCCGATAAAATGCAAATTATTCAAGACAAGCGTGTGCACATGTCATATCTTGCAATTTTTTGTTCAAAATATTTGAATGGTGTTGCAAGAATTCATACTGATATTCTTAAAACTGATGTTTTAAAAGATTGGTTTGAGCTTTATCCTGAAAAGTTCCAAAATAAGACAAATGGCATTACTCAAAGAAGATGGTTATTACTGTGTAATCGTGAATTTTCTTCACTAATTACGGAACTTTTAGGCAATGATGAATGGGTTACTAATCTTGATAAATTAAAAGGCCTTGAAAAGTATGCTGATGATGAAAATGTTTTGAATAGATTTATTTCTATAAAAGAAACAAAGAAAAAACAGTTGGTTGAATATATCAAGATTCATGATGGTATAGATGTTGATGAAAATTCAATTTTTGACATTCAAATTAAACGTCTTCACGAGTATAAGCGTCAGCTACTTAATGCTCTTGCAATTCTTGAGTTGTACTTTGAAATCAAAGAAGGTACATTAAAAGATTTCACACCAACAACATTCATTTTTGGTGCAAAATCAGCTCCTGGATATGCTCGTGCAAAAGGTATAATTAAGCTTATCAATGAGATTGCAAAACTTATCGAAAAAGATAAAGAAGTATCAAAATATATTAAAGTTGTTTTTGTCAAAAATTACAATGTTTCTTATGCTGAAAAGCTTGTAGCTGCTGCTGATGTTAGTGAACAAATTTCAACTGCAGGTACAGAAGCAAGTGGCACAGGTAATATGAAACTTATGCTCAATGGTGCAGTTACTCTTGGAACCTTCGACGGTGCTAACATTGAAATTGTTGAAGAAGCAGGTGAAGAGAATAACTACATTTTTGGTGCAAGAGTTGAAGATATTGAAAAAGTAAAAGATTATTATTCTTCAAAAAATCTTTACGATAATGACAAGAAAATTAAGCGTGTACTTGATGCTCTTGTTGATGGTACTTTGAAAGACGGAAGAACAAAGATTTTCAAAGAACTTTATGATTCAATTCTTAAAGGTGCATCTTGGCACACACCTGACCATTACTATTTGCTTCTCGATTTCAATGATTATGTTGATACAAAGAAAAAGGTCAATGCGGATTATAAAAACAAGAAAGAGTTTTATAAAAAATGTTGGCTCAATATGTG
>JAZKXL010000074.1:0-6788 GCA_045611635.1 Candidatus Fimenecus sp. | reverse complement strand
AGATTTGCTTCAAGATGCAGATTTTGTCAAAAAACTAAAAGAAGAATTGGATATTTCTATAGATTAAGAGAGTAATACTATAGGTGTACTTTTGGTCGTTCTTACCCCGACTTACACTACTTTTAGTCGCTCTTTCGCAATAAAAGAGATAACACTTTTGTGTTGTCTCTTTTATTTTTGTAAAAATGTAGGGACTGGAATGAGCTTTTATGAAAAATAAAGAATGGATTTATAAAAACAATATAAAGTCAAAAGAAATACCTAAATATTTTTCTTTTATTCAGTTTTAAATTGTGATATAATAACTTGTAAAATTTATTGTAGAGGAGTTTATTATGATTACAAACGATGTTAAATATATTGGTGTGAACGACCATAAAGTAGATTTGTTTGAAGGTCAATACATTGTGCCTAACGGAATGGCATACAATTCATATATAATTCTTGATGAAAAAGTTGCAGTTATGGATTCAGTTGACGCTAATTTTAAGGATGAGTGGCTTGATAACATTAAAAATACTTTGGGTGATAAAGCACCTGACTACTTAATTGTTCAGCACATGGAGCCAGACCATTCCGCAAATGTTTACGAATTTGCACGCACTTATCCTGAGGCAACAATTGTTGCAACTGACCGCGCATTTGTTATGATGAACAAATTTTTCGGTACTGATTTTGCCGGCCGTAGAACTGTTGTAGCGGAGGGCGACACATTATGTCTTGGCAAACACACTCTCACATTTTGCTTAGCACCAATGGTACACTGGCCTGAGGTTATGATGACTTATGATGCTACTGATAAAATTCTTTTTTCCGCTGACGGTTTCGGCAAATTTGGTGCATTAGATGTAGAAGAAGATTGGGCTTGTGAAGCACGAAGATACTACTTTGGCATTGTTGGCAAATACGGTGCACAAGTACAAGCTGTGCTTAAAAAAGCAGCAAATCTTGACATTCAAATAATTTGTCCACTTCACGGACCAATTCTTAAAGAAAACCTAGGTTATTACCTTGATTTATACAACACTTGGTCTTCTTATGGGGTTGAAAGTGAAGGCACTTTGATTTGCTACACATCTATTTACGGAAACACAAAAAAAGCAGTTGAGTTACTTGCGGATGAGTTAAAGGCAAACGGATGCCCTAAGGTTGTTGTTAATGACCTTGCACGTTGCGATATGGCGGAAGCGGTTGAAGATGCTTTTAGATACGGAAAAATTATTCTTGCAACCACCACATATAACGGCGACCTTTTTCCTTTTATGAGAAACTTTATTCACGAGCTTTTAGAAAGAGGTTATAAAAACCGAAAAATTGGTATTGTTGAAAATGGTACTTGGGCACCTATTGTAAAAAACAAGATTACAAAAGCTTTTGAAAATAGTAAAGAACTTGCTTTTGCTGATACTGTTGTTACAATTCATTCGGCACTTAATGACACAAGTGAAGAACAAATTAAACAACTTGCAAAAGAAATGGCATAAGAAAAAAGGAGTAGCGATTTGCTACTCCTTTATTTTTTGTTTTATTATGCTTCGGATTTTTTGCCTTCAGCTTCGTGTTTTTCACGAAGTGCGGCATAAATAGGTTCCATCTTTTCTTTTGTAAGCGGATAACCAAATCTAAAAATAAGCCATACGCTTGTATAAACGATTGCAGGAATTATTGTACAAATAAACATAATTTTTTTACTTGTGTCGTTTTCAGTAATAAATCCGTTGCCTGCTTTAAGACTATCATATTTAGCCCATTGAAGAAGGAAAAGTCCGCCTGCATCAGCAATTGCCTGACCAAACTGACGGCCAAAGGTATATGCTGAGTAAACTGCACTTTCGTTACGAATACCAGTTTTGTATTCTTGGTAATCAATAACGTCCATAACAACTGCCCAACAAGTAAGACTAACAAATGTATAGCCAAAACCAATAAGAAGAAGGCAAAGCATATAAAGCCATGCAGGGTAAATACCCTGTTCTGGGTTTATCCACATAATAAACTTTTCATTATTTGCAGTTACAAAAAGGAAAACTGATGTTATTGCAGAGATTATTGACATTCTTCCACAAAGCTCTTTTTTACCATATTTCGCTGAAAGCTTTGGTGTAAACAAAATTAACGCTGCCATCGGAAGATAGGTACAAATTGTACCTATAATGCTAAGACCTGTATTTGTGAAGTAGTTTTTGTAAAGGTAAGCGTTAAATGAACCGAATTGAAGTTGACCGCTGATAAGTACACCTGATAAAGTGAGTAACACAAATGGTCTGGATTTGAAAAGACCCTTGTAAACGCCCTTTAAATCAACATTTTCATCTTCAACTGCAGGCACACGCTCTTTAACCATTCTATGACCGACGAGATATGTAATAATTGAGAAAACACCCATCAAAAGTGCATAGATAAACATTCTGTTGCCGTCAGCAACTTCAATTTCTTTACCAGTTTGTTCATCAAACTTACCACTACCAACATAAATAATCATTGGAGCAATAAGAAGAACCACTGCACCGCCGACACCACTACCTACTGAACGTGCAGTTGAAAGAAGTGTTCTTCCTTTAGGGTCATCAGTAATAACCGATGCAAGTGAACCAAAAGGAATGTTCATAGCGGTATACATTGTACAATAAACAAGGTATAATATAATTGCAAGAACGAACAAAAGCATTGGCTTTGCCGCTAGAGTCTCATTATAGAAAATTGAGTTTTTATCACTAAACGGAATAAAGCAAAGTACTGTTGAAATGCCAAGTGGCACCGCAATAAGACGTAAATACTGACGGTATTTACCATCTTTACCGGGCTTTCTTTTTGATACTACTGCACCCCACAAAGGGTCGTTAATTACGTCCCAAAGACGAGTGATAATGAACATATAACCAACAAGTTTTGGTGCAATTCCAATAACGTCAGTCATAAAAACTTTAAGGTAACTTGTAATGTATGTAAGGTTAAACATATTACCTGATTCGGCAATAGTATAACCAGCAATATCCTTAAAACCTATTTTATTAGGATGATTGTTAACTTCTTTTACTTTCTTTTCTTTCGCCATGAAGATAACCTCCCCTTTCTTTTACCAATAAAAGTATAATAACACTTTTATAGCAAAAATACAATAGATAAAAGGTTATTCTTCATTAAAACTGATTTTTACTACGGCTACAGTTATATCATCACACCTATCTATATTACGGCTTCTTGCAATGGCACAAAGTTTTTGTGACAAATCTTCGCAAAATCCATTTTGAGTTACATATTCTTTTATCTCTTGAAGACTATTATCAGTAGCACCGTCTGACATCATAATAATAACATCATCATCTTTAAGACCACCACGAATAGTTGCAAATTCCGCTTGCCTTAAAATGCCAATAGGCATAGCGGATTTTTTAATTTCACTTACTTTACCTTTTCTATATAAAAGTGAGACGGTTGCACCCGCTTTATAGATTGTAGATTGTCCGTTATAAAGGTTAATTTTGAGAATATCAAGAGTTGCCAAAGATTCTTCACGACTTTTTACAAGCATTGCGGAGTTTACAAGTCGCAATGCACACGGAAATGAAAATCCTGAAATGATAAGTTGTGAAAATAGTGAAGATACCATTGCGCCATCAACCGCCGCCCGATACCCTGTGCCCATACCGTCACTTAAAACTATTATAAAGTTGCCTTTGCCATCATAGAACGAGTCAATGCAATCACCACAAACCTTACTTTCATCAACGGAAAACTGAGAAAAATCACATTGAGCAAAATATGGCGGTTTTTCCCAAAACATTAAAGTTTTTTCAGTTTCATTTTTCATTACTGATGGCTCAGCAAACTCTTTTTCAGTGATTTTTTCAAGACACTCTTTTATTTCACTTTTCGGTACTTTGCAATCTAAATTTATGGTTAAATTTATGAATATGTTTGAGTTATCATCTTCATAACAATTTACAAATGCGGAAACTCCAATATCATTAAGCCCATTCTTGATTGTGTTAGATTTACTTCCGAGTGGTTTTGTGCCTTTTTGAAAATCGCTAAGCAAATCATTAAGCATTTCGCAAATCGTTTCGTACTGGTCCACAGTAATTTTTCGCATTTCGTTAATCCTTCCCTCCGCCCCAAGTCGTGCAGAATATGATGAATAATTTTTATTAAAGCTTTCGCAAAGCGACATAATGTGTATGCATTTACTTTGCAATGATTTAGGCGTAAAAGATGGTGTAACGCTTCCGCTTTTACGAATTTCTTCAATTACCGCATCAAACTCTCCGATTGTTGCAGGCATTCCTATTCGCCAGCATTTTTCAAAACTTCCACAATCCTTGCACACATTGTCACGGACACGAAGATACACGCCCGTTGTATCAGGCGTTGCCTTGTCTTTTAAAATTTGGGACACTTTATATACTGTTCCAGACATATTGCCAACCGCATTTTTCACCATTTTAAGTCGTGAAATTATCATATTTTGCACAGCAAGCCCGTCCCCAGTTAATATAGAATTTGACAGTCGCAACTTTGCTTGTGTAAAAAAATTTTGAGGAATTGCAATAAACAAAACTGATGCAATTGCCGTTTCAACAAGTCGCGAAAGTTCATCTTTTATACCACCGAAAAGCAAAAACGTGCCACCATAAGCAAAAATGTAAGAAAAAGCAGAAAGCACCCTACCCGAATAAGAAAACAGTCCTGAAAAAAGTCCTGAAATACAATAGCAAAACGTTGTTAAATTACGATTACCTATCATTAAAAATCCAAGGGTTGTGCCTGTGCCCATTATGGCTCCTCCACTTTCACGAAAAAGATGAGCACCACACATAATTATAAAACTACACGCAACGCCTGATGCTGAAACCCCAAAAAATCTTAATTTGCTTATAGATAAAAGTAAAATTAGTATCGCAATAACACTCATTGTTAATTCACGATTTGTAATGTTTTGCTTTTCTTTTGCTTTTTGAATACAGTTAAATCCAATTGTAAAAAAATATGCTCCTCCAAATGCGGTTACTGATTCAGCTACACGAAGAAAAACCTCACTTAATTCAAATGGAGTTACAATAGTTACCACAAGTCCTGTAGAAAATGTACTGAAGAGAGAAATTATAGAAGGCAAAATAACTTTATCTTTTAATCTTGGAAAACTATGCACATATAATTTGAGAATATACACCATAATAAGTGACATCACATAACGGAATGCAAAGACATAATTGTTTGAAAGTATATAGCCAAGCATTGCACCAAAGCAAGAAAACAATGTGTATTCTTTTTTAGTGCCACTGCAAAAGGCAATTCCCAAAGGAGAAAAATATTGCTCTTGAGAGGCACTTGCCATTAATACCCCTATTCCAAAATGTATTAAATTGCTACCCATTGATTTTGCAAATGCAGAAAGTTCAATTCTTTCGTTACCCTCACTTATACCGAATTCTTGATTGCTCACAAACACACCTTCTTATAGCGTCATATACAAGTATTATATGTTTGTCCCATGTGTATTTTTTGGCATTTTAAGGTAGCAAAAACAGTTTTGTTATGTCGATTTTTGCAAAAAACAATTATAAAAAACATCTTTTCAAAAATACTGTTTTATGATAAAATTATAATGGTGAATTTTGAAAGTGAATTGAGGTAAAATTTATGGCAAAGATTTTCACTGTTGTATCCGGTAAGGGCGGAGTTGGGAAGTCAACTTTTTGCTCTAATGTTGCTATTGCTTTAGGTGATATGGGTAAAAATGTTCTTTTAATTGACGGTGACATTGCCCTTCGCAGTCTTGATTTGCTTTTAGGCGTTGATGAAATGGTGCTTTATGATTGGTCAGATGTTATTGAAAATAGATGTAGCCCCAACAAAGCACAACTTTTTTATAATGAAAATGTTGCTCTTTTACCTGCACCACTTGAATATGCTGAGGAATTAACTTTTGAAAAATTTAAATCGCTTTTAGATATGTACTCACAAAATTATGAGTACATATTCATTGACGCACCTGCAGGCGTTGGTAAACTTTCTGAAATTTATGCAAAAAGTGTCGACAAATGTATTGTCGTTGCAACCGCTGATGAAGTTAGCACAAGGAGTGCTCAAATTGCAGGCGGCAAGCTTATAAAGTTTGGTGTTAAAGAAGAAAATTTGCAGTTAATTATTAATCGTTTTGATAAAAAAGCTGTAAAACAGGGCAAACTGTTAAATATAGATGATGTTATTGACCGCACTTATATTCGCCTACTTGGAATTGTGCCTGAAGACAAAAATTTAATGTATGTTTCAGTCACTGAAAAGAGCATTTCACAATATAGTGATGCTAAATTTGCTTTTTCAAATATTGCGGGGCGAATTTTAGGCAAAGAAATCCCACTTTATTTGTAAAAAAATATTGAAAAATTAACATTTTTTTGTTATTATAAATATGATTTAGGTATTTTAACTAAACAGGGAAAATTAAAAGGGAAAAATATTGAAAGAAGGGGTTAATTTATGAACATAGCTCTTATGGCGCACGACTCAAAAAAAGAACTTATGACACAATTTTGTATCGCTTACTGCGGTATACTTTCTCGTCACAATCTTTGTGCAACTGGTACAACAGGCAAAATGGTTTCCGAGGCAACAGGGCTTAAAATCACACAATTTTTAAGCGGACCTCAAGGTGGCGACCAACAAATAAGTTCAAGAATAGCTTGTAATGAAATTGACTTGCTTCTTATTTTTAGTGACCCATTAGGCCCAAAGCCAAACGAGCCAAAGGATTACACACTTCTTCGCCTTTGTGATGTTCATAATGT
>JAZKXL010000073.1:0-8708 GCA_045611635.1 Candidatus Fimenecus sp. | reverse complement strand
AAAGATGTCAGTGAGGGAAACTTCGTTGCATCTGCAGTTGAAAAACTTGCACTTTCACACCCTGAAATAAGCATCCGTTTTATTCGTGACGGTAAACAAGTATTCACAACTAATGGTGACGGTAATCTTCAAAATGTATGCTTCTCAGCATTTGGTAAGGATTTTTCAAATGGACTCTTAGAAGTGAATTCCGCGGTTGCCAATGTATCAGTTGCTGGACTTGTAACACCACCATTTAATTGTCGTGGCTCTCGTGGAATGCAATACTTCTTTGTAAACGGAAGAAGTGTGAAGAACACAACAATTATGGCTGCATTTGAAAATGCTTATAAAAATAGTGTTATGGTTGGCAAATTCCCAGGCGGTATATTGTTTATTACATTACCACCTGAACTTGTTGATGTTAATGTGCATCCATCAAAGATTGAAGTCCGTTTTTCAGATGAAAAAGCAATTTTTGATGCGGTTTATCATAGCGTGAAATCTACATTAAGTGAAAGCGAGTCACTTAAACAAGCAAACTTGCCTGAAAAGAAACCAACATTTAATGAAATTTTTGCTAAACCACAACAAGATTTTGAGCAAACAACAGTACAAGAGAATATTGCTTATACTGAAAAAGTCTTAAAACCATTATCAGTGTTTAATGTTGTGGAAGATGTCAAAATCGATTATGAACCTGATTTTGATGATGACCCATTTAATATTGAATTTCCGGTTTCAATTCCTGAAGTAAAAGTTGAAGTACAACAAAAAACTACAATAATCATTGAACCACCAAAAGAAGAAAATACAATCCGCTTTGTTGGTGAGGCATATAAAACATATATATTTATTGAACTTAATGGCAAACTTTGTGTAATTGATAAACACGCTGCACATGAGCGTATTTTGTTCAATAAACTCAAAGCGAGTGGACAGGGTAGCGGTAGTCAAATGCTTTTAGCACCGGTTACCGTAACTCTTGGTAAAGAAGAATATGTTGCAGTTACTGAAAATCTTGAAATGATTTTACAAACTGGCTTTGATATTGAAGATTTTGGCAATGGTACAGTAATTGTCCGTAGTTGTCCAATGGACTTAGATAACTGTGAAATCTCACCATTAATTAGTGAAATTGCTGAATATCTCACAAAAAATCGTCGTGATATCAATAATGAGCATTTAGATTGGATTTATCACAATGTTGCTTGTCGTAGTGCTATAAAAGCTGGGGATGATAATACCGAAGCTGAGCTTTTAGCACTTGCAAAACAAGTAGTAAATGATAACGAAGTCCGTTTTTGTCCACATGGTAGACCAGTTATGATTGAAATTTCAAAATATGAATTAGAAAAACAGTTTGGTAGGGTATAAAATGAATAAAATTCCTGTAATTGCAGTTGTGGGCCCCACAGCGTCAGGTAAAACTTCTTTGTCAATTGAAATTGCAAAGAAGTTTAACGGACAAGTAGTGTCAGCTGACTCAATGCAAATTTATGAAAAAATGAATATTGCAACTGCAAAGCCAACTGAAGATGAAATGCAGGGTATATCGCATCACCTTATTGGATTTCAACCAATACATAAAAAGTTCAGCGTAGCAGAGTATATAGCACTTGCAAATGAATGTATCAAAAAAACATATAGTGTAGGCGATATTCCTGTAGTTGCAGGTGGTACAGGCCTTTATATAGACTCACTTCTTCAAAATATTCAATTTACTAAAGAGGAGAACACCAACGAAATCCGCGAAGAATTAACTGCTCTTTTTGATGAAAAAGGTGCCGAATATATGCTTAATTGGTTAAGTGAAATTGACCCTGAAACAGCATCAAAGCTGCATCTTAACGATAAAAGTAGAATCATTCGAGCTCTTGAAATTTATAAAGCAACAGGCAAAACAATGAGTGAACAAAAACTACTTTCTCGTCAAGAAGAATCACCTTATGATGTGCTTTATATTGGCATAAATTATCGTGATAGAAATGTGCTTTATGATAGAGTTAATTTGCGAGTTGACTTAATGCTTGAAAACGGACTTTTAGAAGAAGCGGAAGAATTTTATAATATTCCTGCCGATAAAACCGCTTGTCAAGCAATCGGCTATAAAGAGTTAGCACCTTATTTTAATGGTGAAGCAAGTCTTGAAGACTGTATTGAAAAGCTTAAGCTCGAAACAAGGCACTATGCTAAACGTCAACTTACTTGGTTTAGAAAGAATGAAAATATAAATTGGGTTTATCCTGATGATTATGAAAATCCACAAGAAATGTATTCTTACGTTTTTTCAATGATAAGTGAATTTTTAAGGAGGTATACAAATGAAAATCAATAAAAATCAGGCAAAAAACATATTTTTAGCCGTTGTTGGTGTTTGTATAATCCTTTACTTTGTTTATCAGGTTATTCAAATGAACTCAAATCCTTATAAAACTGAAATTGCCCTTGAACGTGAGTTCAAAAATGTAGTTTCAACTAAAGCGTTTATTGTTCGTGATGAAGAATACTTAACCGCAAGTAATACATCTGGTACGGTTGTTTCTATTGCTGAGGACGGTAAACGCGTTGCAAGTGGTGATAATGTTGCTGTAGTATTCAAAAATGCTGAAAGTGCTGCGGCTTATGTAAGAATTACTGAACTTGAAAAAGAAATTGAATATTACAATCAACTGAAAAATCGCGTTGGTATTGGTACGAATGCACCATCATCATATAATAACCTTATAAATGATGCATGTATTAATTTTATTACTGCTTCTCGTGGTGAAATTGATAGTGATTTTTATGTGGCTTTGAATGACTATCGTGATGCAGTGACAGCGCGTCAATTAGCGGTTGGTGAAGAAGTTTCAGTTGATGCAAAACTTGCAAAGCTAGAGGCGGAACTTTTGTCACTAAAATCAGAGGCATCTGGATATACAACTGTTATATCACCAAGCCCTGGTTATTATATTGGCTCAGTTGACGGCTATGAAAATGCAATTAAATATAAAGATGCAACAAAAGTAAATTGTGCAACAATAAATTCATTGCTTTCATCTGAAAAGAAAGGCGTGTCAAAAAATGTTATGGGCAAGCTGGTTGATGAGTTTAATTGGTATATTCTTTGCACAGTGCCATATAACGAGTCAGGTGACATTGAGTTGGATAAAACAGTTTCAGTAAATGTTCCTAACACTGCAGTTGGCACTATTAAATGCACCGTTGTCCATAAAGGCGATAAAGAAGGAGATAGCGTTGCGGTTGTACTTAAATGTAATGTTATGAATCGTGATGTTGCAAATCTTCGCATAGAAAACATTGAAATTATTGCTGATGAATATACAGGAATTCGCATTAACAACAAGGCGATACGTGAGGTTGACGGAGTTAAAGGTGTGTATGTGCAACGAGGTAATATAATTTCGTTTAAAAAGATTAATATATTACACTCTAACGATGAATATTCGATAATTGAAAAAGTTGATGACACATCATATGTAAGGCAATATGATACGATTATTACTGAAGGAGTTGATTTATATGATGGAAAAGTCATTTCTTGATAGTCGCAAAGCTGACATTCAGTATAACCTTGATGTAATAAATGAAAAGATTGCTGAAAGTGCAATAAAGAGTGGTAGAGTGCCAGAAGATGTGCAACTTATGGCGGTTACAAAAACGGTTGACCCAATATTTATTAATTATGCGCTTGATTATGGAGTGAAAATGATTGGTGAAAATCGTGTTCAGGAAATGCTTCGTAAAAAACCAGAGTTGCACCTTGATGGTGTACAAAAACATCTTATAGGTCACCTTCAAACAAATAAGGCAGGGCAAATTACTGGCGAAGTTGATATGATTCAATCAGTTGACTCGTTTAAAATTGCTAAAGAAATAGCAAAACAATCAGCAAAAAAGGGGATTATAACTCCCGTATTGTTAGAAATTAATGTGGGTGATGAAGAAAGTAAAACAGGATTCTCGAAAGAAGAGTTTTATGAAAATCTTTATCAAATTGCTGAGCTTAAAGATATTTCTATAAAAGGACTTATGACAATACCCCCAATTTGCGAAAATAATACAATACTTTGTAAATATTTTGAAAAAATACACAATATATATGTTGACATTAAAGAAAAAAAGTTGGATAATATAAGTATGAATATTCTCTCAATGGGAATGTCGGGAGACTATGAAACAGCAATTTTATGTGGGTCTAATCTTGTAAGAATCGGTTCTTCAATTTTTGGCCCAAGAATATATTAATTAGGAGGAAAAACAATGAGCTTTTTAGACAAAATTAAGAACATTATTAATGTTGATGAGGACGGTTACTATCCTGACGACGATGTTGATACAGGTGCTTTTTTAGGTGATTTTGAAGAGGATGAAAAACCAGTTAGACAACCACGTAGAACATCACGCAATAATGACCAAGACAAGGTTGTTAACATTCACACAACTGCACAACTTCAAGTTGTACTTTCAAAACCAGAAAAGTTTGATGAGGCACTCTCAATTGCTGATAATCTTAACGAAAAAAGAACAGTTGTTTTAAACCTTGAGTCAGTTAGCAAAGATGTTGCTCGTCGCTTGATTGATTTCCTTACTGGCGTTGCTTATGCAAACAACGGTCAAATTAAGCGTGTTGCTAATAGCACATTTATCATCACACCATATAACGTTGATGTTATGGGTGATTTGTTAGATGAACTTGAAAACAATGGTATGTTCTTTTAATTAAGGGCATATATTTATCAAATTATATTTAGCTCTTTTTGGGGCAGAATGGGAAGGACTATATTAAATGCTTACACCTGATAAAATTAGAGAAAAATCATTCCAAACTACAGGTCGTGGTTCATATCGTGCTGAAGATGTTGACACATTCTTAGAAGAAGTTGTTGCGTCATATGAGCAAATGTTTAAAGAAAATAGCGACCTTATTAAAAAAATATCACTTCTTGCAAAGAAAGTAGAAGAATATCGTGCAGATGAAGATAGTCTTAAAATGGCGCTTCTCAATGCGCAAAAGCTTGCTGATAAAATTGTAGCTGAAGCAAGAGAAACAGCTGAAAAAGAAAATGCTGAAATTAACGCTGAAATTGCAAAATTCCATGAAGTTGCTAAAAATGCTGCTGAAGAAGCTGAAGCAAAAGCAAAAGTTGAAGCTGAAAAAATCATTGCTGATGCAAATGCTCAAGCAAAAGAAATTGTTGGTAACGCTAATCGTACAGTTACACATCAAAGTCTTGTTTATGAAATGCTTCAAAAAGAAACATCTGAATTTAAAGGCAAGTTAATTGCTATGTACAAAGAACATATTAGTATTATTAATCAACTTCCAGAAATTGCTGATGAAAAGCTTGATGAGGAAACACCAGTTGAACAAGAAGTTGTAGAAGAAACTGTGGAAGAAACTGTTGTTATTGATGAAACACCAGTTGTTGTGATTGATGATGTTGAAGAAATAGATGAAGATGCTGCAACTGAAGAAGTTGTTGTTGAAGAAATCGTAGAAGAAGTTGTTGAAATAGAAGAGCCAATTGTAACTGAAGAAATCGTTAATGAAGATGTTGTTGAAGAAGCAACTGAAGAAGTTGTTGAATCACCAGTAGCTAAAAAATCTTTTAAACTCGATTTAAGCAAAATTGACTTTGCTGATGACAATGATTTTGTTGAAGAAACAGTTGTTCCTGCTGTTAATGAAGTTGAAGCAGAATTTGAAGAGCAAGACTCTGAAACTGATGCTCCAAAATCAATTTCTTTTAAAAATTTCTTTAAAAAGAAATAATACTTAAATAAAATATAACAAACGAGGTAATTGAATGCTTCAAGTAATTACGGTAGTATCCATTGCAGTCCTTGTTGCAGTGGACCAGTTAATTAAATTACTTGTAATTGAATATCTCGAACCTATTGGCAGCCTTCCTATTATAGACGAATTTCTTCGGTTGAAATACGCTGAAAATACAGGGGCTGCTTTTGGTTCGTTTAGTGAGCACACAAACGCACTTTCATTTTTTACTGCAATAGTTATTCTTCTTGGAATAGTTGCTTTGCTTTCAAAGAAACTTAAGTTCGGTGTTGAATATGTGTGTATTGCACTAATCATTTCAGGTGGTATAGGTAATCTTATTGACCGTGTTTTTAGAGGCTTTGTAGTTGATTACATTGAACCACTATTTATTGATTTTGCAATTTTTAACTTTGCTGATATTCTTGTTACCTGTAGTGCCGTCGTGCTTGTTGTATGGACATTCTATGATGTCTATAGAGAGCATAAAAAAGAAAAGGAACAAAAAGAAAATGAATGAAATTTTGATTGATGTTTCTGAATCTTTTGAAGGTGAAAGAATCGATAAATTTTTATCAGTTCTACTTGAAAATTCTTCAAGAAATGCAATACAAAAGCTTATTGAAAGTGAAAAAGTTTTAGTGAATGGTGTCGCTGTCAATAAAAAGTATAAAGTCACCACTGATGATGAAATTACAATACTCCCAAGTGAATTAAAACCTCTTGATGCTGAGCCGGAAAATATTCCACTTGATATTGTTTATGAAGATGAGCATTTGCTTGTTGTTAATAAACCTCGCGGAATGGTTGTACACCCTGCGCCTGGTAATTATAGTGGAACACTTGTGAATGCACTTTTGTATCATTGTAAAGATTCACTTTCAGGTATTAACGGAATTCTTCGTCCCGGTATTGTTCATAGAATTGATAAAGATACAAGCGGACTTTTAATTGTTGCTAAAAACGATAAAGCACATTTAGGACTTGCCGAACAAATTAAAGAGCATAGTTTTACACGTGAGTACAATGCAGTAATTGTAGGTCATTTAAAAGAACAGCAAGGTACAGTTAATGCTCCTATTGGTAGAAATCCTAAAGACCGTAAAAAAATGTGCGTAACGCTGAATAATTCTAAAAATGCGGTTACACACTATAAGGTTATTGAAGATTATGAGGGATACTCTCATATTTTGCTTAAATTAGAAACGGGTAGAACTCACCAAATTCGTGTCCATATGGCACATTTAGGTCATCCTGTAGCAGGTGATTTCGTTTACGGAAATGACAAAAAAAGCTCTTATCTTAATGGTCAGTGCTTACATGCAATAAAAATCGGGTTCATTCACCCAATAACACAAGAATATCTTGAATTTACAAGTGACTTACCCGAGTATTTCACTGAGTTTTTAAATAGACTTAACCACACCTGAGGAGGTGTTTCAAATGGAAAATAAAAACCTGTCACACTGGCTTGTTGTGTCCGATATAGATGGTACACTCAACAATAAGTTACGACAGTTACCAAAACGAAATCGTGATGCAATTAATAGATTTGTACTTGAATGTAACGGTAATTTCACTTTAGCATCAGGTAGAAATGTTCAGTCAATGCGTAAGCATTACGAAAGATTACCTATTGCAGGTACACCAGCGGTTATTCTTAATGGTGCAGGTGTTTATGATTACAATCACGAAAAAATGCTTCATTTTGACCCAATAAATGAACAGGCGATGGAGCTGGTTTTTGAAATTTATAAAAAATTTCCAATGGTTGAAATTGAAATTTTGACCGACACAATGATTTATACGTTAAATTCAAAAATTTTTGCTCGTGTTATGGTACAAGCTGACAAACTTCACTATATCGATTGTAAACACCCTGATGAAATTCCAAGAAAAAACTGGGGTAAGGTAATCTTTTTAGGAATGCCTAACCTTATTAAAGCAATTAGAAGATATGTTGATAAGCTTGAGTGTACACACGCAAATTTCATGTCAAGTTCAATTTCTTCTTTTGAAATGCTCAATGAAGGCGTGCACAAAGGTACAGCTCTTATGAAAATCGCTGAATTGTATAATATTGAACATAAACACACTGCTGCTATCGGTGATTATTTTAATGATTACGATATGCTTAAAACTGTCGGACTTCCTGCATGTTGCGGACAAGCACCAAAGGCAATGCATGAAATTGCTAAATTTCACGCTTGTCATTGTAATAAAGGCGCTGTTGGAGACTTGCTTGAATACATAATGGATGATTATAAGGAGGAATAAAAATATGAATAATTCACTTAAACACGAATTAGAAGTATTTGCCACTAAAGAGAGATTGTTAATTCTTGAGGGCATTTTTAATGCTAAAGCAGGCCATCCAGGTGGCTCACTTTCAATTGCTGAACTTATGGCTTATCTCTATAATGTAGAAATGAAAGTTGATGCTAAAAATCCTAAATGGGATGACCGTGACCGTTTTGTTCTTTCAAAAGGTCATGCCGCACCTGCACTTTATGCAACACTTGCACTTAAAGAATTTTTCCCAGTAGAAGATATTAAGACACTCCGTAAAGCTGATTCATATCTTCAAGGACACCCAAGTATGAAATGTGTGCCTGGTGTTGATATGAGTACAGGTTCACTCGGTCAAGGTATTTCAACAGCAGTTGGTATGGCGCTTGCTGCAAAACTTGATAATAAGGATACAAGAGTTTATACAATTCTTGGTGACGGTGAAATCGAAGAAGGTCAGGTTTGGGAAGCGGCAATGTTTGCAAGTGCAAAGAAACTTGATAACCTTGTAGTAATCGTTGATAATAATAATCTTCAGATTGATGGTAGCGTTGAAGAAGTTAACTCTCCATACCCAATCCCTGAAAAGTTTGTAGCATTCGGTTTCAATACAATTGAAATTGATGGCAATAACTTTGATGAAATCGAAGAAGCTTTT
>JAZKXL010000072.1:0-11295 GCA_045611635.1 Candidatus Fimenecus sp. | reverse complement strand
TGTAATCGTTGCTGCATGGCTTGTTTATTTCTACGGTGCAAACCTTGCAGCTACACCTTGGTTTGGTAAATTCAGCTTTGACTCTTCAGAGCTTCCAATTATCACAATCTATGGTCTTTACATTCCAATGTTCATTAAGTTCATGATTAAAGAAAAAGACCTTCCAGCAATTAAGAGATTTGTTCTTCCTGCACTCGGTATTGCAGGTTCAGGATTCATGGTAGTTGCTGCTCTTTACTCACATGGTTACACACCATATATCGCTGCTAAAGAAGCAGGTGATGGTTTCTCTTGCCCAGTTCTTTTCTACATTATTGTATTCGTAGTAATTATGGCTATTGGCGCACTTGTTATGAATCCAAAGAAAAAGGCAAAATAAGATACATTCTTAATACAAAAAGCACTTGTTATTTTATAGCAAGTGCTTTTCTTTTTTTGTTGTTTGTGATATCATATAAAAGGTTTTGAAAGGTGGTGGAGATTATGTTTAAAGATTTATTGACAACTGAATCTAGCTGGGAATTTTTAAAACGTACTCCCCTACCTATTGCAGTTTATGGTACAGGCAATGGTGCTGATAGAGTTTTTGAAGAATTCCACAAACTAGGTATTACTGTATCTTATGTAGTTGCAAGTGACGGTTTTATAAGAAATCGTACATTTCACGAGTTTCAAGTGAAAAGCATATCTCAACTTGAAAGTGAAATTGGTGATTTTGTAATTGCTTTGGCTTTTGCAAGTCCACTACCTGAAGTTATTAAAAACATTAAAAATCTTTCAAAAAGACACACGGTGGTAATGCCCTCAGTCCCTGTTTATGAAAGTGAAATTTTTAATAAGGATTTTCTTGCAAAACACTTAGATGATATTGAATTGGCATATTCTTATCTTGCTGATGAGCAATCACAAAAAGCATTTGAGAATATAATCCGTTTTCAAATTACAGGTGATTTAAACTATTGTTTTGACTGTGAAAGTGAAAAATGCGAGGCGTTTAAAGTTTTAAATTTAGGTGAGAATGAGAGTTTTCTTGACCTTGGTGCATATCGTGGTGACACAGTTGAAGAATTTTTACAATATGCAAAATCCTACAACAAAATTGTTGCAGTTGAGCCGGATACAAGGACATTCAAAAAATTGCAAGGTAACTATGAAAATCTTGAGAATTGCACTACCCTTAACAATGCAATATGGTCACAAAACTGTACTCTTACTTTTGATGGTAACAAAGGGCGTGGAGTATCGGCAAAATCACAAGGTGAAGAAAAGAAAGCACTTTTTGTTGACCATATCACAAGAGAGTATGGGAATTTTTCATACATAAACATTGATATTGAAGGTGCTGAAGGCGAAATGCTTAAAGGTGCTGTAAAAACACTACAAAGCAAACCAAAGCTTTGTATGGCGGTTTATCATAAAAGTGAAGATATTTTTGCACTTATAAACGGTATTAAAGAAATAAATGATAACTATAAAATTTATCTCAGACATCACCCACACATTTCTTTTTGGGACACAAACATTTATTGCATTTAGGAGTTAAAAATGAGCATTAAACTTATTGTTACTGACCTTGATGGTACATTTTTGAATACAAACCACGTTACAATTCCGCAAGAGAATATAACGGCATTTAAACGTGCTCACGAAATGGGTATAAAGGTTGCTATTGCAAGTGGCAGGACCAAAGTACTTACTGATTATCTTATGGAGCAGTTGCCATTTTTAGATTATCTTATAACCTCAAACGGTGCGGTAACTTATGATTTACATACGGGCAAGATTGTTTGCTCAACACTTATGAGCAACGAAAAATCTGTTGAGATTTTTAAAATCTTAAAAGATTATAATTTAATATATGAAATCTATTTTAACGGCAAATGCTATATGAATAATGAAAGTTATGCTATGTTTGACACTGAGCATGTTTCCCCTCACATTCACGCTTTACTTAAGGACTTTATTAAACCAGTGCCATCTTTGGAACACCTTATTGATAAGCAAGGTATTGAAAAGCTTAATATTCTTACTTTGACCAGTGAAGAGCGACTCACATTAGAAAATAAAATTTCAGGTGTTGCATTTGCGTCTTCATTCCCTATTGTTAAGGGCGTTAATGGAAATCTTGAAATGACTCATTTTGATGCTACAAAGGGATTTGCAATTAAAGGGCTTTGTGATACACTTGGAATTTCTAGTGAAAATGTTATGTGCTTTGGTGATGGTGAAAATGACTGCTCAATGCTTGAATTTGCGGACTTTTCATTCGCTATGGCTAACGGTAGTGACCTTGCGAAAAGCACTGCAAAATTTATAACTGACACCAATGATAACCATGGCGTAGCAAAGGCAATTAACAAATATGTATTTGGAGAATAAAATGGATATTACAAATATTAAAGGTGCAATTTTTGATTTAGATGGTACACTGCTTGACTCAATGCACATTTGGCATGATGTTGATGAGGAATTTTTTAGAAGAAGAAACCTTGAAGTGACAAAAGAATATGTTGAAATAATAAAAAATATGCACTTAAAGGCAGCAGCGGTTTACACAAAAGAAAAATACAATATTAAAGAAGACGTTGACCAAATTGTTGATGAATGGTTAGAACTTTGTGCACAAGGTTATCTTACTAATGTTGATTTAAAGCCAGGCGTTTTTGAATATCTTAAATCGCTTCACGAAAAAGGCATTAAAATAGCTTTTGCAACCGCAAGTGAAAAAGTTGTATGTGAACAAACTCTTAAAAATCACGGAATTTTTGATTTTTTCTCTACTTATGCTTATGTAAGCGAAATAAACATTGGTAAAACTGAGCCCGACATTTATTTGTTGGCAGCTAAAAGACTTGGGCTATCACCTGAAGATTGCATTGTTTTTGAAGATATTGTTGAAGGAATACGCAGTGCTAAAAAAGGGAATTTTATAACTTGTGGTGTTTTTGATAAAAGCTCAGCAAAAGATGAGATGGAAATTCGCAAAATTGCTGATTATTACATAAAATCCTTTGAAGAATTGCTATAAACTCATACATTTTTACACTTTACAAATCCACAAAAAAGGTCTATTATATTATTAGCAAAATTTGTAATTTTTTTTTAGAAAGAAGAATGATATATGGAAAAAACAGTTTTAGTTGAAACAAGCGCAAGACACGCTCACATTTCACAAGAGCACCTTGAAATCCTTTTCGGCGAAGGTTATGAACTTACAAAGAAAAAGGACCTTTCACAACCTGGTCAATACGCTTGTGAAGAAAGAATTGCAGTAATTGGTCCTAAAGGTCAATTCCCTGGCGTTTCAATTCTTGGTCCTGTAAGACCTTCTACTCAAGTTGAAATTTCAGCTTCTGATGCTCGTTCAATCGGTGTTGCAGCAGTTGTTAGAGAATCAGGCGACATTGCAAACACACCTGGTTGCAAAATCGTTGGTCCTAAAGGTGAAATTGAAATTGAAAACGGCGTTATCGTTGCAAAGCGTCACATTCATATGACTCCTGACGATGCTGAAAAATATGGTCTTGTTGACAAACAAATCGTTGAAGTTAAAGTTACATCTGATGATAGAACACTTACATTCGGTGATGTAGTTGTTCGTGTTAACCCTGCATTTGCACTTGCTATGCACATTGATACTGACGAATCAAATGCTGCACTTTGCAAGCCAGGCACAATGGGTGTTATTCTTTAATTTAATACATATCAAAATAAGGTCTGATAGTTAAATCTATCAGGCCTTTTCTTTTTTGTTTATATAAAAAATTATTGGTTTTTGTGTTTCGGTTTTGTATTTTTGCGGTGTTGTTATTGTCTTAAAATAACTGTATTTTGCCATTTTGATATAAGGCAAAACATAAAAGATTGGTATTACAAGTATGCAAGATAAAATCCAACCAACAAATGAAAAATTATAAAACGCAAATCTTACAGTATTATTTTCAATTAAATCGGTGCTTTTTGCTATAATTTTTATTGCGTCGGTTTCGGTGCAGGTAAAAATTACAAAGTTGCACATTGAATATCGTTTAAGCGTTACATACAAAAAACTTATACCGATTAAAAAAAGAATTACCGCTGACACAAAAAGGGTTAGCATTATATTAAAACTATACCCTCCTACTGTTATACAGTAATATAAAGTTGCTGATACAATAATACAAGGTAATAAAAAGAATGTTGCCCACGCTACTGAAAGGAAAAGTTTTAAAATTGATACAGTAATTGCAATTACATACTGACTAAATCTCAATTTTATTTTTGCTTTTGCATTTTTACAATAAAAATATTTATTAGAATTTAATTGAACAATTTTCCACAACACAAAAGAAACACATACACTTAAGGTCAAAAGTGTCGCTTTAATATATATAGCATAGGATGAAATATATAGAGAAGCCCTGAATTCCTTTTGTTTTAGAAAAATATACAAATAATAATTTAAAACAGCAAGTAAAACAATAGTTACATAAGGTAAAAATGAAACAGCAAAGCTTTTAAAGTTATTTTTTACTAGTCGTTTTTTAGCATTTAGTTTAATGTATGAGAAATCCATTTTACTCACTCCCTTTTAATTTATTGTTAACATAAATTCATTAAAAATACTTAAAGGAGATTTTTTATGTGTGGAATAGTTGGTTTTGTTGGTGAAGAAAACGCGGCTCCTATTCTTATTGAGGGACTTCGCCGGCTTGAATACCGTGGTTATGACTCGGCAGGAATTGCGGTTTTAGGTAACAGTGTAACAGTTATTAAAGAAAAAGGTCGAATTGACAATTTACAAGAAGAGGTTGAACGTGAAAATCCACAAGGCACTGTTGGTATTGGGCATACTCGCTGGGCAACTCACGGTGCACCTGACAAAACAAACGCTCATCCACATAAATCAATGAATGGCATTGTTACACTTGTGCATAACGGAATTATTGAAAACTATATTGATATTAAAAACGATTTAATTAACAATGGATATAAGTTTAAATCTCAAACCGATACTGAAGTTATAGCACACCTTTTTGAAAGTCTTTTTGATGGTGATGCTCTAAATACTCTTATTAAAACTGCAAAAATTCTTGAGGGCTCTTATGCGGTTGCACTGCTTGTTAAAGGGTTTGAGGATAAGGTTTTTGCTATGAAGAAAGATAGTCCTTTAATTGTAGGCAAAGGTGAAAATAAAAATTATCTTGCATCTGATATTCCTGCAATTCTTCCATACACAAAAGATTGTTATATTGTAAATGATGGAGAATTCATTGAAATCTCCAAAAATTACATCAAGGTTTATGATGAAAATGGTATAGAGAAAGCTTTTGAAATAAAAACAATGAATATGAGTACTGAGTCCGCTGAAAAAGGTGGATATGACTACTTTATGGCAAAGGAAATTTTTGAGCAACCAAAAGCGGTTTATGATACTGTTTCTCCTTTTATTAGAAATGGTGAAGTTGTGCTGCCTTTCCAACTTCCTGAAAACTTTGTTAAGAATTTAAAGCGTATTTACATTGTTGCTTGTGGGAGTGCGTATCACGTTGGTATGACTGCAAAATACATTATTGAGGATTTGGCAAGAATTCCTGTAACTGTTGATATTGCAAGTGAGTTTAGATATCGCAACCCTATTATTGAAAATGGTGACCTTTGCATTTTTGTAAGCCAGTCAGGTGAAACAGCGGACACACTAGCGTCGCTTCGCGAGGCAAAAAATCGCGGTGCATTCACACTTTCTATTGTCAACGTGCTTTACAGTACTATTGCAAGAGAGAGTGACGGAGTAATCTATACAAATGCAGGTGCTGAAATTGCGGTTGCCACTACAAAGGCATTTTCAGCTCAACTTGGTGTGGTTTATATTCTTGCAACATTTTTAGCGCAAGAAAAGGGGCTTATTGACAAGAATTTTGTTAAAAGTTTTACTAATGAAATTCTTGATATTCCTCAAAAAATCAAAGGCGCTCTTGAATGTGACAATATTACAAAGCAATTTGCAAAGATTATTGCAAATAAAGAGCATATTTTCTTTATTGGTCGTGGAATTGACTATCCACTTTGTCTTGAGGGTTCACTCAAACTTAAAGAAATTTCATACATTCATTGTGAGGGCTATGGTGCAGGTGAATTGAAGCACGGTACAATTTCACTTATTGAAGAAGGCACTGTTGTTGTGGCTATTGCTACTGATGACTCACTATTTGGGAAAATGATTTCTAATATTAAAGAAGTAAAAGCACGTGGTGCTAAAGTTATAGCCGTTGTTAAAAAAGGTGCAAAAGACATTGAAGGAATTGTTGATGAGGTTATTTTCATTCCAAATTCTTCAAGATATTTGACACCATCACTTACTGTAATTCCACTACAATTACTTGCTTACCACACAACAATAGAGCGTGGTCTTGATGTTGACAAACCAAGAAATTTGGCAAAGAGCGTAACTGTGGAATAAATAAAAATTCATCTCCTGTTTAGAGTTCTAATAATTGGTAATACTTTTATTGAAACTTTATTGGGAGTGATTTTTTTGCATTATACTCGTGTTGAAATTTGTGGGGTTGATACAACAAAATTAAAGGTGCTTAAAGAAGCCGAAAAGATGGAACTTCTTAAAAAAATAAAAGAAAATGGTGATAGAAAAGCACGTCATGATTTGATTGAGGGTAATTTGCGACTTGTGTTGTCGGTTATTCAACGCTTTGCGAATCGTGGTGAAAATCCTGACGATTTATTTCAAGTGGGCTGTATTGGTCTTATGAAAGCCATTGACAATTTCGATATTACTCAAAATGTGAGATTTTCAACCTATGCGGTTCCTATGATAATTGGTGAAATCCGTAGATATTTAAGAGATTACAACACAATTCGTGTTAGTCGTTCCCTACGCGACACCGCGTACCATGCTATGCAAATTAAAGAACGTATTCAAAATGACACTGGTCGTGATGCTACCATTGAAGAAATTGCTAAAGAAATGGATTTGCCAACTGTTGATGTAGTTTTAGCATTGGAGGCAATAGTTGAGCCCATATCACTTTATGAGCCGGTTTACTCAGATGGTGGTGACACAATTTATGTTATGGACCAAGTGGGAAGCTCGGAGAGTGATGATGACTGGCTGAACGAAATATCAATAAAAGAAGCAATCAAGAACTTAGGAAGTCGTGAAAAATTGATTCTAAACTTACGATTTATGCAAGGCAAAACTCAAATGGAAGTCGCCGAAGAAGTGGGCATTAGTCAGGCACAGGTAAGCCGTCTAGAAAAAGGTGCAATCAAGAAAATTAAAGAATCGTAATAAATAAATCCCCTGTTAAATAAAATTTACAGGGGTGTTTTTATGAATTGCTTTATTACTGATATGCGAGAAAAAGAAGTTATTAATTTAAATGATGGTTATCGTTTTGGCAATGTTTGTGACATAGAGTTTGACACCTGCTCAGGGTGCATTGTATCTCTTGTTATTTATGGTCGGGCAAAATGTTTTGGACTTATGGGTAGGTATGAAGATATTAAAATTTGTTGGAAGGATATCAAGGTAATTGGTGATGATACCATTCTTGTAGATTTTGAGTGTCCTAACGAATGCAAAAAGTGTCATAACACGGGGGTTTTTGACTCTTTGTTCCGTCACAAGTAGTTGAAAATGCAGTTTTTTTATGATACAATGAATTAAATTAGTTATTATTAAAATAACAAGCGGAGCGTGAACATTATGGAAAATATGAAAAACGAAGTAAGATTTACAGTTTGTGGTATTGAATATAATATTCTTACTGATGAAAGCGTTGAATATACAAAAGCGCTTGCAGAACAAATTGATGAGAAAATGTCATACTATTTAAATGGCAATCCTTTTGTAAATCGCAAC
Source organism: Candidatus Fimenecus sp. (assembly GCA_045611635.1). GTDB lineage: Bacteria > Bacillota > Clostridia > Oscillospirales > Acutalibacteraceae > Fimenecus. Next base: position 3,437 of record JAZKXL010000072.1, on the reverse strand, counting down.
AGGGCAGCCGTTCTTGCTTTGCTTGATTTTGTTGACCAGCTTTACAAGGCAAAAGAAGATTGTGCAAGTGTTCGCAGTCAATTAAACGAATATCTTGAGGACGCTACAAAGGCAAAGAGTGAGCGTGACTACTACAAACGTGAGCTTGAAAGATATAAAACTGAAGCCAAATTCAAGGGCGGACAAATAAATCTTTTTGCAAAAGCAAGTGAGGACAACAATGAGTAAACCTGAAATTCTTGCACCCGTTGGTAGTGAAGAAAGTTTAAAAGCGGCGGTGCTTAGCGGTGCCAAAGCTGTGTATTTAGGTTTTGGCAATTTTAATGCACGAAGAAATGCGCAAAACTTTACTGACGAGCAAATTGAAGAAGCAATTAAATACTGTCACAGCCGGGGTGTTAAGGTACATATTACGCTTAACACCCTTATTAAAGACTGTGAAATTAATGAAGTTTATGAGGCGATTCGCAAAATTGCAAGTTTTGGTGCTGACGCGGTTATTGTTCAAGACTTAGGTGTTGCAAAGGCGGTAAGAGAAATTTGTCCCGACCTTCCTATGCACGCTTCAACTCAAATGAGTGTGGGTACACTTCAAGGTCTTTGCAAATTAAAACAATTAGGTTTTAGTCGTGCAGTTTTACCACGAGAATTAAGTCTTTCTGAAATTGAATTTTTATGCAAGAACTCACCTATTGAACTTGAAATCTTTATTCATGGTGCTTTATGTATGTGCGTGTCAGGTCAATGCCTTATGAGTGCTGTGCTTGGCTCACGCAGTGGTAATCGCGGACTTTGTGCCCAACCTTGCCGATTACCTTTTAAAGTGCAAAATGGCACAGGTCACGATTTAAGTCTTAAGGATTTATCACTTATCACCCATATTCACAAACTTGCTTTAATGGGCATTTGTTCATTTAAGATTGAGGGTAGAATGAAGCGCCCTGAATATGTTAGTGCTTGTGTTAACGCCTGTGTAAAGGCGGTTAAAGGCGAATACAATTTTGATATTGAAAAAGATTTATATGACCTTTTTTCACGCTCGGGCTTTACTGATGGTTATTTTGAAAGTAAGCTTGGTCGCCATATGTTTGGTTATCGTGTAAAAGAAAATGTTCAATCAGCCACAAAGGATTTACTACATAAATACTCATCAATTTATGCAAAAGAAAAATCAAGATTTTCTGTTGATTTCACCTTTACTGGTGAAATTGGTAAACCAGCTACACTTGTTGCCGAATGTAGCGGTTATAAAGTAACGGTTACAAGTGATGTTATTTGCGAAGCACCTATAAATCGTGCTATTAGTATAGACCGACTTCGCGAAGCACTATGCAAATGTGGGGGCACTCAATTTGAAGTGGCAAACATTCATTATGTTGGTATTATTGATTACTCACTGCCTGTATCAACCATTAATATGATGCGACGCAACGCTTTAGAGTTGCTTGGTGAAAAAATGTCGAATACAAGCAATAGAAAGCTATCTCCTGCACCTATCCCTACTGAAATTGTTTCTAAAAACGAGAGAAAAATCTATTGTAGATTTGATAATGCAAATCAAATCCCTGAAAATATTGATGCGGATTTAGTTTTTGTACCACTTAACACTGATGACGAAATTATTAAAGAGTTTTGTTATGGTATTGAATTGCCTCACGGTATGTTTGGCAACAGTGAAAAGGTTATGAAGATGCTTAAAAACTCATCAACTGATATTTGTCTTTGCCACACGCTTGATGCAGTTGCAGTTGCAAGACAATGTGGTAAAAAGGTTGTGGCGTCACCATCAATGAATATTTTTAACTCACTTTCAATGGATGTGGCAAAAACTCTTAACATTGGTGAAGTTATTGTTTCAAACGAATGTACTGTTGAGAATTTTAACCGACTTTCAGCCCCTATTGGCAAGGGAATTACTGTTTATGGTAGAATTCCGCTTATGCTTACAAGAAATTGCCCTGTAAAGAATGGTAAAACTTGTAACGAATGCAAACGAAATGGTGAAATCGTTGACCGAATGGGCATTCATTTTCCTGTTAAATGCAATATGGGATATTCGGAAATTCTTAATTCACGACCAATTTATATGGCGGATAGATTACGTGAAATTCGTGAATGTGATATATTGTTTTTCAACTTTACAACTGAATCGCCAAGTGAAGTTGAAAGTGTATTGAAGGCATATAAAAACCAAGAAAAGCCCACAGGTGAATTTACTCGTGGACTTTTATATAGAGGTGTTGAATAATGGAACTTAAAATTAAAAAGATAAGAGAAAATGCTAAAATTCCTACACGTGCTACTGTTGGTAGTGCAGGTATGGATTTATACGCTTGTATTGACGATCCAATTACATTAAATTATGGCGACACCGCAATTATTCCTACTGGTATTGCTATTGGACTTGACAACCCTAATCTTGCAGCATTTGTTTATGCAAGAAGTGGACTTGCTATTAAGCACGGAATTGGACTTTTAAATTCAGTTGGAGTTATTGACAGTGACTATCGTGGTGAAATTTGTGTTGGCGTTATAAATCAAAAAAGAGATGCTTACACAATTGAGCCAAATGAGAGAATTGCTCAAATGGTAATTGCACCTGTTGAATTGCCTGAAATAGTTGAGGTTGATACTCTTGATGACACCGACCGCGGTGCAGGCGGATTCGGCTCAACTGGAAAGAAATAAATAAAAATTAAAGCAGCCCTTGTGGACTGCTTTTTATTTTATCTCTACATACATTTCACTTGCAGTTTGTTTTGTGGCGTGTTCGGTAACTGTGAGGACTTTATATTTTGTAGTCTTTTCACCAAATGTAATTTCAAGAATGTCGCCTTCTTTAACATCATAAGACGCTTTCACCACTCTACCGCCTACACTTACTTTACCTGCATCGCAAACTTCATTTGCAATTGTTCTTCTTTTAATTATTCTTGATACTTTTAAGTATTTGTCTAATCTCATTTTATTCACCAAAAAACAAGGGAGTCGAAAACGACTCCCCACTTTTTTACAAAAGTTTAATTATTTAACTGCTGCTTTAAGAGCTGCACCTGCTTTGAAAGCTGGAACTTTTGTTGCTGGAACTGTCATTGTTTCGCCTGTTCTTGGGTTGCGAGCTGTCTTAGCGTTTCTTGCTCTAACTTCGAATGTACCGAAACCGATGAGTTGAACTTTGTCACCATTTGCAAGTGCATCTGTTACTGATGCGAAAACTGCTGCTACTGCTGCGTCTGCGTCTTTCTTTGAAAGGCCTGTTTTTGCAGCTACTGCTGCTACGAGTTCTGTCTTATTCATTGTGATTTCCTCCAATAAATTTCCTCATTTTTATTTATCCAAAAGGATTTAATCCTTTTTTGATACTTGTTTAGCTAAGTCCCAAAGCTTGTCCAACTCTGAAAGCTCAGTTTCTTTCATATTGATTCCCTTTTCTTTTG
>JAZKXL010000071.1:0-9465 GCA_045611635.1 Candidatus Fimenecus sp. | reverse complement strand
GCACTCTTTACACACCTTTGGCTCGTTTACAAGTCCTTTCTCTGCATAGAATTCCTGTTCGCCTGCAGTAAAAACGAACTCGTTTCCACAATTTTTACAGGTGAGTGTTTTGTCTTCGTACATTTTTAGTACCTCGCTTAAAAATATTTTATTACCCTTTACGGAATTGCACCGTACCATTGAAACAATGCTCACTTTGAGTATGGGCGTTTTTTATAACTTTAATTTGCGGAGTTTTTTTCGAATTCGTTGAAGTGCATTATCCACAAATTTTTCGTCACATTCTAAAATTTCAGCAATTTCAGAATATGAAAGACCTACTAAATTTAATTTGAAAACTTTTTTCTCTGACTTAGAAAAATTCTTTTCTACAAAATCATTAATTAATTTAAGTTCTTCACCAAATATAAGCATTTCTTCGGGTGTTGGTGAATATGACAATAAATCAGTAATTTCTTCTAAAGACACATAAGATTGTAATGGCAAGTTTGCATTATTATTTACTTTGCGAATTGCCGAAATCATTTTTCTTACTGCCAGCGTGCTTGCATATGTATAAAACTGCACATTACGACTTTCATCAAAAGAATAAATTGCTGAAACAAATCCCAACATACCCTCTTGACACAAATCATCAGCATCTATGCCATTGAGATTTTTAAAGGTTGATGCCTTTAATAAAATCTTTTCAAAATAACGGGCAATTAATTCATTAAGAGCTTCTTCATCTCCTGCCTTGGCACGAGATACAAGGATATTATCATCAACAAAATTATTTGATAAATCCATTCTTAACACTTCACCTCATAAACACTACGACTTAATTGCACCTATATTAAGATGATTATAGCACAAAAAAATCAAAAGTCAACCGAAAATTATGTATATTTTCCACAAAACACGTCAAAAATTAGCCACAAACTATGGTTTGTGGCTAATCTATTACATAAATATTTGAAATACTGCTGCGGCGGAACTTAAAACCATAAGTACTGCAAGAAAAACTGCAACCGCTTTTACAAATTTTTGTCTATCCATTTCATACTCCTATAAGTTTCTTAGCGTCGTCTGAAATTAATGTTGTTTTTTCTTCAGACTCGTTTCTTGTGTTTCCATAAGCAGTAACATATACTTTAATTTTTGGCTCGGTGCCTGATGGTCTAACAATAACTTTACTATTGTCATCAAGTGAATAAGAAAGTACATTTGATTTAGGAAGATTGATTGTTACACTCTCCCCTGTTACAGTATCGGTTAAAACACTTGTTTTATAGTCAGCGACTTTTACTACATTTTTGTCAGCTAAAGATTTCGGTGCATTTTCACGAAGCGAGTTCATGATTTCAGTCATCTTTTGCATTCCACTTGCACCTTCAAATGTAAAATTAAGAACAGTGTTAAGATACATACCGTACTTTTCATAGATGCTATCCATAAACTGTTTAAGTGAAATACCACGAAGTTTATATACTGCCGCCATTTCACAAATCATAAGTGACGCTACAACTGCATCTTTATCTCGAGCGTGAACCCCACGAAGATAACCGTAAGACTCTTCCATACCTACAACAAAGTCGCCTTCTTTACCTTCTTTTTCAAGATTTGTAATAAGTTCACCTATATATTTAAAGCCAGTAAGCAAATCAGCAACCTGAGCACTATATTCTTTACAAATTGCCTCAATAAGAGGTGTTGTAACTATTGATTTTACTACAACAGGATTTTGTGGTAACTTGTTTTGCTCTTTAAGTGTTGAAAGAAGATACTCGCAAAGCATTGCACCAACTTCATTACCAGTCATAAGGACATAGTCGTCGCCATCTTTTACTGCAATGCCAACACGGTCACAGTCAGGGTCAGTAGCGAGAAGCAAATCTGCATCTGTACCCTTTGATGTTTCAATAGCACATTCAAATGCTTGACGAATTTCAGGATTAGGATAAGGACAAGTTGGGAAATTGCCATCAGGTTTTTCTTGTTCTTTAACAACTGTTACATCGGTAATTCCTGCCATTTTAAGAACTTTGCGGACTGGTTTATTACCTGCGCCATTAAGTGGTGTATAAATAACTTTAAGACCTGCTTTTTTGATTAAATTAGGATTAACAAGGCAAGATTTAACTTTTGAATAAAACTCATCATAGAGCCAATCTTCAATAAAATCAACCATATCTTCAGCAAGCGCATCTTCAAAACTCATAGATTTAACGCCGGTAAACATATCAATGTTTTGAATATAGTCATAAGTTTTTGCAGCTGCCTCATCAGTCATTTGATAACCATTAGGGTCATAGCATTTAAAACCGTTATATTTTGATGGATTATGGCTTGCGGTAATTATAATACCTGATGAACACTCTAATCGTCTAACAGCAAATGAGAGCATTGGGGTTGGTACAAGTTCAGGGTAAATATACACTTTAATACCATTTGCTGCCAAAACACCTGCTGCACTTTCAGCAAACTCTTTTGATTTTATTCTTGAGTCATAGGCAATTGCAACTGATGGATTAGTGAATGCTTCATTAAGATAATCAGCCAATCCTTGAGTTGCTTGATTTACTGTGTAAACATTCATTCTATTTGTACCTGCACCAATAACTCCACGAAGCCCCGCAGTACCAAATTCAAGATTTTTATAGAAACGATCAAGAATTGCTTCATCATCACCTTTAATGCTTTCAAGTTCAGGGATTAAATCAGCATCAACAGTGGCACATTCAAGCCATTTTTCATAAAGTTTGTTAATATCGTTCACGACAATACCTCCAAAAATTTGCTAGATATATTTTACGCTAATTAAACTAAAAAGTAAATACAAAATATATATTATTTTTGTATTGAAAATAATATGATAGATATTGTATAATTGAATAAATTCAGTTAGGAGTGATTGTTTTGTTTGCAAGGGTTACAAGTCTTGGACTTTTTGGAATGGAGGCCTACAAAGTTATTGTAGAGGCCGATATTTCAGGTGGATTACCACGATTTGACATTGTTGGGCTTCCCGATACTGCAGTTTCGGAAAGTCGTGAGCGTGTGCGCTCTGCAATAAAAAATGCAAATTTACAATACCCTGTAAGTAGAATTACTGTAAACCTTGCTCCGGCTGACATGAAAAAAGAAGGTCCACTTTATGACTTGCCTATCCTTATATCACTGCTTTGTGCTAACGAACAATTAAAAGGCGTTACTGATGATATGGCTTTTATTGGCGAATTGTCTCTTGATGGTGAACTTCGCAAAGTAAACGGCGTTTTACCAATGGTGCTTTGCGCAAAGGAAAACGGAATTAAAAAGATTTTTATTCCTGCCGACAACACAAGCGAAGGTGCGGTAGTTAAAGGTATTGAGGTTTACCCTGTAAAATCCGTTTTGCAATTATTAAAACACTTAACTGGAATGGAAGAAATATCTCCAGTTTCAGCTGAAAGTTACACTGAATATTATAATCCTGTAAACATTCCTGATTTTGCTGATGTACGTGGTCAAGAAGAAGTTAAAAGAGCGTTAGAAATTGCCGCCGCTGGTGGACATAATGTACTTATGATTGGCCCTCCAGGTTCAGGTAAAAGTATGCTTGCAAAAAGAATGCCATCAATTTTGCCTGATATGACATTTGAAGAATCTATTGAAACGACAAATATTTATTCAATAGCAGGTGCATTACCAAGCGGTATTTCACTTATTCGTTCAAGGCCATTCCGCTCACCACACCACACAGTTTCCCCTGCGGGACTTTCAGGCGGTGGAGCAATACCTAAACCTGGTGAAGTGTCTTTAGCACATAATGGAGTTTTATTTCTTGATGAGTTGCCTGAATTCACAAGAAACACCCTTGAAGTTTTACGCCAACCTATTGAAGATGGTATTATTAGTATTTCACGTGCTATGGCAAAATTTCAATACCCTTGCTCCGTAATGATGATTTGTGCTATGAACCCTTGTCCTTGTGGTTATTATGGACATCCTACAAGACCATGCACGTGTTCAAACGGTGCGGCACAAAGATATCTAAATCGTGTCAGTGGTCCACTTATTGACCGTCTTGATATACATGTAAATGTACCGCCTGTAGATTTTGAAAATCTCTCGGGCAACCATAAAACTGAGCCGTCAAGGGAAATTAAAAAACGTGTAGAAAAAGCAAGAGCAATTCAACACAAGCGCTTTGAAGGTACAAAAATCACTTGCAATGCCAAAATGGATGCAGCAGCAACAAGAAAATATTGTTTGATGACTAGTAACGCTTTGTTAATACTCAAAACTGCTTTTGAAAGATTATCACTTTCAGCACGCGCCTATGACAAGGTATTACGAATTGCTAGAACGATCGCCGATTTAGATAACTGTGAAATTATTGATACAAAGCACATTACTGAAGCAATTCAATATAGAAGTTTTGATAGAAAATTTGATGAATAAAAAATACTCCCCTGCTTTTGCAAGGGAGTTTTATTTATGCTTTTGTTTTTGTAATTTGTGGTAATTTACCAATAACAACTGCTACAAATGTTGTTATCAGGATTTCAGGAATCATATAAGTTCCGTTATAAATTATTGAATACACAAGAGAAAGTGCATTTCCATTAAATGTATTTATTACTGTTTCACCCCATGAGTAAAATCCCTCTTGAGTGAAAAACCATTCCGCCCACGCACCATAAAGAATATATCCTGATATAATATGGCATATATAACGAAGTGATAACACTGTAAATGCACCGAGAGCAAGTGAAATACTGTCTTTTTTTATTGTTTTTTTATACATTGCACTTAATCCAAAAACAGTATATGCAATAAGATAATCAAGCATAAGCATTAATATAACATTACCAATATTGCCTAAATATTCATCTGATGCAGGTAATACAAGATTACTGATAGTTTTTACACCAAGTGCCATTTGAACAAGTGAATAAACAAAGGCAGTTATAAAACCCTTACTGATTCCATATTTCCAGCAAACTAAAACTACAGGAAACATACTTGCAATAGTAATTTGACCACCAAACGGCGTTTGAGGAATTAACATTTTTGAAACAATTTCCAACACCGCAGCAAGAGCAATCATTATTGCGCTTTCTGCTAACCAATATAAATTTTTCTTTTTCATTCTCTTTACCTCCAAATAAAAAAATTCAGCCAAGGAATACCCGCATGGCTGAATGAAAATTTCCTACGCCGGCATTATCCGTATCAGGTTCAATGGTCAAGAGTGGAATAACTCTAATCTCAGCCGACTTACCGTCAGCACCCATAACTATATTTACTTGGCTTGATTACATTATACACCTACAAAACTAGTTGTCAAGCATAAAATGTTTTAATGCTGAATAGCGAAGCTGTGTTTTATTATTTTCAATCATACTGTTAAGACAACCCGTAGTACCTACAAGAATCAAAAGTTTTTTCGCTCTTGTTACTGCAGTATAAAGAAGATTTCTATAGCAAAGCTTGTTATTTACGGAAATCATAGGAATTATCACTGCGTCAAACTCGCTGCCCTGACTTTTATGTACAGTTACTGCATAAGCAAGTTCAATTTCACCAAGTTGTTCTTTAGAATATGTAGCACGCTTGCCTGAAAAATCAATGACAACAGCATCATGGGCGATATCTATAATTTCAATAAATCCGATGTCACCATTAAAAATACCGTCCCCTTCATCATTTTCCGACTCCCAATGAATATTGTAATTATTCTTGGTTTGCATAACCTTATCGCCTTCACGGAAGATACGATAACCAGTATTATATTCCGCTTTACCTTTTTCACTAGGATTCATTGCCTCTTGCAACACTTGATTAAGATTAATTGTACCTGTATCGCCTTTTTTTGAGGGACAAAGCACCTGTATTTGTGTGGTAGGGTCAAAGTTATAGGCATCGGGCAAACGCTTTATGCAAAGGTCTTTTATTGTACGTACTGCGTCAAGAGGATAATGACGATGCATAAAGAAAAAGTCACCATCTTTATAATCGGTTTCAATTTGTTCACCATTAACGATAGCATGAGCATTACGAACAATGTTACTATTCATTGCTTGACGGAAAATTTCTTTAAGTTCAACAACAGGCAAGAGATTGCTTTCAATTAAATCTTTTAACACGTTACCTGCGCTAACGGATGGTAACTGGTCACTATCACCAACCATAATAAGACGACAACCAAATGGTAGTGCATCTAAAAGATTTGAAAATAGAAAAATGTCAACCATTGACATTTCATCAACAATTATTGCTTGACAGTCTAACGGATTACGAATATTTCGTTTAAAAACTGGTCTATCATTCTCACCCCACTCAACCTCTAAAAGTCGGTGAATTGTTGTTGCATTTCTACCAGTTGCTTCAGTCATACGCTGTGCTGCTCTACCAGTTGGTGCACAAAGAGCTATGTCTAGATGGTCTTTTTCAAACAAATTAATAATGCCATTAAGGGTTGTGGTTTTACCTGTACCTGGACCACCAGTTAAAATAAGAACACCTTTATTAACCGCAGTTGCAATTGCCTCTTTTTGTTTTTCGGCATATTGTATTTTTTGGTTTTTCTCAATTTTTTCAATATACTTGTTTACGTCAAGTGGATTTTCAGGTGGAAATTTTAAAAGCACATTTAATCTTCGTGCAATAGATTTTTCGGCTATATAGGCATCAGGCAAGAAAGCAAATTCTCTCCCATTTATTTTTTCACAAATAATTCTTTTTGTACTTAAAAGATTATCTATAGCAATTTCAATATTATCTCTACTTTCACCTAACAAATCGCTTGACGGTGTAAAAAGCTTTTCAATTGGCAGACAAGTGTGTCCATTATAGAAATTATGGGTTATTACATAAAGTACCCCTGCTTCAATTCTATGTTGCGCGCTTGGTTTTTCAGGAAGCATATCGGCAATTTGCTCAGCACGTTCAAAAGAAATTCTATTTTCGCCTTCACAAAGTATATAAGGATTATTTTCAATCATCGCGACTGCATCTTTACCAAACTTATCAAAAGCTGTAAGGCACTCACTTGTTTTGAGTCCGTATTTTGAAAGAGATATAATGAGGGCTCTTGTTGAACGTTGAGCATTATATTCTTTACCTATTTTCTTCGCTTTTTCAAGAGAAATCCCCTTAATTTCAGCAAGTCGTTCCGGCTCATTTTCTAAAATATCAAAAGACTTTTCTTTGAATCTTTCAACAATCTTAAGCGCAGTTGATTCTCTTATACCTTTTACTGCACCACTTGCTAAATAATGGTATAAATCTTCAACGGATTCAGGCATAAGCGCATTGCAAAAATCCGCTTTAAATTGTCTACCATATACTGAATGATAAACATAATCGCCCACCAACTCAACACGGTCACCCATTTTTAAATCAGCAACTACACCTACAACTGTTATTTCTTCTTCATTAGTATCAACCACAAAAACAGTATACCCATTCACATCATTGTGGTAGGTTATATCAGTAACTGTTCCATTAATTTTGATTTTTGTTTCGAACTCTTCCATCAAAGTAATCCTTTAAATATTCTTTTGGGACTAAATAAATCCCATTACTTTCTTTGCAAATTTCTAACAAATTTGCTTTTTCTTCTTCATTTATACCCGAATCAAGCACAACAACTTTAGAACAATAATCTTCGCCTAACAGGTTAAGTTTAATTCTTGTACCATATGCTTTTTTACGGACATTTTTTGTATTTTCGTTACAAGGTAAAATTATGTAATAAACATCATTGTTTTTCGGTATTAATAATTTTAACATAACAAAATAGCAAATTGCAACTGTTCCTATAAGAGTTAAGAACATAAAAACGGTCCCAGCAAATGCATCAAACATTAAAATCACCTCAACACATTATACGAGATAACCGCTATTTTGTTAAAAACAAAAGCCCTTTCGGGCTTTTTATTTATAAAAATGAGTAGGTCTATAAGCCGAGTTCTGTCGTTTAAGGCAATTATCTATCTGCGACATATATTGCTATATGCCTCTAGCCATCTGTTGAAATATATGTCCAGCTGACAATTTCGGTTGATGTTGCATCGGGTAGGGTTTGCTCAGCCGTTACATCTCTGCAACGCTGGTGAGCTCTTACCTCGCCTTTCCACCCTTACCACTAAAAAAGTGGCGGTAATTTTCTATGCACTTTCCCTAAGGTCACCCTCGGCGGCCGTTAGCCGTTACCCTGCTGTATGATGCTCGGACTTTCCTCACAAGTAAAACTTGCGCAACTGCCCAACCTACTCAAATTTATTATTCAAATTTTTCGTTAAGATAAACTCCATCTTTCTTGATTTTAATAATTTTATCACCATCAACAAGGAAAACTGTTTTTGAAATATCCATCATTGGTTTATCGCTCATAGAATCAGTGTAAAACTCGTCAATTTCTACGTCACCAAAAACCTCACGAAACATTTTAACCTTATTATCGTGGTAACAAATTTCACCAATCTCACCTGTTTCAGGATTAAGGTCGGTACTAATCACATTTTTAATTCCAAGACGATTTGTCATAACACTCAAGAGGCAATATGGACAAGCTGAAAGAATTACATCATCTTCTTTTTTAATTTTTGGATAAAAAGATTTAATATTCTTTTCGTTTATATCCCAAAAATTTTTAAAGTCTTCTTGAATATTTTCAATTCTCTCAAAATACTCCTTAACACAAGAAGCATATTCGGTTTTAACCTCTTCTATTGTAATAAGATGGCGTTTATATCGCATAAACCCTTCCATAAACTTAGGCACGAATTTAGCTACACCTTTTGGGTCTCTCTTTAAATAGTAAAGAAAGATATCCATTCCGCTTTCGCCATCATAAATTGTATTATCAAAATCAAATACTCTCATCTAGCAAAATCCTTTAGTAAATCAGTCATCAAATCCATTTGGATTGTTGCTTTGCCAACGCCAAGAATCTTCACACATTTCAAGAAGTCCGCGTTCAGCTTTCCAACCAAGTTTTTCAAATGCTTTTGTAGCATCAGAGTAGCAAACATCAAGGTCACCTGGACGACGAGGAGCAATTTTGTATTCAATTTTTTGTCCTGATGCCTGTTCAAATGCCTTAACAATGTCAAGAACGCTGTAGCCGTTACCTGTACCAAGATTATAAATATTTACTTTTGGTTCATCTTTAAGGATTTTTTCAACTGCCTTAACATGACCAAGTGCTAAGTCAACAACATGAATGTAATCACGAACACCAGTACCATCATGTGTGTTATAGTCATCACCAAAAACATTGAGACATGGCAATTTACCGATAGCAACTTGTGTAATATATGGCATAAGATTATTTGGAATACCATTTGGATTTTCACCAATACGACCACTCTTGTGTGCACCGATAGGGTTAAAGTAACGAAGAAGTGTTACTGCCCAGTCACTATCTGCTTTATGGAAGTCATCAAGAATAATCTCAATCATATATTTTGTAGTACCATAAGGATTTGTAGT
>JAZKXL010000070.1:0-13688 GCA_045611635.1 Candidatus Fimenecus sp. | reverse complement strand
CTGAAGCACAACAAAGTTTGGTGGTTCAACACCGAAAACACTACCCTTATATGAAAGGATTTTACAAATCATATTTTCTTTAACAAACTTAAAGTTGTCGCCAAGGTCTGAAGCATTTACTGGAACCATATCGTATGTTTCTTGGTCCATAAAGTAGTAAAGACCACCGTCATTGTAAGAATATTCCATATCTCTTCTTTCAATGACTGCTGTTGGGTATTTTTCAGTTGGGTTGAATGTTCTTTCAACAACACCACCTGAAATAACGTTCTTAATTTTTGCTCTTACGAAAGCAGCGCCTTTGCCTGGTTTAACGTGTTGAAATTCAACGATTTGGAAAACGTTACCATCCATTTCAAATGTTACGCCGTTTCTAAAATCACCTGCTGATACCATAGGTATTATACCTCCGTTTTTTGTTTTAATACACTATAAATAATACAATAATTTTTACTGTATTTCAAGTCTTTTTGTAAAATCAAGGAAGAATTATATAACTCTCTGCCTGACTTTCTGCTAATTTTTCATAAAAATCAATATCTTCCGGTTGATTTTTTACAGTTGGGATTACTTTTATGGTAGAAAAATTGTTTTTTGCTTTATCATTCATAACAAGATAATTGTTTTCAATAAACTCAATATAATTGCTATCACTTGGTGGGGTAAGTAGTGGAGAACAAACGGGTGCCATTGTATCAAAAAGATTTCCGCCCCATTTTTCCATATCGCCGTCAGTTGCGCAAAGCATAGGCATTCCTAAAATTATAGGACGACTATTTGCTGATTTTACTGCTTTTTCAATAAATTGCATAAGCACAACATTGCGGTTAAGTGTTGTGTCATCAATAGTATAAACTGGTGTTGCATTTTTACGCCCAGTTGGAAATTCAACTGATTGAAGATAAATACAATCAGCACCCATATTTACGACTTCACTAATTACTGAACAAAGATAATTGGTTGCTCGTGGGTTAGTTGGGTCAAGCCAAACTTTACCTCCATTTACTGCAGAGTCATCATACCAAATGCTAGTTTTTTCGACATTTTCATAAACATAAGCATTAACTCTTTGAGGGGCAACTGTATCTTCAAAGCAATAAATATTTGCGATTAGTATAAAACCCTCCGCCTTAATTTTTTCAATTATAACGCTATCTATAAGATTCAAGTTAGACGAATAAGAAATTAAGTTAGAGTTATAAGCCAACACGCCTTCTTGGGTTTTAAAATCAAGAACAACGGCATTAAATCCATTTTGCTTTGCTTTGTCAAGAAATTTTGAAAGAGTTGCTATTTCTTCTAAATCTTGATTTTCAACATATATTGCACGGATTGTGCCAAGATTGTCGGCAGTAATTGTTGGCAAAGTGTTTTCTTCCGGTTGAGGTAAGGGTTTTGTTGAAAGGTTATAGCAAAACTTTGCAAAAACGAAAGTGAATACAAAAAGGCACACAAACAAAACGCCAGCTAAAAACTTTTTAGCGCGCTCTCGTTTTTTCGCCTTGGGAGTTTCATGAATTGGTCTATCTCCACGGCGAGAAGGGTATTTTTTTGAAAATTCATAGTACCCCTTTAATCTTCGTGGGGTATTTTCGTTTCTTGCCATAATCTAACCTTAATAATTAAATAAATATTGATGAGCCGGAAATTCCAATAAATGCAAGTGAGAGTATTGCAGTATAAATGAACATAGCAGGGGTGCCTTTGAAACAAGGTGGAATAGTTTTGTTCATATCAAGACGCTTAAGTCCATTGTTAATAAGCAAAACCGCAATAACATAAGCAATGCCAGCACCAAGACCTGCGCCGATTGCTTCAAACATAGAAAATGCTGAGCGATAGTTGATGAATGGCACTGCCAACACAAGCGTGTTAAATGCTGCAATACCAATTCTACGGATAGTACGTGGAGAAACTTTTTTATAAATAAGTACAACCACCATTGTTAAAGTGTAGTTGAGAATCAGCACGCATATAAATATGATTGCATGGAGCATTTCACTTAGTTCATGAATTACCGGAAATTTGTCAAGAAGCACACAAATAGTTGAAACTACTGTCGAGAAGTATGTTATGAATATTGCCATTGGTACCAATTGACGAGGTTTCGCACTCATTCGTACAGCTTCGCTTATACCGTAACCACCATTGAAAATAAGATTTTGGAAAATCATAACATAAAGTGCGGCTGAAATAAGTTTTAAGAAAATACTCATTCCTCATCACCTCCGCTTTCACTTTCAACGTTTGTTTCAGTACGGTTTTTGTATTCTTCAAGTTCAGTAAGCATATCTGAAAAGTCATCAAGATAAGTTCGCTCAGCATCAGGGCGTGGACGAGACTCACGACGAGGTGCCGCCACTTGCTTTTTAAAGTTGGAAGATTTTTCGTTCTTTTTCTTCTCTTTTTTTACCTTTTCTTTCTTTGGCTTTTCAGTTTTTTCTTCAGTTTCAATAATTTCTTTTGTATTAAATTCAGTTTTTTCCGCTTTAAGCTTACGCTCTTTACGTACACGAATAAATGTAGATTCCGTATCGTTAGCGCCGTCACCATATGGGTCAAAGTCATCTTTCATAAGTTCTTTTAATGAGCCACGAAGTGAACGACGGATTTCAGAAGTATCAAATGCACGGTCAGGCGATTTATCTGGATATTTTTTCATAACAAATGCCTTAAGCGCTGCAGCTAAAAAGCCAATTATAAGAAGTCCGCCAAATGGAGTTGCAAGTACAGGGAATTTAACTGGCATATTTATAGCCATATCACCGATTGAGCCATTTGCAAAAAACTCTCGCAAGAAGCCCACAAATATTGTAACCACACCATAACTTAACGATGCAGAAACTGCATCAACAAAACTATCTTTTACATTATTTTTTACGGCAACTCGTTCACAGTGTAATGCAAGAAGTGAGTTAACTGCCATAAGGGGTAAGTAAATACCAAAGTTAATTGAAATATCAGGGAAAAACTTGTTTACGAAAATCATTATTGGAAAAATTACTCCAACACCGAAAATAGCGTATAACACTACGCGCCAATAACGACGGACGTTTTTAAGTAAAAGTGATGCTAAAACTTCACATACAATCATTTCAATAGTGGTAACTGCTGCAAGAAAAAGTGAAAGGCGAAGCGAAACTGCTATAGCAACAACAGGACAAAGACCAATTGCCTCAAAAAGCAAAGGGTTTTTAATAAGCGCACTGTTTATAATTCTTTTAAATGTGTTGTTATTCATCTTCGCCACCTCCTATTACAAAAGGTGCCTCAGTTTCAGTAACTGTATTTTCTTCAGAAATAACCGTTTCAAGATTTTCAGCGTCACCTACAGGAATTTCTTCTTCAGTATCAATAGTAGATACAGTTTCTTCTTGAATTGCTTTTTCAGCAACCTCTTCAAAAATATCAGGAATCTCTTCAAGTACCTCATCAGGCACAACTGTTATTGGTGTTTCAACTACAACTTCTTCAGTTTGAATTTGTGCTTTCTCTTTTTTAGTAAGAGGAAGTTTATCAAAGAAATCAGAAATTGCACAGGTAATTAAAATGCCAAAACAAGCACTCTCTTCAACTGCGCCTATGTAACGAATTACCATACAAATTATGCCACCCACAAAGCCCCAAACAATGCGAGCAAGCAATCTTTCAGGCATAACTGATGGCACTGAAATAAAGAACACTGCGCCAAAAAGTAACATTCCACCACAAAGCTCCATAACAAGAGAAATAACTCTACCAGTAGCAACTCTTGGGAAAAGCACCGCCATAAGTGTAATCGCAAGTAAGAATGTTAAAACAGGCACACTGTCTTTTGGTCGGCGAATTATAATGAAAATAAGCGCTCCAAAAAGAATTAAGGTGCAACCAGTACCCATTGCAGCAGGTACATTACCAATAAGCACTTCCAAAACAGACGCAACATTGTCACCCATTGAAGTGCTTTGTGAAAGCATTTCAGTAAGAGATGAATCGAAACTTTCATATTTAAAAACTTCTTCTTTCCAACAAAGAATTGCAAAGCAAATTGCAACTGATGCAGGCACAAATGGTGCTTTTTCGGGCTCACCAAAAGGAAGTACACATACTAAAACCGCAAAGGCAGAGGTAAATACAAAAATCCACCAAGGCGCTGTTGCAGGAAACATCAAGGCAACTGACAAGCCAATTACAATTGGTGTTAAAAATCTTGAAGTAAAGTTAATTTTTAATAATTTGTCACCTAATTCTACAAAGATTGTAGCGGTAAAAATAGAAATGAGTGCAAGAAAAAGAGCCGAAATACCATTTTTGGTAACAGCAAAAATCAATAGGGCGGAAAGCATTATTGCATAGTCTAATGTGACTTTGCGAGTTTCCGTTAATTCATATTTTTTTTGAGGTGTTGTAGTATTTGTCAAAACTAATTCCTCACTTTTTCCAATATTTATTTATTGCACAAAGCAAGTCCCCGTAATATGATAAATTAAGAAGTATTTTCATTTTGGGGGTAGAAAAATGACTTTTGAAGTGCTTAACGAAACCACATTACTTGTTGAATTATCATTTGAAGATATGAAAAAGCATAATATTACATATGAAAATCTTGCTTGTGATAGTAGCATGGTTAAGAAAATCTTAAAAATCATAAAGGCAAGTGAACACTTTAACACAAGTGAAAAAATCACTATTGAAGCGTTGCCTATAGATGACGGTTGTTTTTTCATTGTTACATTCTCTCGCAAAAAGACTAGATATAAAATGAGAAAACTTACAAATACCGCATTCTTCAAGACAGAAAGCATTGACAATCTTCTTGATTTTGTATCGGTGCTAAAAACGTGCCACCAAAAAAACTTAAAGTATGAAATATTTAAGATGAATAACGCTTTTTATATGCAAATTCCTGAAAGCAACAGTAAAGTTTGTGCTGTTATGGAGGAATATGGGCAAGCGTCAAACGCCTCTTTTGAGAAAATTAATGAATTTGGTGAGAATGTAGGGTCAATTATAATTTAATTATTTGCAAAAATTCTCTTGTGCGATTGCTTTGAATTTTTGGATTGTACCTTTTCTATCAGGGCTTGAGAAAATAGCGTTACCTGAAACAAATACATCAGCACCTGCTTTTGCAGCAATGGCAATAGTTTGTTCGTTAATTCCGCCATCAACCTCAATTTCACAGTTAAGACCACGACGATTGATTTCTTCACGAAGCGCAGAAACTTTTGGCATCATATCTTCCATAAAACTTTGTCCGCCAAAGCCCGGCTCAACAGTCATAACAAGTACCATTGAAAGCTTATCAAGATATGGGAAAATATCTTCAACAGGAGTTTTTGGTTTAACGGTAAGTGATGCTTTAACTCCGTTTGCAAGAATTTTTTCAATAGTTTCATCTATTGGTGAGTCACATTCAGTGTGGAATGTGATAATATCAGCACCTGCTTTGCAAAAATCGTCAATATATTTAATTGGGTCGCTAATCATAAGATGCACGTCAAAAGGCACATTTGTTGCTTTTTTAATGCACTTAACAACGGGTGCACCAAGTGTAATGTTTGGTACAAAGTGACCATCCATAACGTCAATATGCATATAATCAGCACCGCAAAGCTCCATATCTTTTAATTCTTCTGCAATTTTTCCGTAATCACATGAAAGTATTGAAGGTGAAATTTTCATCATAACAAAAACTCCCAAAAACAATTATAGTATCAAATCATTTTACCATACTTTTAGTGAAAATACAATATAAATATACTTGTGAAGATTGTCGTTGAAAAATGGGATATATTGTATTATAATAATCTCATTAAAACTTTGCGAGGTTATTATGAGTGAAAATACAAAAGCAAAACTTTCATTAATTGCATCAATGTTTGTATTTGGTACAATTGGAATATTTAGAAAATATGTGCCGCTTTCTTCTGGCGTTATTGCAATTTCTAGGGGTTATATTGGTGCGTTGTTTTTGATTTTGCTTGTTATACTAATCAAAAAACAAAAGATATCAATAAAATCGATTAAAAGTAACTTGTTTTTACTGTGCCTTTCAGGTGGTTTTATAGGTGTTAATTGGATTTTGCTTTTTGAGTCATACCAATACACCTCAGTAGCAACTGCAACACTTTGCTATTATATGGCGCCTGTGTTTGTAATGATAGCGTCGCAATTTTTGTTTAAGGAAAAAATTACTCCTAAAAAGGCAGTTTGCGTAGCCGTTGCACTTGTGGGTATGGTTTTAGTTTCAGGAATTATTGAAACGGGATTTACAGGAGTTAGTGAGTTAAAGGGTATTCTTTTAGGACTTGGTGCAGCATCATTTTACGCGTCAGTTGTATTGCTTAACAAAAAAATCAAGAATGTGCCTATATATGAAAAGACTATAGTTCAACTTTTTAGTGCGGCTACAGTTTTGGTGCCTTATTCAATACTTGTTGAAGATAATTCAGGGGCAAAAATCACACCTCTTGTAATTGCAATGCTTTTAGTAGTGGGTGTTGTGCATACGGGCATTTCTTATGCTTTGTATTTTGGCTCTATTGAGAATTTAAACACACAAACAGTTGCGCTTTTCAGTTATATTGACCCAATTGTTGCTATTATTCTTTCGGCAGTAATTTTAAGTGAAAAGATGACGCTCTTCGGCATAATTGGTGCAATACTTATTCTTGGCTCAACAATGATTAGTGAGTTAACTTTTAAGAAAAAAGAAGGAGCAGTTATGAATAAGAAAAAAATGAAAAAAATCACTGCTGTTTTAATGGCTATAGTTGCTCTTGCAGGAGCAATTACTTTAGTTGTTATGGGGGTTATGGATTATATGAATTACGCACAACCAGCAAGAAGTAAAGAGGGTAAATATTTATTTGTTTATTTTGTAGGTAATGAGCCCGAACAGGAAAGAATTCACTTTGCAGTAAGTAAAGATGGCTACAATTTTAAAGCACTTAACGGAAACCAACCGGTTATTATGCAAAATCTTGGTAAGCGCTCAGTTCGTGACCCATACATTCTTAAAGGGCAAGACGGCTATTATTATATAATTGGTACTGATATGAAAAGTGCGGAGGGTTGGACATCTAACCACGCTCTTGTTACATGGAAATCAAAGGATTTAATAACTTGGACAGACGAAACAATTATTGATATTCGCGATTTTGGTGGCACATATTCCGAAACAACTCGTGCATGGGCACCGCAAGCAATTTGGGATGCTGAAAAACAAGCATATATGGTATATTGGGCACATTCAACCGTGTGGAATGATGTTGCACAAATGTATTATGCATATACAACTGATTTTAAAACACTTACTGAACCACAGCTTTTATATGAGCGCCCGGGAATACAAACCATTGATGGTGATATTGTATATAGCGAAGAAGAGGGACTTTACTACCTTTACTTTAAGCATGATGAAGACCAGACTATCGCTTATGTAACAAGTGAAAACCTTACAGGACCATATACAAGTGAACCTGTTATTGTGTCACTTGCAACAACAGGTGTTGAGGGTAGTGAAATTTATAACATAACAGGTACAGACCAGTGGGTTATGATTATGGATGAATACGGTACAGACCGTTTCTTTATGCAACAAACAAGCGATTTTAAAAACTTTAAGCCGGTTAAAGCTAATGATTACAGTATGGAATTTTTCCCAAGACACGGCTCGGTTGTAGCAATTACTGATGATGAATATAAAGCGCTTGTTGAAAAATATGGTAAATAATAAAAATAAAGGGATGCTTGTGCATCCCTTTTTAATTTGCATATTGACTTTTAACAACTTTCATAACCTTTGATGCAATAGGTACTGCACTTGTTATGCTTGCAGTTGTATCTTCAACAACAACAATAATTGCGAATGGAGTACTATTGTTTTGTGAATAGCCAATAAACAATGCGTTTGGCTTTGCATCTTCAACATCACTGATTTCCGCAGTACCTGTTTTTCCGCACATATTCATTTGTGGAAAATAACTGTCACCATAATAGTTTTTAACATTTGAGCGGAGCAAAGCATCTAACTTATTAGCGGTGTCCACTGTAAAGTAGTCACCAATCACTTCGGTTTTTGCGCTATAAATTGGTATTCCGTTAGGTGTTTTAATTTCGCTTACAATGTGAGGGGCAAGTGCCTTACCATCATTTGCAATAGATGAAACAATTGTAAGCATTTGACATGGATTTACAAGTGTTGTATATTGACCAATTCCTGCCCACCCTAAATCAAGGGCAGTTGCTGTATCTAATTTAAGCTTACTTGTTGCGGTGCGGATTTTTCCGCTAACAAAAACATTCGTATTGTTAAAGCCAAGACGCTCGGCGGTAGCGGTCAATTTTTCATGACCTAACTCATAAGCGATTTGGGCAAAAGCAACATTGCAAGACTTGTTAAGTGCTTCTTCAAAACTCACTTCTCCGTGAGTGCCGTTGCAAAAAACATAACCCTCACCAATTTGCACTTTGCCCTCGCAAGTAAAGGTGCGACTGTAAATATCGCCAATATTCTCAATAGCACAAGCCGATGTAATCACTTTAAATATTGAGCCCGGAGTGTAAAGTCCTGAGAAAAATCTATTCATATAAACACCTTCATATTTGTTTGTGGTGTCGGTGTTTATATCAGTTGGCTTGTCAGTAATGTCATAGGTTGGAGTTGAAACGATACAAACGATTTCACCAGTTTGGTAATTCATAACGGCAACGGTACCTTTTTTATCGCCAAGTGCTTTATATGCGGTTTTGCAAATCTCCGCATTAAGAGTGAGTTTAATATCGTTACCCTTTCCATAGCGTTTAAGGTTGTAAATACCATCGGTTAAGTTATAGCCGGTTAGTTCGTTTTTAAAGGAGGTGTGAATACCGCTTGCAATATATCCTGCACTATCGCCAACCGTGTGAAGTGTACCAAGACGAACGTATTTGTCACTGTGGTAAATACGCACACCGTCCTTTGTGGTTGCAAGAATTTCTCCGTTAATGTCGGTAATATCGCCTGCAGTTATAAGTGCGCCCTTTGAATATAAATGTAGATTTGCTCTATTCATTGCCCAAGAGTTTGCGTTGGTTATAAGGTTGTAATAGAGAAGTCCACAACCTGCAAGAAAGAGTAAAATCAACACATATAAAGTTAATGCTCTACGAGAAATAGATTTCATTGACGAACACCTCCATATCTGTAAGTGCTACGGTCAACGGCTTTAATAAATGCAAGAAGCATCCAACAACAAATTACACTTGAGCCACCACGACTAATAAAAGGCAGCGTTACGCCAGTAAGTGGCAAAATGTCATTTACACCGAATACGTTAAGTGACGCTTGGAAAAGCATAAGTGATGCTGCAGCACAAGCGCAAATAGCATAAAATGATGAACGGGCATGTTTTGAGTGGCGTATTGAATACACAAGAAGTGCTACGTAAGAAAGTAAAATTGCTCCGGCCATAATCATACCGAATTCTTCACAAACTACACCAAAAACAAGGTCTTCAGTTGCGGCAAAAACATTGCGGAGTTTTCCGTTGCCAAGACCAACACCTAAAAGCCCACCGCTTGCGGAGTAAATCATGGTGCGTGTTTGTTGATATCCGGATGTATCAAAATACTCCCATACATGACCGTATGCGGCAAAACGATTTGCAACATAAGGTCGGAACATAAGCACCAAAAGTCCACCCATAAGGGCAACTGTGCAAACAAGTACAATAGTTCTAATGTCGCCTGAGCGCATAAACGAAATTACAACAAATGTAAAGAAGAATATAAGTGCGGTACCAAAATCGTGCATCAAGAAAAGTGCACCAACACAAGCAAAAGCAAAAAAAATGAATTTTGTCAAGCTTTTGTTAGATTGTAGTTTCTCAAGTGATGCAGCACCAACAAAAATAAAAGCAACTTTTACAATCTCAGAAGGTTGAATTGATATTCCGCCAATGTAAAGCCAGTTTTTTGCGCCATTAGTAAAGGTTGCAAGCACAAGAGTAGCACCTAATGCTCCAATTGCACAAATTGCGGCAGGAATACGAAGAAATGAAATTCTTTTTAAGTCTCGCAACAACCATTGTAAAAATATAAATCCAAAAATACCAATTAAAACTGCTACAAGTTGTTTGAGTGCTTTATCAGGATATACGCTTGCAGTAATTGAAAGTCCTATTGTTGTAAGCAAGAAAGCAATAAGCTCAACTTCAAATCCTTTGCGCTTAAGAATAAGGCGAGTTCCAATAAAATATGCATATTCAACAAGCATATAAATACCGAAAGTGAGAATTATGCCCGTTCTATGCTCATCCGCCGCCTTGACAACAAGGGTGATAAGACAAGTAATTTGAAAAAGCGTAATAACAAACAGCATTATTGCAAGGTTTACATTTTTAGTTTTCTTAAGCATAATTTCACCTTCTTTCTATTGGTTTCTTTATGTTTTAATTTTCTTCATACAAAAATGCAAAATCACCAATTTGTATAACATCACCATCATAAAGTGGAGTAACTGAGAAAATGGGCTCACCATTAAGGGTTGTTTTTGTAATGCGGCCAAAGTCTTCAATATACCAACCATTTTTTTCTTTAAAGATTTCAGCTTGCTTTCGTGAAACATATGATGCGGAAATTTCCACATTACTGCCCGCTGCACGACCAATTGTGATATATTCACCATCAATTGGAAATTCAATGCCGTCAACAATATTTACAAGATGAGGGATTGTGATTTTTTCACCTTTTTTGTGGGCAATATCACCAATTGCTTCATTGCCTATGTGGAATTTCATAATTGCAGTACCAAAAGCGATAACATCACCATCTGCAAGCTTTGCACTTTTTTCTATTTTATTACCATTTATGTGGACGCCTGTTTTTGACTCAGTATCAAAAATATAAAATCCGTCTTTACGAAGAGCAACAACTGCATGTGAGCGTGAAACGGTGGTGTTTGTAAAAACAATATCGCAGGATTTACTTCTACCTATAGATGTTTCATAACAGGTTATAGGATGTTGCTTGTTGTTTGCCATATTAACAAGTAATGCATAAGTCTTTTTTTCAGGACGCAAACGGATGAGTGATAATACACAATTTAATATAACCGCAATAGCAAGAATACACAAAACATATCGCATTAAATATTCAAGATTATCCATGTTTGCACCTCCTAAAAATTTCTACAATTAGCATAACTTTTTATAATATTCTTGTCAACGAGTTTGATAATAATGTAATTGAATTTTAACTTTTTAGTAATAAATGTATATAAAGTGAAGTGCTTGTCATACTTGAAAAACTTGTTGAAATATGATAAAATGAATAACACTCGTAGATAGGAGTTGAATAAATGAACACATATTTTTTAAATACAGGCATACAAAATTATAACTTGTTTTCTTATATTGGTACATTAGCGGTCTTTGTATATAGCTTTATATTTTTTAAAGAAAGGCGCACACTCATAAGCTATCGTTCAAAGAAAATTGTGTATGCGATTGCAGTTAAAAATAAAAAATTGGGAAGATTTGTTGAAAACTTTTTTACATTATTAGGATGCGGTTTTTCTTACGGTATTTCGTTTGCACTCATTGTTTTGTTTAACGGAAGTCTTGGTCTTGCGTTGGGTACAGTTGCAAACTATTTTGGTAGCGCGTTACCACTTGCTTTTGTAGCATTTTTTGCAAGCGTTTTATTTGGTGCAAATCCATTAAAACAAATGGACTTTTTTGCACCGGCTGTAGCACTGCACTTGACTTTCATTAAAATTGGTTGTTATTGTGCGGGCTGTTGCCATGGAATACCTTGGTCAGGTGGACCAAGAAACGAACTTTATAATTTCCAAGAACAATTCCCTGTACAATTAGTTGAGTCGGCTTGTGCCGCATTCATTGCTATTGGATTGTTGATTTACTTAAGAAAATTTGCTAAAAAACCAGGACTTGGTCTTCCGTTATTTCTTCTTTTGTATAGTGGAACAAGATTTTTTAGTGAATTTTTAAGAGCCGAAGAAAATGTTTTAGGTCCATTTAAACTTTTCCACTTGTTTTGTATTATGGGCTTTTTATTAGGTGTTATTGAAATTTTTATTGTCTTAAGTATGGGAGATAAAATTAACGCTTATTATGAAAGTAAATATGCGCCAGTTGAGCAAAAACTTGCAGAGATTTTTCCAGAAAGAATAAAAACGGAAGAAAAACATTCAACTCAAAAGGCAAGCAATAAAACAGTTAAGAAAAAAGTGAAAAACAAAAAATAAAACAAAGCCCTAGGGAATCTTCCTTAGGGCTTTATTGTGTCTTAAATGACTTAAGCGTCATTGTTTGTAATTACATTGATTAAAACCTTTGCAACAAACAAACTGTTGTCAGTTTGGAAATAGTGAGATTTTGTGTCAACAAAATGCACTTTGCCAAAGTTGTTTGAAAGTTTTTTCCATAAGAATTCGGCATCGGTATAATTTTTTGTAAACATATCAGTTTTACTGATTATAATTGACGTAGGAGCGTTAAATTTTTCAACATTCTTATAGAAATATTCCGTCATAAAATCAGTGTCTTTGCGGAATTTGTCAATCATATTGTAATTGTGAGTATCCGAGAATTTTTCAATAGGTGCGCCTGCCTTAATGAGCTTTCGTTGAATAAATCTCTTTGGAATAATATTCCAGGAATTATGTTTTCCTGCTTTTGCAACCGGAATAAATCCGCCTGAGACAAAATGAGCAACTGAAACGCCACTTGACTCAAGAATGTTTATAATTTGTAATGCAACTGCAGCACCTGCGCAATGGGAATAAATGTTGATTTCTTTTGTTTTTGCAAGAGTTGAAATCTTTTCAGCAACTTTCTTGCATTCGTCATAAGAACGAAGATAATCAACATAATAAAGTGATATATCAGGGGCAAGTTGCTCTAAATCTTTTGTGAGCATAGCAAATGCGGAAGCGTCACCGCCGGCATATGGGAACATAATCAATGCTTTTTTAGAGCCGGAGACAACACGTAAAGAGTAGAATCCGTCACTGTCGTTTACTTCATTACTTTCAAGAAGAATTGCCAACTTTTCCGGTGTTGGATTAGCAATAAAATCAGCAGCAGCAACGTTTTTGAGCATATCTTCTGAAAGAATTGAAATCATATCAAGACTTGTGCCACCAAGAGTGAAGAAACTTTCATTTCTACCAACAACATCAATGCAAAGTGTTTGCTCAAACAAGCGGCAAAGAAGTTTTTCGGTTTCGGTTACAGGATTTTCCTTAATAGCAGTATCATCAAATATAACTTTAATATTCTTAAGCGCCTTTCGGTCAAGCTTACCGCTTGCATTGAGAGGCATTTTTTCAAGGAAATGGATTTTGCCAGGAATCATATACATTGGCAACTTGCTTTCACAGTGTTTAAGGATGTTATTTGTTGAGTTTTCATCACCACAACAAAAGGCAACAAGCATATCTTGGTTGTTGTTTTGCTTAATCATAACAGCAACTGCTTCAACACCTGAAACTTCGCCTATAACTTTTTCAATTTCACCAAGCTCAACGCGTTGACCGTTAAGCTTGATTTGACCATCCATTCTACCCACATAACAAATATTACCATCGTTTCTCCAGTAAGCAAGGTCACCAGTTTTGTAAAGTTTACCTTCGCCAAATGGATTATCAATGAATTTTTCATTTGTGAGTGCTTCGTTATTAAGGTAACCTTGGCCTACAT
>JAZKXL010000069.1:0-7218 GCA_045611635.1 Candidatus Fimenecus sp. | reverse complement strand
ATCCAAAGATGTTTGGTACTTAAGAATTACTGAGTATGCTGACAAGCTTCTTGAGGGCTTAAATGATGTTGATTATCTTCCAAATATTAAGCTTCAACAAGTTAACTGGATTGGTAAATCTCGTGGTGCATTCGTTAACTTCAATCTTAACGAAATTCCTGAAGAATTGAAGATTTACACAACTCGTCCTGATACTCTTTTCGGTGTAACATTTATGGTTATGGCTCCTGAGCATCCAATCATTGATAAATATGCTGATAAGATTTCTAATATGGACGAAATCCTTGCATATCGTACTGAATGTGCAAAGAAAACTGAGTTTGAGCGTACACAGCTTGTAAAAGATAAGACAGGTGTTAAGATTGCAGGTATTACTGCAAAGAACCCTGTAAACGGTAAAGATATTCCAATTTACATATCTGACTATGTTATGATGGGCTACGGTACAGGCGCTATTATGGCTGTTCCTGCACACGACGACCGTGACTATGATTTCGCAAAGAAATTCGGTATTGACATTATTGAGGTTATTAAGGGTGGTAACATTAGCGAAGCTGCTTATGCAGGTGACGGTGAAATGGTTAACTCTGATTTCCTTAACGGTATGGACAATAAGAAAGAATCAATCGCAAAAATGATTGACTTCTTACAAGCTAAAGGCATCGGTGAAGGTGGCGTTCAGTACAAGATGAAGGACTGGGCATTTAACCGTCAACGTTATTGGGGTGAGCCTATTCCAATCGTTCACTGTGACAAGTGTGGTATGGTTGCTGTGCCTTATGAAGAGCTTCCATTAAGACTTCCTGATGTTGAAAACTTTGCTCCAGGTACTGACGGTGAAAGCCCACTTGCAAAGATTGATTCTTATGTAAATTGCAAGTGTCCAAAATGTGGTGGCGACGCAAAGAGAGAAACTGATACAATGCCACAATGGGCAGGTTCATCATGGTATTTCTTAAGATACATTGGCCCACATAATGACAGCGCTCTTGCTGACATGGATAAACTTAACTATTGGATGCCAGTTGACTGGTACAACGGTGGTATGGAGCACGTTACTCGTCACCTTATTTATTCTCGTTTCTGGCATAAATTCCTTTATGACATCGGTGCAGTACCAGGTGCTGAGCCATACGCAAAAAGAACAGCACAGGGTCTTATCTTAGGTCCTGATGGGGTTAAAATGAGTAAATCTCGTGGTAATGTTATTGACCCTAACGAAGTTGTTGACGTGTTCGGCGCTGATGTTCTTCGTACATACGTACTCTTTATGGGTGACTATGAGCAAGCAGCCCCTTGGTCAGAAAATTCAGTTAAGGGCTGTAAGAGATTTGTTGATAGAATTTGGAATCTTCAAGAAATTCTTGTAGATGGTGATGATTTCTCAAAAGAACTTTCATCTTCATTCCACAAAACAATTAAAAAGGTTACTGAAGATATTGAAACTCTTAAATACAATACAGCAATTGCAGCACTTATGACACTTCTCAATGCAATTTACACAAAGGGCGAAATCAATCGTGCTGAACTTAAAGCACTTCTTTTACTTGTTAACCCATTTGCTCCTCACGTTACTGAAGAATTGTGGGAGGTTTGCGGTTATGGTAAAATGATGGCTGCTGATGGTGTATGGCCAACATTTGACGAAGCAAAGTGCATTGATGAAACTATTGAAATTGTTGTTCAAATCAATGGTAAAATCCGTGCAAAGCTTAATGTACCTGCTGACATTGAACAAGCTGACGCTATAGCACTTGCTAAAGCAGATGAAAAAGTGGCAGCAGAGCTTGAAGGCAAGAATATTATCAAGGAAATCTACGTTAAGGGTAAACTTGTAAATATCGTTGCAAAATAAATGATTATAGGTAGGGCGGGGTCTTGACCCCGCCATTGCCATTAAAGGTGATTTTATGTTCATTTGTCCAATTTGCAAATCACAACTGAATATTGATGGTAAAGTATATGGTTGTGAGAATAATCATTCATACGATATTGCAAAGCAAGGGTATGTGAACTTGTTGCCGGTTAATAAAAAACATTCAGACAACCCTGGTGACTCAAAAGATATGGTTTTATCTCGCCGCGAGTTTCTTGAAAGTGGTAATTATGACTGCTTTGCCGAAAGGTTAGTTGATATAATCAATGCGATTTTCTCTAGTAGTCAAAAAATATCTATTGTCGATTGTGGTTGCGGCGAAGGGTATTATGATGGGTTTTTACAAAAGTTAAAATTTAACTACGAATTGTGTGGATTTGACATTTCAAAAGAAGCAGTTCGTTATGCATCGGCAAAATATAAAAATGGTAGTTTTGCAGTGGGAAGTTGTTTTGATATGCCCGTTAAAAGTGAATATTTTGATTTGGCAATTAACATTTTTGCACCTATGGTTGAAACTGAAACTGCAAGAGTGCTCAAAAATGGTGGCTATCTAATATATGCAGTGCCTGGCAAAAATCACTTAATGGGACTTAAAGAATTGCTTTACGAAAACACTTACGAAAATGAAGAAAAACACACTGAATATAATGGTTTTGAATTTATAAAAAGATACACCGTAAAAAGTGAAATAACACTAAATAGTGAAATGGGCGTAAATCTTTTCAAAATGACACCATATTACTTTAAATCTGAGTTGGGTGCTGAAGAAAAAATCCGTAAAAATGGCGGATTTACGACGGATATTCACTTTGACTTTCTTGTTTACAGGAAGATATAAATTGTGTTAAAATAAACTGAAAAACTTTCGGGGTGAGATTATGAAAATAATTGATATTTCTAAAGATGTTATGACTTGTGAGGTTTATCCGGGCGACCCAACCCCAAGTCTTAAAAAGGTGAAAACTATTGGTGATGATTGTACATATAATTTAAGTGGAATCAGTATGTGCCTTCACAATGGTACACATATGGATGCACCTTTGCACTTTTTACCAAACGGTAATGATATTACTGATTTTGACCCTGAAATCTTTTTTGGTCCCTGCGTAGTTGTTGAGGTAGCTGAAGAATTTATAACAGGTGCATTTATTGAAGAATATTTCCCAAGAAATGCAACAAGAATACTTATAAAAAGTCATGGCAAAGCAGTGCTTCACGAATCGGCTGCGTCAGAACTTTCACATATGGGTTATGTGCTTGTTGGTACTGATAGTATGACTGTTGAGCCAGAGGGTAGCGACGGTAGAACTCACCGTATGTTTATGGTTGATAATATTGCACTTCTTGAAAATTTAGATTTAGAAAAAGTAGAGCCAGGAAAATACTTTTTAATGGCAGCTCCTGTTAAAATTGGCGGGGCAGAGGCGGCTCCTGTTAGAGCAATGCTTGTTTCCGATTACATTTTTTGGAGTGGAGAACAAAAATAAGTTAAAAACTATCTAAAATATATTTTTTATTGGAGAATACAATGGTTAAAAAATTACTAAGCTTATTTTTGACCTTTGCAAAGATAGGCGGAATAACTTTTGGTGGCGGTCTTACAATGCTTCCGCTACTTACAAGAGAAATAGTTGAAAAGAAAAAATGGTCAACTGAAGAAGAACTGCTTGACTATTATGCAGTTGGACAATGTACACCGGGCATTATTGCGGTTAACACTGCAACATTTATCGGTTATTATCAAGCCGGTGTGTTAGGTGGCATTTTTGCAACACTTGGAATGATAACTCCATCAATAATTATTATAACAATAGTAGCTTCAGTTTTGCAGTCATTTATGGATTACCCAATAGTTGCATCAGCGCTTACTGGCATCAATGCTATTGTATGTGCTTTGCTTTCACACACAGTAATCACACTTGGCAAAAAAAGTCTTGTAAATATAGTGTCCGTTGTGCTTTTCATAATTGGACTTATTGCATGTTTTGTGTTTGATATAACACCAATTTTACTTGTTATTTTCGGTGGAATCGTTGGTGTTGTTTACAATAAAATCAAGGGGGTAAAAAAGAGATGACCTTCTTGAAGTTATTTTATGAGTTTTTCAAAATAGGACTTTTCGCAGTTGGCGGTGGTCCTGCTACAATTCCATTCTTGCAAGATTTGGCAAGAAGTGATTACGGCTGGTTTAATGAAGACCAGTTGGGGGTTATGGTTGCTGTTGCTGAAAGCACGCCAGGACCAATTGGTGTAAATATGGCAACTTATGCGGGCTATAATGCGGGATTCAGCGAACTGGGTATAGCCGGTGGAATTTTAGGTGGAATTGTTGCAACTCTTGGTCTTGTAACACCATCAATTATTGTAATTGTTCTTGTTGCAGGATTTTTAAAAGCGTTTAAAGAAAACGAATATGTAAAAGGTGCGTTTTCAGGTATTCGCCCTGTTGTTACTGCACTTGTTGCCTTTGCAGTATTTGGAATTATTAAACCGATTTTCTATGTAAATGGCGAATTTGTAATTCCCGTAATTGCAATTTCAGTTGTAGTATTCGCACTTATGTTTATTAAAAAACTTAAAAAAATGCACCCTGCATTTTGGTTGGTGCTTGGTGCGGTAGCGGGAATTTTATTAAAGTTATAAGGATTTGTTTGTATGTCACTTCAAAAAAACCAAGATATACAACTGAATATTGAGGGCTATACTGCTGAGGGTAATGGCGTTGGGCATTATAACGGACAAGCGGTGTTTGTTTCAGGTGCCGCAAAAGGTGACACGATAATTGCCCATATTATTAAGGCAAAAAAGACCTATGCAATAGGCATTGTTAAGCAAATTGTGAAAAAATCTAGTGATAGAATTGCAGTAGATTGTCAGCATTTCCGCTCTTGTGGTGGTTGCGCATTCCGTCATATCTCTTATGAGGCAGAAAAGCAACTTAAAAAGCAAAAGGTGATAGACGCATTTTCTCGTCTTGCTCATTTAGATGTGCAAGTAAATGATATTATCACTTGCAAAACTGAGCGTTATCGTAACAAAGCACAATATCCTGTTGGATTTGAAAAGGATATTGTTGCAGGATTTTACGCTCAAAAAAGCCATAGAATAATAAATTCTGCTGACTGTATTTTACAACCTGAAGAATTCGCAAGTATCGTTGAAATTGTGAAAAATTGGATGACGGAATTCGGTATTTCAGCTTATGATTCAATAAATCATACAGGACTCATTCGCCATATCTACATAAGAAAAGCATTTGTAACAGGGCAAATTATGGTGTGTCTTGTAATCAATGGTGACGAATTGCCAAAATCTTACGAATTAGTTGACGATTTACTTAAAATCAATGTACTTACAAGCGTTGTAATCAATATTAATAAAGAAAAAACTAATGTGATTTTAGGTGACACTTGCAAAACTCTTTGGGGTAGCGATTATATTGAAGATGTGCTTTGCGGAGTGAAAATCCGTCTTTCACCACTTTCATTCTATCAAGTTAATCACGACTGTGCCGAATTGTTATATAACAAAGCAAGTGAATATGTAGGCGCAACCGGTACTGAAACCGTACTTGACTTGTATTGTGGTGCAGGTACAATTGGACTTTCAATGGCAAATAAGGTTAAAAAGATAATCGGTGTTGAGATTATTCCCGAAGCCATTGAAGATGCAAAAGTGAATGCAAAAAATAATAATATCGTAAATTGCGAATTTTACTGTGGCGATGCTAAAGATGCAGTAAAAATTCTTAAAGATAAAAACACCACACCAGACGCCGTAATTCTTGACCCACCGCGAAAAGGGTGCGATAGAGAAGTATTGGAATATGTGGCAAAAATGAAACCTAAAAAAATTGTTTATGTTTCTTGTGATGTTTCTACACAAGCAAGGGACTGTGTAATACTTAAAGAATTGGGCTATGAAACACAAGAAGTTACACCAGTTGATATGTTCCCAAGAACTGCACACACGGAAAGTGTCGCACTGATAATCAAAAAGTAGGAGAATAATTATGAACGGAATGACAAGACGTGAGCGTCAGGTTACTGATATAAATGAAATTATTAAAATTCTTGATAAATCTAAGGTGTTGCATTTAGGACTTGTTGATGGTGACGAGCCATATGTTGTGCCAATGAATTATGGATACATTATGGACGATGGGCAACTAACAATTTACCTTCACGGTGCAAATCGTGGCAAAAAACTTGATTTAATCCGCGCAAATCCAAAAGTTTTCTTTGAAATGGATTGTGATATTGTACCATTTGAGGGTGATGTTGCTTGTAAATATGGCATTACTTACGCTTCAGTTATGGGTAGGGGTATTGCTGAAATCGTAGAAGATGTTGAAGAGAAAAAACTTGCTTTATCAATTCTTATGAAAACACAAACAGGCAAAGACTTTGAATTTGAAGACAAAATGACAACTATTGTAACAATCATTAAAATCAATACACTTGAATATACTGCAAAGCACAGACCAGGTCCTAAAAAATAAGGAGTTATTATGCTGACAATTCGTGATAAATATAAAATTAAATATGCTTTTCACGATATTGATGGCACACATTCTCTTATTCGTGATTGGCCACCTGTAATGAGCATTTGTCTTTATGATGTAATCGTAAACGGGTTACCCCAAGATTTTGATAGTGTTGAAAATAAAAACCGCCTTATTTCTCTTGCAGGGACAAAGAAATTGCCCGAAACTGACCAGTTTTGTATTGAATCCGCAGGGCTTTCAGCGCTTACTCAAATGGAGTGGGCAATTCGTAGGGCTGTTCAAGAGGGGAATATTAAAGTTAATTGTGATAAAGATACAAACGCTCAAATCATAGACCGAATTAACAATGGTAACGAGTATTATGACGACTTGCCTGAAACTCAAGAAATGAGCCAAATGTTAAAGGTGCAAACTCCACGACTTTTCAAGTTGTATGAGCAAGTGCTTAACGGATTTTGTCGTGATAAAAACCTTGTAAAAGCCAAGAAAAATCCCAATGAGTTTAGAATAAAAGGTTCAATGGACTTCTTGCAATTTTTAAAAGACAACGGTGTTAAAAACTATTTCGTAACTGGCGCAGTTGTTGAAAAAGGTATGGGAATGCACGAGGAGGTTGAAGCCCTCGGCTATAAAATCGGCAAAGATGAGCTTGTTGAAGACATAATCGGCTCAACTTGGACTGAAAAAATGCCCAAAGATATGGTAATGAAAAAACTCTTAAAAGAATTAGGCGTTAAGGGCGAAAATGTGCTTGTAATAGGTGACGGTCGTGCCGAAATTCAAGCAGGTGTGCAAATGGGTGCATTTGTTGTTAGCCGATTACCTGAAAATG